>NZ_AUFW01000022.1 GCF_000426705.1 Spirochaeta cellobiosiphila DSM 17781
AAAAACTCCTTGCCTCCGAAAAAGTGAGCATTAGTAAGTACATCATTTTCAAATGGCATATGAAATATGTCATATTCAATATCTACTAAATGATCTGTATTCCAACGTAATTTATAAATTTTCTCCATCTATATAATTTCACTTTCAAAAACTAACCCTTTTAGTCCAGAAGCCTCTAATTCTTCTTTCACAGATTCAGGGACTAATATTTGACTAAGCTTTTCCTTTATTCGAAATAGAGGAGGTAATCCACCTTTTGATGATCTTAATACTAAGTTTTCGATAGAACCTATCCTTAATGGATCTTTTATTAAAATATCATATTCTGACTTTTCATAGTCCATTTCAACATAATCATCTAAAAGCCTTAGAGCATAGTAATCTTTATTCAATTCGATATTTGGTTTATATAACCATTTTGATTTATCCTCAAACACCTCTTCATGTGGTATGGTGAAATCAAAGATTTCACAAGGAATTAATTCATATTTAAAACTGCCAAGTGATGTTAGTAAATCTATCATTCGTTTGCTGAGAACCGGAATCCATAAATCATTTGTAATGTAATCTATATTTCCAACAACATTAAAATCTCCTGAAAATACAAACTTATCAGGATTCGGAGATTCATTTCCTCCAAAAATATAACCCAATATTATATCATCACCTTTAAAAGGCATATGAAATATATCGTTCTCAATATCTACCAGATGGTCCCTATTCCAATTTAAACTATATTTTTTTTGCATATCTAATGTCCTAGCATAATTCACGTATTTTTTTTTAACATTGCCTTCAATTGATTTTCTTGTACATTTTTTGCTGCTTCCAAGTATTAGCTTATTCCTGAAGTAGTTTTATTAGCTCCTGCTGATAAGCTCCCTCTTCATCATTTATAAAAGCGTGAAATCCTGCTAATAGTCCACCAGAATCTACTTTTATTATGATAATATCCGAACCTGAATCAAAATATAAGTTAAGCTTAATACTCTTTCCATTTAGCATTTTATATTCCATTAATGCATTGTATTCATATATTTTTTTCTCTTTATAGGAGCCTATTACTAGATGTTTAATAATATCTATTAATTCTTTTTTATCTTCTACATTTAATAACTTCTTCTGATCAATAATATATGTGTTATTTCGCATAAAGTTGTAAATATAAACTTGATCTATTAATTTTGTATCCTGAATAGATGAAATAATTTTACTATTATAATTATTAATGAAAATAGCGATAGCAAAGCATATTACAAGTAAGATAATACCTTCTTTTATGGACATTTTGGCTATTCCACCCATACTATATCCTCACGTAGCTCTATTTGATTAAATTAATTTCTTTTTCTAATCATTGGAGTATTTCAATTAGTTTTTTCTTTAGAAGATTATCATTATCTTTTATGTAACAATTTACTCCGCCTGACCAGCCTTTTGAATAAACAATTAGCACAATAAAGTCAGAGTCTATATCAAAAAATATTTCAATGTATATATTCTTTTGATTATTCATTACATATTCAATCTCACCATAATATTCATACATCTTTTTTTCTTTTTTAGACCCCTTTTCTAAACTTTCAATAAGATTTGTTAATTCCCATTGCTGTTTATTATTGAGTAATTTTCCAAATGTATTTTTGTGAGTTAAGGTATCTGTAGTCTTATCAGTAAATTGACAAACTAATACGCTTGATATTTCCTCATTATTCTTTATTTTGGCAATAAATTCATTATCATAATAATTCTTCAGGAGAACAAAAGAAAAGCAAGTAATGATCAAAATGATTTTATATTTTAATGGTATATTAACAACTCTAGGCATATTATTCTCTCGCTTTGTTCCCAATTCCTGCAGGACTTTGATTGTATATTGACTGTAAACCTGAGTCGAAATCACTTTAAAAAAAGAAATTTATCAGGAATTGAAAACTCCTTGCCTTCAAAAAAAATAGGCACTTATAAGTACATCATTTTCAAATGTCATATTCAATATCTACTAAATGATCTATATTCCAATGTAATTTATAAATTTTTCCATCTATATAATTTCACTTTCAAAAACTAAACCTTTTAGTCCAGCAGCTTCTAATTCAGCTTTTACTGATTCGGGTACTAATATGGCGATACTTCTTTCCTTTATGCGAAATAGAGGAGGTAAACCTCCTTCCACTTCCTTTATGACCAGATTTGTTATAGATTCTATTTCTCCAGGAAATCCTGTTAGCATTTCATATTCTGACTTTTCATAATCCATTTCTAGAAAATCCCCTAAAGGCCTAAGGACAAAATAATCTTTATTTATTTCTACACTGGATTTGAATAACCATTTTGATCGGTCTTCAAAAACCTTTTCATGTGGAATAGAAAAATCAAAGATCTCACAAGGAATTAATTCATGCTCGAACTCACCTAATGAGGTCAGTAAGTCTATCATCCTTTTACTAAAAATCGGTATTCGTAAATCATTTGTTATATAGTCGAATGTACCAACTGAATCAAAATCGCCAGAAAAAATAAACTTATCAGGAAGTTTCTTCTTTCCTTCAAATAAAATAGCACTTGTAAGTACATCATTTTCAAATGGCATATGAAATATGTCATATTCAATATCTACTAAATGATCTGTATTGCAATCTAATTCATATATTTTTTCCATCTACAGGATTCTACTTCTAAAAAGTAAACCTCTTAGACCAGCTGCCTCTAGTTCTACTTTTACTGATTCAGTAACTAATATAGAGCTACTCTTCTCTTTTATACGAAAAAGAGGAGGTAAACCTCCTTCCACTTCCTTTAAGACCAGTTTTGTTATAGCAGCCATTTTTTTAGGATTTCTACTTAATGTTTCATATTCTGATTTCTCATAGTCCATTTCCACAAAATCACATAAAGGCCTAAGGGCATAATAATCTTTATTCAATTCTATACTGGGTTTGAATAACCATTTTGATCGGTCTTCAAAAACCTTTTCATGTGGAATACTAAAATCAAAGATCTCACAGGGAATTAATTCATGTTCAAAGTCACCTAATGAGTTTAGTATGTCTATCATTCTTTTACTTAATATAGGTATCCGTAAGTCATTTGTTATATAGTCAAATTCGCCAACCGAATCAAAATCACCTGAAAACAAAAATTTATCAGGAAGTGAAAACCTCTTACCACCAAATAGATAGACATTTGTAAGAATATCATTTTCAAATGGCATATGAAATATGTCATATTCAATATCTACTAAATGATCTGCATTCCAGCGTAATTCATATATTTTTTCCATCTATATAATTTCATTTTCAAAAACTAAACCTTTTAGTCCAGCAGCTTCTAATTCAGCTTTTACTGATTCAGGCACTAATATTTGACTAAATTTTTCTTTTATACGAAATAATGGGGGTAAACCTCCTCCAGTTTGTTTTACAACCAAATTTGTTACAGCACCCATTTCGCCGGGAAGCCTACTTAGTGTCTCATATTCAGACTTTTCATAATCCATTTCTAGAAAATCACCTAAAGGCCTTAGGGCATAATAATCTTTATTCAATTCTATACTGGGTTTGAATAACCATTTTGATCGGTCTTCAAAAACCTTTTCATGTGGAAGAGAAAAATCAAAAATCTCACAAGGAATTAATTCATGTTCAAAGTCACCTAGCGAGGTTAATAGATCTATCATTTTTTTACTAAATATGGGAAGTCTTAAATCATTCGTGATAAAGTCAAATGTACCAACTGAATCAAAATCTCCTGAAAATAAAAATTTATCAGGAATTGAAAACTCCTTACCTCCAAAAAAATAGGCACTTGTAAGTACATCATTTTCAAATGGCATATGAAATATGTCATACTCAATATCTACTAAATGATCTATATTCCAATATAAATTATATATTTTTTCCATCTATAATATTTTACTTGTGAAAATAAGACCTTTAAAACCAGCAGATTCTAATTCCTCTTTTACCGAGTTGGTAACTAATAAAGCTCTCCTCATCTCTTTTATTCTAAAGATTGGAGCTATACTTGCTTCATTTTGTTTCAGAACTAAATTGGTTAAAGTTAGGATTGAGTCATCTTCATCACCTAACAATTCATACTCTGATTTATCGTAATCCATTTCTAAATAGTTATCTAATAATCTAAAAGCATAATAGTCACGATTCACTTCGATACCTGGTTTGAAAGTCCATTTTGACCTATCCTCAAAGACATCCTCATGTGGTAGACTAAAATCAAATATTTCACAAGGAATAATTTCATATTCAAAGCTTCCTAGTGATATAAGAAAATCAATCATTTTTTTACTAAACACAGGAAGCCGTAAGTCATTTGAAATATAATCCAATGTTCCAACGGAATTGAAATCTCCTGAGAATAATAACTTTTCTGGTACTGAGAATTTCTTTCCCAAAAAAAAATATGCTCCAACTACTTGTTCTTCTTCAAATGGCATATGAAATATGTCATAATCAATATCTACTAAATGATCTTTATTACAACGTAATCTATAAATTTTTTCCATTTAAACTATTCTAGTCTTAAAAACTAATCCTTTTAGTCCTGCAGCTTCTAGCTCCGCTTTCACTGATTCGGGAACTAATAGAGTCCCGCCCTTTTCCTCGATTTGAAAAATTGGAGGTAACCCACCTACAGGTTCCTTTACAACCAGATTTGTTACAGCACCCATTTCTCCGGGAAGTCTACTTAACATCTCATATTCAGATTTTTCATAATCCATTTCCAGATAATTCCCTAAAGGCCTAAGAGCAAAATAATCTTTATTTAATTCTATACTGGGTTTGAATAACCATTTTGATCGGTCTTCAAAAACCTTTTCATGTGGAATAGAAAAATCAAAGATCTCACAAGGAATTAATTCATGCTCGAAGTCACCTAATGAGGTCAGTAAGTCTATCATCCTTTTACTAAAAATCGGTATTCGTAAATCATTTGTTATATAGTCAAATGTACCAACTGAATCAAAATCACCTGAAAACAAGTATTTATCAGGGAGCAAAAACTCCTTGCCTCCGAAAAAGTGAGCATTAGTAAGTACATCATTTTCAAATGGCATATGAAATATGTCATACTCAATATCTACTAAATGATCTATATTGCAATCTAATTCATATATTTTTTCCATCTACAGGATTCTACTTCTAAAAAGTAAACCTCTTAGACCAGCTGCCTCTAGTTCTACTTTTACTGATTCAGGGATTAATATTGAGCTAAATTTTTCTTTTATGCGAAATAGAGGAGGCAAACCTTCTTCAGTTTGTTTTATTACTAAATTTGATATAGATTCTATTTCTCCTGGAAAACCTGTTAGCATTTCATATTCTGTCTTTTCATAATCCATTTCCAGATAATTCCCTAAAGGCCTGAGGGCGTAATAATCTTTATTCACTTCTATACTTGGTTTGAATAACCATTTTGAACGGTCTTCAAAAACCTTTTCATGTGGAATAGAAAAATCAAAGATCTCACAAGGAATTAATTCATACTCGAAGTCACCTAATGAGGTTAGAAGGTCTATCATTCTTTTACTAAATATGGGAAGTCTTAAATCATTCGTGATAAAGTCAAATGTACCAACTGAATCAAAATCTCCTGAAAATAGAAATTTATTAGGAAGTTTCTTCTTTCCTTCAAATAAAATAGCACTTGTAAGTACATCATTTTCAAATGGCATATGAAATATGTCATATTCAATATCTACTAAATGGTCCGTATTCCAACGTAATTCATATATTTTTTCCATTTAAAATATATTGCCATCGAATACTAGTCCTTGGAGACCTGCAGCTTCTAGTTCATCTTTCACTGATTCAGTAACTAAAATTCGACTTGGTTTTTCTTTTATTTTAAATATGGGAGGCAATCCCCCTACAGATTCTTTAACTACTAATTTTGTTATAGTTCCCAATCTTAATGGATCTTTCATAACAATATCATATTCAGATTTATCATAGTCTATCTCAACTGTGGGATCTAATAGTCTAAGTGCAAAATAATCTTTATTTACTTCAATACCATTCTTTATTATCCATTTTGAGCGATCTTCAAAAACCTTTTCATGTGGCAAAGTAAAATCAAATATTCCACATGTAATTAGTTCATATTCAAAACTTCCCAAGGATGTAAGCAAATCAATCATTCGTTTACTAAATATTGGTAACCATAAATCGTTAACAATAAAATCAATTTCACCCAGTATTTTAATATCTCCCGAAAATAATAAATTCTTTTGAATATTATATTTACTCCCCCCAAAAAAACGAGCACGATAAGATTCGTCCATTTCAAATGGCATATGAAATATGTCATACTCAACATCAACAAGATGGTCTTTGCTCCAAGTCATCTCATATATCTTTTCCATCTATGCTTTCTCCTATTCTAACTTACCAATAATATTATGTAGTTTATTCAATAAGATTTTTTGAACTCTTTCTGTAGCTTCTAGAATTTCTTCAGGATGATCTAAAAGATCATCAATTGATTCAAATCCCAACATAAGAGCATCCCACTCATCATTTGCAACTTTATTTGCCAGATCATTATATACTGGATGGCTCCCACTATGAAATGGTAAACCTTCAGATATTCCCTCAATCTTACTATATCCAGTTTTAGCTAACATAACACCGTTATCCAAGTTATCAATATCATAAGGCTGTGAATCTAGTTTCCTCGCCAATTGGAACAAGGGATGATCACGAACTACCGCATCAGGAACAATGTGATGGGCTTCATGAAATGATAAGTCAATGTTATCTAATTGGCTAGCGTATTTATTGAGAAGCATTCTTCTTAGTTTACCTGATTGACTGACTCTATTAGCACCTTCCCAAAGCTCAATCTTATTATTCCTAACAGTCAAGCGTGCAAAGACAGAGTTCTCTGCAGATCCTTTAGTTCTTCTTATCTTCTTTTGTTTATTAGCAGTATAATAAAAAGCATATCCTTCTGGAAGCATTTCATCTGTAACTTCCATGATAGGTTTGTTTAGAATATCCCCTAATTCATCAATATTGGCAATTTTTCCATTTTGGACATTTTCAATTCGTTTAGCAATAATTGCTAACTCTTCACTAGAATCTAATAATTTTAGTATCCCATCAACATTCTCAGGTAAGACTGACAATTCATCAAACAGACTAGGATCAGCTTTCCTAGCTACATCCCCCCCTGCTTCTTTCAATTGTAGTAATACTTTCTTAAATTCAGCCGAATTAGAAAATGCTTCTTTGAACTCATCTGCATTATTTGCAAAATATTTCAATTGTTCCAGTACATGAGCACCTTGTTTAGAAGCTACCTTGCTTAATTCCCCTGCATCATCTAAGAATTTGAGATTCTTAAGATTACCGACAATAGGTAATAAACCAATCCCTGATAATAATGCTTGACCATACTCACCTTTTTGCAAGTTAGCGGTTAAATCCCGCGCATCCATGGGAGCATCTAAGCCAGTGA
Organism: Spirochaeta cellobiosiphila DSM 17781; assembly: GCF_000426705.1. Lineage (NCBI taxonomy): Bacteria > Pseudomonadati > Spirochaetota > Spirochaetia > Spirochaetales > Spirochaetaceae > Spirochaeta > Spirochaeta cellobiosiphila. The sequence goes on from NZ_AUFW01000022.1 coordinate 7,483, forward strand.
AACCTAAGACAAGTTGAATAGCTATAGCTAAACCGGTAGGATCATCACTATATTCCCCTTTAATTAGGTATTCTATAGTTCTTCCCATATAGCTAGGTTCATAGGCTTTGGATAGTGTAACTTCTTTGAACTCTGCAAAGTCATTGTAATGAGTTTTCGCAGAAGGAAGATTCAAAAACAAGGTACCGTCGCCAAGCCTATTTATAAAGGAAGTAATCTTCCACTCGTATTCTTCTCCATACACACTTCGAAGCTCATCCATATAATCTTGAAAATCACTTTCACTTACATTATCCCAGCTATCACCCTCACTTAGAGTGACAAGCCCACCTAAACTAGAATCATAATTCAATTCATACCCACGAAGATCATTTTCTAGGGATGTCTTTAATTCACGCAATTCATATTCTGGCTGCGTATCTAGAACTTTCAAATAGTGATCACGGTTTGCGGATAAGTAGTCAATAAAAGTTGTTTGATAATGCTGTCGATCAAAGCTTGAACCATGACACCAACTACCTCTATCACCATCGTGAAAGTAGGAAGTTTTCATCAATCTATTCTTAGATATGACCTTATCAACTAACTCCTCAATCTTATAGAGATAGGCTTCTTTATAGGTTTTAAAAGGAGGGGAACTCATAGCTGCCTCCCTTCTGATAACCACTTTTGATAATTCGTTATAAGGGCTGAGGCCCCTTCATCACTTAATAGAGAGGCTTCTTCCTTAATCCAAGCTTCTAGCTCATCGACTAAAGTATCTTTCAATCTTTCATACTCAGTAGGCTTTAGATCAACCTTTTGTCCATTATTGAGGCAGATGGTATATCCCGGAATTGCCTGATTACCGACAAAGTCATCGAGACTATCAGCTCCGGAAGCTCCCGGCTTTTTAAACAAACCGCCACCTTGATCTCCGAAGTGAGAGGTTCCACCGAGCATAGATCCTTTTTGACGAAGATCCATGTCATCCATATTATGAAGATTTTGTTCATCCAATAGAGCTTCCACTCTTTCTGCTTCATTTTCTAAGTTCTGCCTATCTTCCAAATAGACCATGGAAGAACCCTTTAGGCTTTGGATGACGTGTTGAAGCTCATGGGCTAATAATTTGATACCTTCCTCAGTTTGAGAAGAATACTCTCCACCAGCAAAATAGATATGAGAACCTATGGTGTAAGCTCTAGCTCCAGATTGGCGTGCCATGTCTTCAGCAGTGGGGCCAGTATGTATTCTTACACTAGATAAATCCACTCCAAAAGCTCGCTCAAACTGATCTCTTATACTAAATTCTAATGGTTCTTCCCTATCCAAACTTTCTGATAGATGAGGGATGGCAGACCCTCCTGCTGAACTTAAAGGATCCGTTTTATATTGACGACTTGTTTCATATTGTAGAGCCTGTTTATAGCTTTGGTACAAAGCGGTGGAGCTCTTCATAATCTGCCAAATATTGTAATAAAGTTGGTAATCGCTTCCTCGTAAATTCATTCAGAGTCTCCTAAAAACCTTTATTTCTAACTTGATCACGAATCTCATCAAGGAAATCATCTATATCAATAGTGGTATTATGACTCTTATCCGAGCTACTCCCCCCCCCTGAATGCCCCGTCTCCTTCGCCATGGCCGGTTGAGTTCGTTGATTCATGACTTGATTACGATCCTGCTGATAATGGGCATTGATCTTATCCATCGAAGTAGGGTTATTCCCTCCACCTTGAGCAAAGAAAGCATCAGGGTCAATCTTCCCCGTATTATTACCAGGAACAGAAGGAATGCCATCAGATATAGCATCTATAAGACTGTTCTGTTTATTATGACGATCTAAGTAACTACGCGAACCAGAGAAGGTAAAATCACTTGGTAGAGTAGATCCTGTCATAATCCCGGTTTTAGGCCTACTCTGATGACCTCTCCCTTTCGTTAGGGAATTATTCATCTTCAGAGAGCTAAAATCACCATAAGCCTGAGCTTTATCAATTCCCTTATTAACATTAGCTGGATTAAGATCATTTCGATAAGTCATCAATGATGATCGATTATTACTTTGGGACGTGGCGAACGCTACAGGAGCAAATCCCGAAGTATTAGATTGAACTGGTAAATTCAAATCAGACCAGGTAATGGGAATAGAGGAACCAACAGAATGTAAACTCCCTTTGTCTGTTGATTTGTATTGATTTAAATGTTGTTGATAAAGCTCACTGAGCATATCCTTATCCAATCCCAAATGTTTTGCATGAGCCGTTCTAAGATAGTTAGCTCTATCCTTTTCATTAGCCAAATTGTATCGTCCCGGATCTATACTTGGTATATTGATATTTGTAACAGAGTTAGGAGAGGAAGATTTTAACTGTTTGATAGCACTCAACAAAGAGCTCTTCCAATGAGTATCACCTGATATTTGGGAGCTTAAGTAGGAGCTAACAGCTCCAGCACTCAATCCCTGAACTTGAGAGGATTCAAGTTGTTTCATGACATCCGTTTGATCTTCCTGGGACATCCAACTCCATTCAGGTCCAAGAGCATACACTAAGGGAAAGTCTTTTTCTTCAGAACTAATATGGATGGAAGATTTTTGAGATGTATTTCCCTGCATTAATGATCTAAGTTCGTCCTTAATAAACTGGGACTGATCAGAACTTTTAATGATGTTCCTAATGTTTTGGTCATATTGGTAAGCAGAGGCCATAGGTAAGGCATTGCTTTGGAGAATCTCTAGAATATCTTTTTTGTCAGACTCAGATAGCTTATCCTGTTCATTAACAAAACTCATCAAGCTATCCCCTTGAGACTCATCCTGATTTGGAATCTTTATGACAGAGGCTCTATCCGTTCTGCCATCAACAAGGGAATTAAAAGGTTGTACTTTTTTATAGAACACTCCTTTACCCAGGTTATTATCCATTATCTGAGCGAGGCTGGTATCTTTATTAACAACTTTTCTTTTATAGGTAGAGACAACGGGACTATTAGTAGTCATCTGATAAGAAGCTTCTGCGATCTCCTTAGGGTTCATTCCCAGGCTAGAGCGAAGAGATGAGAACTGACCTAATCCATTAGTTAGGTATTTGTGATAAGAACCCCACTCTACGGGGGGGAGATCAATCCCATCAAGATAGACTCTTAATTGATCAGCAGCTAAGGCTCCCGACAAGGGGACAATCATTTCATCAATCCATTTATTTCGTTTTTCAAAGTTAAAGAGGTCCTTCGCAGTTATAGACTGCGAGACATCATTCATTGTAGAACTGTGCCCGTTTAGCACTTCCTGGAGGGTTGTATCATCTGATAAAACCAGCTGAGTACCAGCTTGCCTATTCTTTTTGACATAACGCTCAAAAGCTATATCGATTAACTCTTTTTGAGTCTTTTTGAAATCAGCCAGGTCTTGAGTTCCCTCCTGGGCGATATAACCAACGGCCTGATAAAATTCGTCACCACCCTCTGGGTCTTCTAGGTCCTGGATTTGATTTTGTAGATAAATCCAAGCCTCTTCATCTAAATGGCCCCCTAATTGACTTATAACTTCTTGTCCTTCCTGTTGATTCAATACTTGACGGGCCTCAATGGGAGTTATGTGCTCCTGATCATAATCTGGGTTGATAGCCTCTGTAATATAAGCAGAAGGAATAGGTTCTGTGACTAATACATTAAGAGCTTTTAAGATATTGGAAGAGACAGCCTGTTCATTCTTCTGTTTGTCCCTATCTTTGAGACGTTGTATATATTGTGGATCGTTTTTACCATATATCTGGATGGAGTCTTTTGTATAAGGAGCTAATAAAGAGCGATAATACTCTTCAGTTGAATCATTTCTATGTCCTAGAGCTACTCCGGATAAGTGAGCTATATCTTTTCCTCTTAAGACTTCCATAACTCGTTCTATAGACTTAGACGAATTAACTTGTCTACCACCATAGATATCACCACTTTCTGTGTAGAATATTTCAGAAGCGCCTTCTTCGAGAATATTATCAGGATCTTCCAATATCACATGAGTATCATCAAGAAATACAAGATGAAGTTGGCTATTATTACCTAGACCCCTTATAGGAGTATGTTCAGTGTAAGCCCCACCTGCTTGAGTCCAATAACCATCTTTGTCATAAGCCCCTTCCCAGTCTTTTTTAATATTACGACCTGGATCATATCCTGCAGTCCAATCAAATCCACTTTGATCTGTCAAACGATCATAGCGAACCTTATTATCACCACCTGATTTGTTTGGTGATATCTGGCCAGAGGGATGAATAAAAAGCTGATTTCCTTGAGGGGCTTGTGTATTATGGGATTGGCTCAACTCCAAAGGAAGTAAATCTTCATATTGGATACCTGATTCTTTAAGTTTGTCCTTAGATAAGGGAGAGTAGGTACTAGTTGTCCCAGCAAAACTCCAAAGCATTTGCTGACCAGTATGTTCTAGAAGAACTTGTCGTTGGAACTTGTTAAGACGGGCTTCATCGAAATCCCCTTCAGGTGAAAAAAACTCAGCATCCACATTGATATAAGGACATTGAGGACTAAAGCGTATAGCTTTTTTGAGAGTCTCCTGAACAGAATCCCGGTAATCCTTAAACTCTTGAGATGTACCATCATCTTTTTTGCGTTGTGCGTACTCACGGACTGTGCTGTCGATCTCCTGACTGAGATTTTGATAATACCCGTCCTGACTAACTTCAAGAATAAAATCCCACATGTTCTCCCCCTTCTTTTTGTAATTGTTTTGCTTTTTGAGAAGCATTAATTGTTTGATTTATCTGGCTGATCTGACTGATCCAGGATTTACGTTCTCCATGGGGCATCTTCATTATTTCTTCCCTAGACCAACCAAAATGATAGGCAATGAAAGCCACCTCACGATAGATATCTCCCGAAAGGTGGCTTAAACCTCCCCCAGTAGCTGAAACTCCCCTGTATAAGCTTGTCCACATGAGGAACAAGTCAAATTAACCTGTTTAATAATCTGATGATTGATTTGATTCATATAATCAATGAGAAAAGCAAAATCCTCAGGACATAGCTTTTCGATGGTTCGACTGGTAATCATTTTTTCCTTGCCCAGTTTTACCAGAATACGTGACAATAGAACCACGTAAAAGTAACTACTATCTTCTTTTACTCTATTATCCTGTTGTATTTGAATGAGATCTTTAACCTTGATCAGACGCATCGTACCAGATACTTTACTACCGATTTCTGGCTCAAGTCCGATTCCTCTTGGTAAGATGAATTTAAATTCTTCTCGTATCTTCATGCTTCCCCCTCAAGGATTTCGATACCTTGTTCTTTAAACCATTTCGTTAAGAACTGATTCATTTTATCAACTGTTGATTTATTTATATCCTCATAGGCAAACTCTTGGAAAAGCAGTTGTTGTACTTCCTGTTCTCTTCCTTGAGCTCCTGTGGGTAAAGAAATAGATATCTCTCCTGTTCTTTTATTGCTTTCTACATACATATTTACAACTCCAATTTACCAAAACGACCTGAACTGCTTTCTTCTAAAGGGGAAGAAGGCTCAGTAACTTGAGGTTCCTCAGTTTCACTTATCAAATGTAGCCGTCCCTTATGTCTGTAATGGACAGCATTGCCTTCCACATTAAAACTATCTAATTCAGCAAAATCATATTTTTGCTTAATGTATCGCATTAGGTGAGTAAAATTATTTATCTTATCCCATTCCGTTTGCGCTGATGTACTTTGTTGTTGTGTCACATTAGGCTTACGACTTAGTAAATCAGCTAGGGTATCTCTCAGCATGTCCTGGGAATAATCCTCTAGCATGCCTGCAATTGATTCCTTATCCATAGGTTGATCCTCTATACGTTTATACAATTCATCTAATTGGCTACTATCATAGTTCTCGTGTTTTAGTGAGCCATTATATGAGGAAGGAGAATTAATACAGTCCTTAAAGAAATAAGAACCTTCTTGAAAACATTCCACTCCCACCCGATCAAAATGGCAATTAACAAATAGGCAATTATTCCATTCAATGTCAGAACCGAAATCCCCTGCAAAATAGCATCCCCAAAACAAACAATTACTAAAATCACTTTTATGGAACCCCAACAAACCTTCACCATAGGAAGTCTCAAAACGACATTCCTTAAAGAGGGTCTGATTAAGGCTAGCTCTATTGAACTCTGTGTCCTTAAATCGACAGCTATCAAAGCGTCCTTCTTGAACAAGCCAGCGATGGTTAATAGAACGATCTACATCACAACGGCTGAAATGGGGATGATTCCAATGATTACGTAGGAATCGCACACCAGATAATTTGACATTATCCCAATGCAACTGAGTTGATTGTAAATCAAGGAAATCAGATTCCTTAACCTCCCCCGTTATCCAGGACAACTGAGTTAGGTTATTGTCAGAATAACGGACACCTGCCCAGGATACTTCCTGCCATTGTTGATGACTTAATTCTTTATCAGACAAGTCAACCTGTTCCAATTGCGTATCGTGGAGTGATCCTTTTTGTAATTCCTCATCCAGAAAACACAGATTGTAACTATTAAATTCCATTAGGCCTTAACATCCTCAGAACTAAAATCCATGCCCGAAAATAAATCAGGAATCATAATAGTATCTACCTGTCCACAACTAGGGCATTGAACCTGAGCTTTTTTCTCGATATCTCCATTGAGGTCTTTATAGAGAAGTTGAAGATATAAAAAATCAGCTTCATATAATTCCATAAGGTCTTCAGGAGTTACCTCTGTTTTATCCCCTAACAGAGTGATCACCTGACTTAATAAAAGGAGATCCCTATAGCGATGATTAAAACGGTTTTGATCATGATTCTGTATTCGCAGTTCATCACCTGCGGTAGCCAGACGCATCATACCCTTACGCTGTAGATGGCCCTTATCATCTGTAAAACCTAGGGGGAGAGTAAAAGCAATGCCTTCCATTAATCTAAATCTCCAATATTAATATGACCTGTCTGATCGTCTGATTCTTTGTAATAATCGCTAGTCTTCTGCCTATCACTAACCAAACCAAGGGCTTCCTCTAATTCTTTAGTAATACGAAGGCATTGAGGTCCATTAACACCTTTAACGGTTAATTCGACTTCACCTGTTTCACTAATGGTTACTTCTAATTCATGTTTTTGTGCCATGGGATACTCCTAATTCATTTCCAATTGACGAACTTTATCTTCTTCATCTTCGAAGCTTATCAAGCTGGCTTTTCTAGCTCGTTGTTTAGCCCATTCCCGAATCTTACCGATCTCCTCACTCATGGTTTTACTTAAGGGAATAATCTTTTCAATAGAATCTTCTACCATGTGTTGATCAATATCTGTCTTCTTGTCAAAAGCATCATACAGACTGCTAATAATGACTTCTTCTATTTCACTTCCTGAAAAACCGGCAGACAGCTTGGATAGATTTTCCAGGTTAAAGTTGGTCGAGCTTCTCTTTCTTTTGTCCAAATGGATCTTGAAGATATCTTCCCTTTCACTTTTATTAGGTAAGTCGATATAAAAGATCTCATCAAAACGTCCCTTACGAAGTAGTTCAGGAGGCAAAGCGGATATATTATTACTGGTGGCAACAACAAAGACAGGACTTGTCTTTTCCTGTAACCAGGTTAAGAAGGTACCGAAGACTCTTTGGCTTGTGCCTCCATCAGTCGAACCTCCTTGTCCCATTCCGGCGAATCCCTTTTCTAACTCATCCAACCAAAGGATACTGGGAGCAATAGATTCGGCCGTTTTAATAGCCATACGGACGTTTTCCTCACTACTACCAACAAGACTGGAGAAAACCTTACCAACATCAAGGCGTAGAAGGGGCAACTGCCATAAACTACTAATGGCTTTTGCTGTTAAGGACTTACCACAACCAGGAATCCCTATCATTAAGACACCTTTGGGCTGAGGTAATCCGAAGTCTCTCGCTTCTTTTGTAAAGGCTTGACTCCTCTTCTGAAGCCATTCTTTAAGATTCTCCAATCCTCCGATCTGTCCCATTTGTTCATTGGTTTGATAATATTCAAGGACACCTGATTTACGTATGATCTGTTCCTTCTCACTCAGGATGATCTGAACATCGAATTTACCTGCGGCCACTAGAGATTTCGCAAAGACATTTTCCGCTTCCTCAGCTGTTAGTCCCAATGAAGCTTCTATAATCTTGTCCTTATTGTCACCTTGCAACTCAGGCATTTCTGCTTCTTTTTTACCAAGGGAATAGAGGATGCCATCGATAATACGGGATATTTCTTCCTTCTGGGGAAGGTCAAAATCTAGTAAAGTAATTTCCTTTTCCAATTCCTGGGGGATCTTTGTTACAGGGGTCAGGAAGATAAGGTTCTTCATGCTTGTTTTCAATTCATGACTCACATCTCTGAGCTTACGAAGCACAACAGGATCATTAAGAAAAGGATGAAAGTCTTTGAGAACAAATACGCCATTGACCTTTGATTCCAGTATGTGATCCAAGACCTTTATAGGCTCGCGGAGATCAGACAAGCTATTACCATCATCCCCGAGAAGACCTTTGGTTATGGTCCAGGAAAAATAACGCTTCTCACGATCAGTAACTAATTTGCGGACAGTACCTTCCACTCGATTTTCTTCACTAGATACAATATAAATCAGGGGATATCTAGCTCTAATTAATATCTCGAGCCGTTTGCTAACGGGCATATCTTTTAATGTCATAAGTAATCCTCATTTTCGAATATCCCGGTGTAAATTATGTCACCGGTGTTGGTAATATGAATCTCTCCCTGTCTGACCTCATCAGCTTGGTTCATTAATTTGGCTCTATCACTGAGATAATGGACCTTCTGATTACCAGAACCTGCCCAAGGGTGCCGGGAGGGAATGTGTTGACGGTATAGACCATCTATTAGAATGTCTGTCAAAGACAGTAATTGCTGATGATAGGGATTGATGCTGGACTCAAGATGTTCTCTTGTGTATCCACTGTATATAAGCAAATTAAGGCCAGCTTCTTTAATCAAAGTTGCTAATGGGATCAAGGCTTCAGCTTGAAGAAAGGGTTCTCCACCACTAAAGGTCACCCCCTCCACGTCCTTAATGGGTATCAGAAGAAAGGCCTCTTCACTGTTAATGAGCTGATGATTTTCAAACTTTATAGCAGCTTGATTTCGACAACCGGGACAATTAAAATGGCATCCCTGAACCCAGAAAACACTTCGTTTTCCTGGGCCATTTACTTCTGATACTTCAATAAAGGAGTGTAAATTTATCATACCTTATTCCTTCTTAAGGTAAAGGAAGTCCGATAACCTGTTTGACTCTGGAGAATATGGTTTACTTCTTCTACAAGGTAAGTACCGGCAAACTTATCTCCCACACCTACAATCTCAATTTCAATTCCCGCTTTGATTCGGTAATCCCCTTCGCACTTACCATGAGCTCTCACATAATTAAAACTATTACGTGTGAGGTATTCCATGGCCAGTGAATCAGCGGTATCCTGATCAATAGCACTATGATCATTGAGAACGACCTTACGAGGGCCAAAGTTATCTTCTACTATGTGTCCACCGAGTTCTTCCCCACCCACTAATTGGGTAATATCATCCAGTGAGGCTGTCCCTAATACAGAAGTTCCAGTCTGACTATCCCAACCGATAACTTCTACTTCCGTTACTAATTGCTGAACATCATTGACACAGGAGAATTCTAATAGAGTTTTGCCCCATTCAAGGACCACATCTTCTGTTGATTCCGTTTGCTGTTTGAAATAAAGAGTCTCTCCATCCCCCCAGACAGAACAGTTATACTGTGAAGCCAAAGACATGATCATGTCATAATCTGATTGATTTCGCTGTACCCAGAAAAGAGTTTCTCCCCCAACTTCATCCACATCAACGCTGAGTCCTGCATCAGAAGCGACTTGGCTAATGATGTCTGTGATTGTTGTTTCGGAAAAAACCTTTGTCTTCAATCCTGTTTTAAGGCGGTGTAAAGAGTTGCGTCCCTTAATGATGGTCATAGCGGTGGTATTCTTCTTAAGCTCGCCACAGACACTGACAACATCACCAAGAATAACTTCTTCAATATTGTCTTTATAACCTAGATGGATAGAAAACTGATTACCTTCTCCAAAGTCGGCAAAGCCTGCCCACTCCTGGTTCATGTCTGATAGATAAACAGTAAAACCTGCTGGTCCATCTAAACGATCATTGATAACGATCTTTTTGACACTTGATTCTTGATCAACACCTAATCTTGTCCCATTAATATATATAATAAATCCGGGAGTTAATGTTTGTAGATCACTCACAATGCACTCTCCCTAATCTAATATAATGGTGGTAGTTTAAGAACAGTACCTGGTTCAACATTCATAGGATCTTCAATGTTATTTGCTTCTGCAATATCCCGCCAACAAGCTGGATTATTGTATTCCCGACTAGCCATGGAAGTTAAAGTTTCCCCTTCTCTTAAGACCATCTGCTTAGTATGATCTGCAGAGTGTCGTGGTTTTTCCTTTATCTGACTGGCCGCACTGGAATACTCCTTGAACATTACTTTTACAATAGCTCTGATGGGAGTTCCATCATTAAGGAACATAGTAAATCTCTGTACGAGATCCTCAAGGACACATTTGAACTTTAATTCTCCCCAGCTAAATAAAAGGAAAGGAGGTCTGTGCTCATCAGAATTGACCAACATGAGTTCTTCTATCTTGTCTGTATATTCTCTGACATCTGTTTTGTCTTCTGATGTATCAAAGAATAGTTCCATGCTTAAACGCTTACGTTCACCAATGGTAAACTCAACTGCTGGGGAATCTAATCCGTGGATTTCGTGTTCCTTCCAGGGAGTTCTTTTTTCAACAATATATTCTTTGGGATTAAATAATACGGGGATCTCATCATCCGTATCCAAATTAATAATAACTGCTTTTTCTAAGGCCATAGGACTCTCCTTTTTTATATTGATTTACTCGGGACTCAAACCTTCGTGAGCTATTTCGATTCGTTCAATGGCCACACCATGTCTATCTGTTCCCAAACTAGGACCAACCCATCGACAAGGGATGGCTCTAAAAAAATTCCATCTTTTTATTTCTTCACCAGCTTGATTATGGAGGACGACAGAACCGTTTTTGCGTTCAACAGGATTATCTTCCATGACAGTTGTTTTATACCAATCATAGAGTTCATTGTTATCTGTGACTCCATGCTCAAGCACAATATTTGGAAATCTCGTCCTTCCAAAAAACTTATGTGTTCCTGTATTGAGGCCACCCTCTTCCACTTCATAAATATAAGTTTCCGCTTCCAGACCATCACAACGGAAGAATCTGGCAGTCTCAATGCCTTCGATTTCAATCGAAAAGTAATTCGGTAAAAACGTTTCTACTCTGTCACTCATGTTTATCTCCTTTTATTAATCCTCAATAACCACATTAGAATCGTCCTTACTAGCATGAAGAGTGATGTTGATAAACTCCGCAGGCTTAGAAATGGCTATTCCTATACGTGTTGTTAAAACTCCAGAATCTATGTTTTCAGGAGGATTCAGTTCATTATCACATTGAACATAAAATCCATCCTCTGCTGTTGTTCCTGCTAATATTCCCTTATGCCATAAGTCAATCATAAAGGCGCTTATATATCGAATAACCCTCTTACGAAGCTTATTGTCATTTGGTTCAAAGACGACCCACCCTGTACCTTTGCGAATAGCAGAAGAAATTCGGTCGAAGGTACGGCATACATTGATAAATTTCCATTCCGTATCATGGGATAAGGTTCTGGCACCCCATACTTTTATTCCTCTTCCCGGTATAGACTTGATGGGGTTCAACCCAGTTTCATAGAGCATACCCAATTGATCATCACTGCGTGCTTGCTTAAGCCCAACTCCTCCGGGGATGGTAAAATTGGCAGGACTATGATGCAGACCATGCTTTTTATCAGCTGTGGCATAGACCCCAGCCACGTGTCCACTGGGTGGAATGAAAAGGGTACGAACGCCATTTGCATCTGTAGGATCAAGGATTTCGATATGAGGGAAATAAGCAGCCGCGTATTTGGTGTCGTATTGGCCGGACCATTTCATTAAAGCAAGCTCAGAATCTAAATCCGGGCCATCCAATAAAGCAAAGCGGTCTTTAAGCCTTTCACATTGATCTACCATGGCTTGCTGAACAGCTCGAGTCATTTTCTCGTATTCATCTTTGTTGTTGTTATATATTTGTTCAAATAGGGCTACATCTGGAATGGCCACGAGCCTTATTTCAGAAAAAGCTTCTAAATGTCCCAAGCCGGAGTTATTATCAAGACCGTTGAAATATCCAATAAAGTCGCCAGCGGTTAGATTAACTAATCCATTACGCCCTTTTTCAAGATGGGCATAAGATTGTTCCAGAGGAAAACCGCTAATGTCTTCATCTATTGTAATAAACCGTGATGTACCATTAATGATTCGAGGAAGATACCTGTCGGATTGTGGATTGGTTGAAAGAAAAAGAAAGTCTTCCCTCTCTTTATCCTTTTCAATTTGAACATTTATATAAAGTTCTTCAATTAGTAATTCCTGAATCCCATCTTTTAAGCGTAGTGGTGTTGAAAAATACAGCTTGTCTTCCGTTATTTTATTAACTTTACGGATTTGCTTTTCTCCATCAATCCATACACCAAGATATTCGGCTCCCTTGAATTTATTGGTATCAACAGTAATCCATCTTCCTGATTTACGATCATATTCATCTGTTCTATAACTGTGATCGACACCATGCCATAATTTAATGGCTATACGGTTGCCCCAGATTCCGGGACTATGGGCTCGTATAGAACTAAAGCTTTGATTGTTCGTATTACGTAATGTCAAAGTAGCTGTGGCAATACAATTGTCACCTTTTTGATGAGCCACTCGAACAGCATAGCACTCCTCACCGCCGGAATTAAAAAATCCATATATACTGTGGGCTAGGTAGCCCCCTGATTCAAAACCACCGAACACACGTAAAAACTGATTAAAACTAGTCAATTTAACAGGCATATCAAGAGGACCTTTCTCTGTCACCCCAACAAAACCAGCCACTGTACGACGGTCTAAAGCGAGGGGTTTTAAAGGAGGAGCTTCTGATTTGATATAAACACCTGGTAAAACTGTGTTGTTCATGATTACTTAATCATCCTTGTTCTTTTTTTTATTTTTCTTTTTAGGTTCCAGATATTTACAGAAAGGACAATCATCCCAATCATCTTTCATTCTCTTTTTACAAACAGGACATTTTCGCTTGGTGATCCCCATCTTCTTTCTTTCTTTATTACGTTTAATGATAGAAAGAATAATTAGTAAAATAAGAAGAATGACAACAATGACAGCCACAACAATCTTCAGCCATAGAGGGAAAGGAACTTTGACAGCAGTAAAGTTTTTGTAATCTGTACTTTCAACTTCTTTGTCTACAACCTTCACCATCATTTGGTGAACCTGGTCATCAGCCGGAAGTTCCTTCGCTTTAAATTCTAAAACATAACTCTGCATCAATAAATTCTGGATTTGTAATGTATTATCAGGGACAGATTCAAATCTTCTGTTATATCTGTAAGAACCCCCTGTTGCATGAGCCAATTCATCTAAGACATTAAGATACTGACCACCTAATACACGTAATCCCAAAGGAAAGACAGGGATACCCAATTCATTTAAGATCTTCTGGGCAGTCTCCTGATCGTAACGGCTTTCCTGGTCTCGGCCATCACTAATGAGGATGATAGCTTTCCGCTCTATTTCAGAAGAGGATAGTTTACGCCCAACAGAAACAATGGAATCAAAGACCTTACGTCCATAATCAGAAGATTCCAGGTTATTGATCAGTTCAGTATCTACCTCAGCTTTTGTTAGGTTTTCAAAAAGAGTGACAGGTTCTTCATCCATAAGATAAACAGACAAGGTGTCATAATCTCTCATGTAGTCAATCAAGTCTAATAAAGCTTCCTTTTGCCGAGCAATCGGTTCCCCTGCCATTAAGCCTTGAGTTGATAATATAACCCCATAGGCAATGGGTTTTTCCGTATACTGAAAGCTAGCAATCTCCATCTCACCGGCTAGTTCATTACCATCAATCCCAGGAGTGAAATTACCCCTAACGAGAGAGAGAACGGGATCACCTTTTTTATCTTCTACAGATACATAAGCTCTTAACTTAGGATAATTTTGATCCTGTATCTGGTTTATATGAACATAGATATTAGAGGTCTGAGCCCATACCCCTACATTAAGAAACACAAATGTCAGGAGTATGACAGTTCTTTTTATGACTTTATTTAGAGACATTTAAACTTAAACTCCTTTTTATCTAATTGAACAAGATCTCCATCGATAAGGATGGAGGAGGCAATCTCTTGACCATTGACAAGGATCGTACCTCCAGATCCCATTGTTGTTATATGGAACTCTCCATTTAAAGCGGTAATGAGGGCATGCTGCCGATTAACCCCTTTCGTAATACGGATTTCACAATCTGCACCAGAACCTACTTTGCTCTTACCTTCGTGGATGTTATAGACTTTTTCTGCACCCCTATGATTAAGGAGAACCAACCATCCCCGAATGGGAGCGATACAGACAGGACACACCTTCCAGGAGGGGTCCATTTGATGTCCTTCAGGACAAACCTTTACACCAAACATTTCTTACTACTCCCTACAATTTTTGATAGACCCAGATCTTACCAAAGTTATCACGTCCTCCATCACCGATGGTGAATTCTACAGGGAGTGCATAACCTTTGACTTCCTCCTCAAAGAACTGGACAGATGCGTTACGCCAACGATTAACAGAATCATTACCATCTATTGTCATGGATTTAGTAACCTGAGCTCCTAAGGTAACATCAACAGAATAATTACCTCTAACAATGTCTGTCCGTCGGATAAGAATGAGTTTTCTATTTTTGATAATATTGCGGATCGTAAATACAGCTGTACCGCCCACATAACGACGAATGGTATCACGCACCAGACTTCCATCAGGATAAGTGAAAGCCTGATTAGAGGTTGAGGCATCCTTACATTCCCTGAAAGTCAATTCATGATCGGTTACCGATTTAACATCACTCAAATCAAGGAAGTCTACTAAAGTAAATCGTTCATCCTGAACCAACAGGACTCTAGGCAGATCATAACTCATTAAAGCGATGTCATCTAAAGTAATACGCTTGGTAACTAATAAGGATTTAATACCTTCAATCACGATGCTATGGGCTTTTAATATTTTGTCCAAAGTCTCGTATTTATTATCATAATATTTAATCAGATCACCCATTTCATAAACACTGCGACGAATGTTTTCAAAATCATCTTTTGAAGAAAAATACCGCTTCTCTTCTTTACGTTCATAATCAAGAATTTCTTGAACGATCTGATTGTTGATATCAAAAAAAGGATGTATCAAATGTACGACATCCTCAAAATTAACACTTCCACAGGTAAGTAACATTTTAGCAGTTAGTGAAACAGTCTGCATCTCACGAAATCCTCCAAGAGGAAGGGCATCATAGGCTACAGTGGAAATATTCCTTGTGGATTCAACAAGTTCAAGAAGGAAATCCTTTAAGTAGGGAGATAAGGCCTTTTGTGCTGTGACAGCATAGGTGACATATCGGAAATCCAGTTCATTTTTATCAGGACTAGTAAAGATGCGAGGGTTACGGATCATCTTAATATGTCCCCCATCTTCTTCTTCCAATCGAATCCGTGCGATCTCTATCTGGCCCTTTCCTTCCTCTACAACATCAACCACTTCCAGCATGGCTGCTTCAATTTTTTTCCGATAACCCGCCTGTTCGCTGTTTTCCTGGTTTTGATAGAAGTCATCTAAGTGCTCCTGATAAGACACAGTTATAAACACAGTTTGAGGCAGATGATATTTCTTTGTGTCTAACATGATAGCCTTTGGTTCATGAAGGAAGACACCTCTCCCCAGCGCATCAATAGCAAACCCCGGTGAGACAACGAGAGTTAATGCTCCCGATTTTTCCAAAGCCCTAACGCGCATATCTTCTAGTATTCCAGGAACAACTCCAAAACCATTGAAGGTTCTATTATAAAAGTTCTCTTTTTTAAAATGATAATCCTGTATATCATTCCAGAACTGGGGAGTTGCTAACAAGCCGGAAAAGAAATTAGCTCTTTTAAATGTATTTAACTCTAATTCTGTCATTTCATACTTCCTATATTCTCATTCCTTCTTCACCACTCATTTGACTATCTTCAGAGATAATATTGGGGTTCTTAAGGACAATAACTTTTTTATACGTTACAAAGGCTGTTGTATGGGCAGGTTTCTCATTCTGCACAATACGATGGATAAAACGCTGCATCTCCTGGGAGATCTCCTCAGAAGGTACAGGGAAATGAACTTCGAAAAAGGAACCCTTGATTTCTACATCCAGGATTTGTTGATCCGCGTATCTCTCCCCTTCATACAGATTCGTGTTACCACTAAAACAATTTTCATAAATGACAGGTTTTATCTCCGTTACTGCTTCCAATAACTTTGTCATTCCATAGACAGTACCCCGCCAATTATACAAAGCAATGGCGTTCGCCAGTAAAGTTCTTCTTTTGTGCTCGTTCTGCACAGCCCCAATATCCAGATTGAACCAACCAGATACCCAGGAGATAAATTCTTCAGGAGCGGTCCAGGGGTTAAAGTATTGATGTAAACCATCCAGCTTTAAACTGGTCTCATTCTGTATATGCTGGATCACCCACAGAAACCTTTTGAGAAAATCACTATTCTGGAATAATGACGGTAAAAACTTTCCTACATGATTAGAGGCCACAGTCAACCAAAGGGTATCCTGTTTTTCCTCCACCCCAAGAATGGTAAAAGCACGAACCTTGGCATCAATATATTTGATTTCAATCTTGGTATCCTGGCCAATAAGATTAGTAACTTCTACGAGATGTCTTCCTATAAGAGATTGTAAGTTATTATCTATACCAGTCTCTTCTACCATTATTGCCATTTACGTAATACCAATCTTACTTGCTGTTTTTCGTCTTCCTCTTCATTAACCAATTCGTAACCTTGGCTACGAACTTTTTCTAAAACCGTCTCATAAGCATATTGACGGGTAATCTCATTGAGAAGACTTTCTTTATTCCGTTCTGTATAGGTTTCAATGGCCCACCAATCTGCTTCCATAAAGATTTTTCCTTCTTCATCAATATTGATGCCAATAGGATAGGAACAACCAGTATCAACTTTTAGCTTGGCTTTACCGAACTCACCATCCCAACCTTTGATAGATAGCATCTGCTCTTGCTCTGCTTCTTCCCAAGACATTTCTAAAGCCTCTAAAGCTTTTTTAAGCATGCCTAACTCAGTAATTTTTGTTTCTACTTTGACGAAATGACTCATATTAATTCACCTGCACTTTTATGATAAATGTATTGTCGATTCGATAACTTGTATCTGTGATTTTAGCTCTACAAAACCCCTGAAACACTTCTACAATATTACAAGTTCCAATAGGTTCCTCTTCAGTAGGATCCCTAAAGATAAGTCCTTTTGCTCCTTTATGGATTCCTTCTTTTTCCATTCCTGCCCGTAGAATTAAATAGCTTTGAACACCATTTGTCTCTTCTACTTCTGCGATAGCAATATTGGCATAAATGGGTTCAATAATAACCTCTGGTTCCGGTTCAGGTTCTGGTTCCTTTTTGGGTTCAGGAAGGGGTTCCAAATCAGTCACTATATAATCATCCCAAACGGTTATAGAGTCACTGGCACATGATGTAATAAACAAACTGACTAATATTAAAAAGATTAATGGTTTCATCTGTTTTTCCTATTCATTAATATTCATAAGCGTATCTAAATATTTGACTTCCCGATCACTTAAGGTGTCCATAGCACCACGATAAGGCTCCACCCAAATATTGTATTGGCTTTCAATAGTCTTCTTTTTCTTCTTTTCAAATACCTGCAGTTTTTGAAAACCAATAGGAAGCATTAGTTTATGTACAGGAGCCAAACCAAGGATGTAGCCATCTTTCATAATGGTTCCCTGTTCAATAATATCTGTATCTAATGTGACTTCACTAAACAGACTTTGTTCTTTATCATCAGCCGTTGCAAAGAGAATCATTCTCACCACATTATTAAGAGTGTGATCAATATCCGACCATGTCCAACCTAATAAAGGATCTTGATATTGAAGGACTATTTTATTTGTTTTAGCATTTCTGAGGACAACTTTTAAAACACTCGTAGGTTCCGTTGCTTTTATATCCAGATTAACTACATAATTTGTAGAACGTTTTATTTTTCGAGTATCTTCAAGATCTGTATTGGAATAATACATTTCGGGTTTTACAATTTTGGCACCATATAATTTTTGATATAATAATGAACCTAAAAAATCACAACTGTTATCATATTCGACCTCATTTAATTCTAAAAAAGGTAGGCTTACAAACTTGTGTTCATCTTTTGCTTTCATGTATTGATATTGATAAAAATGATAACCTGCTGGGTTAATAAAAAAAGTATCATCTAAAGCATAATACTGTTTCTCATTAAATCGTTTATCCATTTGATAAAGAAATTCAGAAACCATTTTAGGTAGATTATTATAAAAGTTTTCAGCATCATACATGCGATAAAAATACTGAGAACTGATTCCCTCTTTAATACGATGCATACCAATCTGAACACCAATGGTATTTTCGATTTTCCATACTCTACCTGATATTAAAATATCAACAGGATAACGTTGTATGTGGATTTGTTTGACTAATCTTTCCATAGAAGAAATCGGATCATCTTCATATTGTTCTGCCAACCAGGTATCTATACTAAAGGGTCTATATAATTGCTGATCGACAATTTGATTAATTAATTCCTGTCTGAATCGCGATTCAAAATCTTGAGGTCCTGACAGGGCATGTTCAAATGGTATAAAAGATATGATCTGTGAATCTTCGGGAATCTCACCAAAAATATCATCCCTTGATTGATGAAGAATTTCCGGTTCTTTAATAAATATAGCTTTGACTTTAGAAAAGAATCCTCCTTCTTCAGAATCCTCTTCCTGAGCAAAAAGAGCACATGTTGTCAGTAATATAAATATGAATAAAAGTGACTTTTTCACTGAATACCTCAATTAACAAATAAAAGAACTAAGCCGTACAATAACTTGCACGGCTTATAGGATCATTAACCCCAATCAGCATCCTCATAAACTAAGGAAATGCTTTCTGAAATAGCACCACTTTCCTGAGAGTTAAGATCTGATAAATCCCAACCGCAAGGAACACATTCGAACAAGTTACGTCGCGCTATTTCGTCAACACCATTTCTATCAAAGAAAACAACTGAAACAGCTTTTCTTTCTGGTGTACCTCTTTCAACGCTTTTCCACCAATCTCTCAATAGACCGTCTTTGGGATCAGCCATACGAGTTAAGGTAACAGTGTTATACTTAACCTTACCGGGGATTTTTCTAGCGTTTCTATCCATACCGCCGATATCATCGGTGACTTCTGCGCTAGCACCTAGTCCACTAACAGAACTAAAGTTACCGTAATCGACTTTGTCGATTTCAACTTTAAAGTTAGTTTTCATAGTTGGAGCATAGTTTGTACCCATTACTTTTTCTCCTTACATTTATATATACCTTGTTAAAGGTAATTTACTTATTCACCACCAAGGGCTTTTTGACTAATTCTAAACACAACAAACTCAGCTGGTTTAGCAGGAGCAATCCCGATTTCACAAACAACATAACCTGCATCAATAGATTCAGGTGGATTGAGTTCATCATCACATCGCACATAAAAAGCTTCCTCTGGAGAGTCACCAAAAAGAGCGCCGTCTTTCCAAATTCTCAACATAAAGGCTGTTAGGTTACGAGTAATCTGCTTCCACAAATCCCGTGTGTTTGGTTCAAAGACAACCCAGTTCGTTCCATCCTGAATAGCCTTTTCGACCATACAGAATAAACGACGAACGTTGATGTATCTCCACTCTGGATCACTTGAAAATGTTCTAGCTCCCCAGACACGAATACCTCGTCCATCAAACTCACGTATACAATTGATTCCTTTAGGATTAAGTAATTCTTGCTCCGCATCAGTTAGGTTGTACTTAAGACCTACAGCCCCTCGGAAGATCTCATTCGCAGGAGCTTTATGTACTCCCCTTGTAGAATCTACCCGACCATAAACCCCGGCAATTCCTCCACTTGGGGGAGCAAAAACATTTCGATCAAGTTCTGTATCATACATCTCAACCCATGGGAAATAATAAGCACCCATTGAGGAATCTCTAGGCATGGGAATGGAATCAATCCCTTTTTCAATGGTCTCAGGAGCGTCAAGAACGGCGACTCTAAATCTTTGACGTTCACAATGACCGAGGATGGCATCCTGTGCGGCTGCATCGGTAACTCCAGGAGCACAAACAATGGAAATATCAGGCACTTCATCAAAGAGGAACAGTCCGGATTTTTTTCCAAGGCCTTCATCTTTTCCAATAATCAGTTTGGTCAAATTATCAGGATTACTGATTTGAGTATCACCACTTTTATTTACTTCTTCTTTGGCATTTTCTTTAGCGCCTTCCTTAGTGGCTGGCTTAGCTTCCGCCTTTTTTTCAGCTGTGGCTAAGTTGTTAATGTAGCATTTGGTACCACCGTTCATAAAAAACTGGTATACACCATGGGCTAACCAGCCTCCGGTATGAAGTCCACCAAATATTTTGCTGTACTGTGACCAGTTCGTAACTAAAGTGGCTTCATTAACAGGACCTTTTTCTGCAATTCCAAGAAACCCAACAATATTTGTGGCCCCCATTTCCATGGGTTTGGAACCGCCAGATACTTCTTCTACATAAACACCAGGTGTTTGATACTGGGGCATATATCACTCCTTATTTTTAATTTATCTTCATTTCTTAAGAGCCTCGAACTTGCGTTCTTGAACTCGTTTTATTTCTTCTGTGTAATCCTGTTCGATGGCATATTGAACTTGGTATTGACGCATCAATCCCTGTCCCTCTTGATGGGAAGAATCCACAATCAAGGGTTGACCTTCATTACCGGTCCAATCCCATTTATCAACAGGGATCTCTTTATTTTTTTCCATTACCAATTCAACTTGGGCTGTTGCGTTGATAGCATCCAGTAAAGACATATTCTGAGGTTCAATACTGATAGTCAAAGCCATCTCGATAGGAGGTCTGACAAAGACATCAATGGTACGGCCTTCAAATTCGGCTTTCTTAATAATCCGTGGACCGTTAACTCGTTGCCCACTGCGTACAAGGGATACCACATCCAGAATTAAAGTAGGCTTAGTTGCTTTTGCTGTGGGTCCCAACTGGAGAGAAACCCCTTTTATCTCTTTTTCTAAAAAGGACTTAATATAATCTAATAAGTAGGAATTTATCTCGTATTGCTTCATCCGTTATACTTCCTGTAGCTAATTGTTATATCTTCGATAAAAATCAACTCATCCTGTCGGCAGATAACTTTTTCAACAACACTACCTAAATTGATGTCATTAAGTTCCACATTTTCTACATGTTGAATGGCATCTATTTGTTCGATTCTGTTAGTGACATCAGCAGGAGAAAGGTCTTGTCCAAAAGGCCAGCCTTCACCATCACCACCAACTAAGGGATGATAAGAACGTCGTATGATGTCCATTACTCGTTTCTGAACAAGATCAACGTCACCAACAGTTCTTTTAAGAATCAAATTCAAACTTATGTTCACATTACGATAAGCTGGTCTATCGACACGTAATTTGGTACCTATCAACTTGCGCGGTTCCAGATAGGCATTAACCCTTTTAAGTAATTCAGGGGTGGGATAGAGTCTTTTACTGAGATCTAAAGTCGCCATGCGAACTTGTGGCAAGATAATAACAACAACCTCACCAGCAGCTCCTAATTTTTCCAGGCATTTTGCTCTTCCTACAGAAGCAGAAGATTCTCTTGCCAGCCACTCATAGTCTTCAGATGTTACAGCACGATTTAGACTCTTTAGGACACCTGAAGCTCTATGCTTCAAGCTGTGCAGACTTTCCAAATCAGAACCGGCTTCTGCTTTATAATGATTACTTACACCACTGATAAAAGGGATACTTTCTCTTAAAACGGTCAGCACGTGGGGGGCCACATTGCCCTTTTCGCCACCGCCTACCTGATAAGAGTCCACCATAATATTATTCTTATCACGGGGAGGAATAATCCCTTTAACTCCATCTCCAAAGAAGATCTGACCTGTCTGATAATCCAGCATATAATGTCTATCCTGAGGAGTTGAATTATGGAAATTATCTACCTGATGATAGCGAATCCAGATTTCCTGATTGTGTTCTGTAATACAATCAGAACCTTCTTCCCTTTCTATCAAAATTCTTTCTGATTCAGGGGGAATGGATTTTTCTTTTACCATAAGTTTTATTCCAGGTAATACAGGAGTCCTTAACAAAGTAAAACTTTGATTAGGGGAGCCAGAGCTGGATCCTAATAATTCTCCTGTATAAGTACGCTGATTACTGGCATATACAGTATTCAAATGTATTCCCAATAATTCTGGACAACTTTCAAAACTACCGGAGTTAAACCCCACTCTTAACCAGTAACCTTCCTTATTAAATTCAGAAGTTAAGGGCCAACTCTGTGGAACAGAAAAGGAACAGAAACCTGATGAATGGAAGGAATCAGTCCGGTCATCAACCATTAAAGTATTCCAATCCTTGCCATCAAAATATTCCCAAACTAGGCCACTACTGCGCTCAAGGTTAACAACATCACCGGTGAACTTATTATCAAGGGATGGCTTTATTTTTTCACCATCATCCATACGGAAATAAACTTGTGTTCTACTCTTAGAAGGAAGCCTGTCATATCCAAGATATACATAAGGAGTTCTGTCTTCGCTGATTTTAAAAACACGATTGGTATTAGGTGTTTTTTCATTATTTAATAATTGTTGATTATCTTTCCATAAATCATGATGACTATCGAACTCAAAGTTCTCATAGACAAAACACTCTTCAGGGATGTCTGGCTTTAATTTAAAATGCAGTCGTATCCTATCAAAATAAGGAGGTGTTACAGGACTGGAAAAAACCCATTCCCATGTATTATCTTCCTTTTGAATATGCTGCCCACCTGTACCAAAGTCACCGGAGGATATACGAATACGAATCCAATGAAGATTGTCACCGCCAATATCAGTGGCAGCAATATCATTAGGAATGAGGAAGGAAACCTTCCCACTTTTGTTAAAGGCATTTGTATTATCGACAAAGTCTAATCCCGAAGGATCTGTAGAACCTTTTAAAGTAGTATCACCGAGAGTTTTCCAGGATTTTCCATTCCAATATTCCCACTTAAGCAAAAGGGAATCATTAGCAACAGGAGGTTGTGCTGCTTCACTAAGGTTAAACAATAGAGAAGCTTCAGCGCCCTTCTTGGCAAGTACTTCTTCACAGGATAAATAAAAGGTATCGTTATACTTAGGTATACCGGGAAAAGGACAATAATCCTTACCTTGGTCCAATTCTTGAAAAACCATATTAGAGGTATTGCTCAATAATTTATCAGGAGCTAATCCTTCCCCTCTAAAAATAATCTGTAGATTTGCATTGACAATATCGAAAGCACGACGACTACTGGGAAGAGCCCGTAAACTACCTCTAATAAAGAAACCAGTAACCCCATTAACTTCCGTTTCTTCTATTGCAATAGGGCCACAAAGAAATATTTTATTATCACTTCTCAATTCCCCATCAAGGCCTCTTTGAGTATCAAAGAAAACCCACTTGGCACCATCCCAATATTCCCAGTCAAGAAAATTAACGATCTCTTCTTGTACACTGGAGATCTCATGATTAACAACAAAATGGACAGCAAGAGCATTATTATCTTCCAGGAATTTAAGCTCATTACTTTGGAAATAAATAAAGCGTTCCACACTATCTGTACCACTAAATAATTTGGCCCCCTGGCCTGTTACAACTTCCTTTGTAATATCTGTAATAACGTCACCAACTCTATTATGAACACCAATTATTCTGGCGCTGGTGGCGATGATGTCGTTCTCTGTTTCAAAGACAACATTCTCCTCACCATTACCGCGATTAGAAGACACAAGACTTCCTTTCTTAATATTAACCTCTGACTTATAACCTTCTACCACTTTAAAAGTAAGGACAGTTTTAGCAGGTTGTGGGGGAACCAATGACAAACCAAGGAGATCCAACAAGGTAAGGTATGTTTTGTCTGGAACTTTATTGAGCCTATAAATGGTTGTTTCTGTCATCCAGGCAAACAGTTCTACAAGGGTCATACCAGGGTCAGTTGGATTATGATTTGTCCATTCCGGGCAGTAACGAGGAATGAGACGTCTCGCTTCATTAACTATATCTGTATAAGTTCTGTCATCTAAATTGGGACTGGGTATCAAGTTCTCCACGCTCCAAATAAAAAGGATAGACCATATTAAAATATGTATTTATGGAGCGTATTTTGTAGTGTATGGATACATTGATTTTAGTCTCATCATCAGGATCAGTTAATGCTTCAACCTTATCTAAAATAATTCTGGGTTCCCATCGAACAAGGGCATTTTCAATATAATGACTTACCAATGTTCTCGTACGGGAATTGTTTGGAGCAAACACAAGATCGTTTACTTCACATCCAAAATCAGGACGCATTAAACGTTCACCTTTGGACGTACCCAAAATAATTTTAATGGATTCGGCAATACTTTTTTCATGGCTAGATTGTGCAATAGAACCTGTCTCATCAACATCAAATGGGAAGGCAAAACCGGAACCTAAAAAATTTTCACTCATCATAATTTCAATAATTTTTCCATAAATAATACTTAAATAGTCTTCATAGCCTAAGCTATTTTTTACGGTTCCAAATGTAACACCCATAAAAATAAAAACAATAAATATTTTTATTTTTTAATATTTTTACATAAAAAAAAGAAATCCTGACCATGATCAAAAGTGTTTAATAGAGAAAAATTAGTATTACCAATTTCTTCATATATATTATTTGTGACGTTCTTTTTTAATATGGAAAAAACTAAAATACCTTCTTTTTTTAATACTCTATTTATTTCGGTTAATGCAGAATTAACACTTTGATCGAGAAGGCCAATTACAGTAAAACTAAAAACATAATCAAAGTAGTTATGGGGATAATTTAATTCTTCAATATCCATGATGGATAAATGGGGAATACTCTTTTTTTGTCCTTCCCTAATCATACCAGGTGATATGTCAACACCATTATAGAAGGAACACCAAGCGGGATATTTCTTATTTAAATATTCATATAATAAACCAGTCCCTGCTCCAGCATCTAAAAACATTTTTCTTTTTTTTACCTGAAAAAAATCATCAAGAGCGTTATATTTTTTCCATTGTAATTCTTTGAATTGTTCATCATAGTTTGAAGAACTTTTGTTGTATGAGTTAGTTAATATGTCTTTCATGGGCTAATTGACTACCTCCATCAGTATCAATAATGTGATGTTATTAAAGTAGTAATCCTTTTGTCTACTTAAAAAAAATTGTGAAATAAAAATGGTAAAAAAATGAATGAATTTATTTATGGAACAGTAAGCAACAACACAGACCCAGATAGTATGGGACGTATCAAAGTAAGCTATTCATTGCAAGGTGAAGACACAGAAACAGACTGGCTACCTATCTTAAGTTTTTATGCAACC
This sequence comes from Spirochaeta cellobiosiphila DSM 17781, assembly GCF_000426705.1. NCBI lineage: Bacteria > Pseudomonadati > Spirochaetota > Spirochaetia > Spirochaetales > Spirochaetaceae > Spirochaeta > Spirochaeta cellobiosiphila. Next base: position 33,212 of record NZ_AUFW01000022.1, read on the forward strand.
AATGGTTCTGGAGCTTTTTTCCTACCTGAAGTGGGAGACCAAGTTGTTATAGCCTTTCAAGATGCCAGACACCAGGCAGGCTTTGTCCTAGGAAGTCTCCACCATCAGGACAACCTTCCCCCCAGTACAGAAGAAAACACCGACAGTGATCTTAATGCAGATGGTGAAAACAATCTCCAATTCATTAAAAGTCGTTCCGGTAATAAACTGATCCTGGATGATAAATCAGGCGAAGAAAAGATCCAGCTTATCGCTGCTGACGGAGCAACCAGATTTGAATTTCTCATGGCTGATGAAATGATAAATCTGGAGACTGATAAGGATTTAAGAATATCTGCGGCAGGTAAAATCATGATTGAAGCGGAAGAAGCGGAGTTATCCCTATCAGGAGGATTGCAAGCTACAGCCGATGGTATATCCATAGAAAGTGATTCTGATGTAAGTCTTACGGCCTCTGACAATATGAATGTCGAAGGATCCTCAGTCAAACTCAATTAAGGAGAGCTTATTATGATACTCACCTACCAGGACTTAGATAAAGTCCGTCGGGAAAAGTATGATCCTTCTGATATCAGTTCAAGGGATAACTATCTACGTAATTACCCACCTAGCATGATCACAACAACCATTGGTATTGTAGAGAACAACAGTGATCCCGATGGATTAGGACGTCTCAGGGTCAGGCTTCCCTTAGTAAGCAATGCCCTAACCCCCTGGATATTCCAGGTTCAACCTTTCGCCAGTAAGGGCTACGGAACATGGTTCAACCCTGA
>NZ_AUFW01000023.1 GCF_000426705.1 Spirochaeta cellobiosiphila DSM 17781
ACATAGGTAACACTTTTAGCATGGTATCGTTACACTTTGGAGGTGTTTCGGTGCCCTGGATGGAGAAAAAAACTATGGATCTGAAAGAGGAATTTATTCTAAGAGCACAAAAAGGGCAACAAAGCTTTAGTTCTTTATGAGAACAAAACAAAAGGATTGAACAGTGGAAAAATGAGGGAACAAGACAAAACACTGATTACTCAAGATTATCCATAGGACTGACAATACCTAATTTGTTTTTTCGGCTACATGAGTATAATTGGAGTGTCCTAGAAAACTCTTGGACGGATCGTATATCGTACCCTGCTTCGATCGATTACTCCTGAGGGCAATAGGGTTAAGCGATCTTTGCCCCCCTTCCCTTTTCTCACTGTTACTATTTTTTTCTCAAAATCCAAATCTTTTATACGTAGATTAAAGTATTCTTTTAATCGTAAACCTCCTCCATATATTGCATTCAATGCCTGACGGTTTTCTGGGAGGCCTAGTTTAGAATTGTATGATTTGTTGAATCTTCTGACCCATGTGGAAAAGTATGGGATGTTCTGTTGTTTTATTTTGAGATTATTCTTAAGGTAGTATTGGTATGGTCCTCTGAACAATTGTTTATATTGTTAATGCCTATTGATTTTTTAACTTTGATTGTGGATTTGGGTATAAAATGGTGATTATTTTGTAGTTTTTAGGATTTTATTTGATCATGGGAAAAGGTGTGATGTAATATGTTATGTGGAAAATGGGTAACAAGAGGAAAATATGGAAATTATTGAAGTATTAAAAAATGAATATATCTCAATTGTTTTTGGAGGTCTTGGTGGAGTAACAATGGCTTTCTTAACTCAAAAAATACTCAATAAACGTGGTGTATTTCGATATTATGTTAATCATAATAAAATCGGTGTTTCAGCTCAAGATTCAGTATTTGGCAATGTTAAAGTTGAATGGAATGATACTCCAGTTGAGAATCTTTATCTTTCTACTTTAGAATTAAAAAATGAAAGTCTAAATGATTATGAAAATGTTGTGATAAAGACATATACCAATGATACATTATAACGGTCTAACTTTTTTAAACAGGATATTCTGAAAATTAAGTCCACTCCTGTACATATAAATGTATAATAGGAGATGCTATGGGCAGAAGAAAGAAGTATGATAATGCGTTTAAGTTAAAGGTAGCTTTAGAAGCTATTAAAGAAGAAATTACAGTCAGTGAAATAGCTAGTAATTATGAAATCCATCCCCAGCAAGTACGGCAATGGAAGCGAGAGTTTTTAGTAAATGCAGAATCTGTATTTCAAAAAGATAACGTCGATAAGAAGAAAGTTGAAGAGCTTGAAACTGAAAAAGAAGATCTTCAAAATTTAATAGGACAACAGACTATTCAAATCAATTTCTTAAAAAAAAACTTGAAAAAGTTGAACATCGATTGAAGGTGACTATGGTATCTAAAGATGAAAATCTATCACTTTCAAAACAGTGTGATTTGCTAAATATTAATCGTTCAAGGATATATTATACTCCAAGAACAAAGTCCAACGAAGACCATACAATAATGCGACTTATTGATGCCCTATACCAAGAAAACCCATGTATGGGTAGTAGGCGACTGAGTAAAGAGATTTCTAAGTCCAATGGTATTAAACTGGGTAGGCTTAGAGCTCGTAGATTGATGAGAGAAATGTGTATAAGCGCGATATATCCTAAGAAAAACCTCTCAGCACCTGATTCCGAGCATAAAATCTATCCATATTTACTTAGGAATTTAAGGATAGAAAGACCTAACCAAGTATGGTCTACAGATATTACATATATTCCTCTTTCTGGTGGATTTGTATATCTTACAGCAGTTATAGATTGGTATAGTCGAAAGGTCTTAACCTGGAACATATCAAATACAATGGATGTTGGCTTTTGTAATCTATAGTAGTTGCAGCAATTGATAAATATGGTACTCCTGAAATATTTAACACAGATCAGGGGGCTCAATATACAAGTAAAGAGTTTACAGATTTACTGAAAGATAATGAGATTAAAATTAGTATGGATGGTAAAGGACGAGCACTTGATAATGTTTTTGTTGAAAGGTTATGGAGATCTGTTAAACAGGAAGATGTATACCTAAAAGAATACAGAGATATTAGAGATGCCAAAAGACATCTAACTAAGTATTTTGAGTACTATAATAAAAGGAGAAGACATCAAGCTTTAGATGATGAATTCCCAGAAGATATTTATTATGGCAGAGTTAAACTAGTAGCTGCATAATGACGGATGTGAATTTAATTAGGCTAGATACCTGTTGGATTAATTAGACCACTATAAGCAAAAGGAATTAGAGATTTATATGGCGGATAAGTTTCCATATTATCATTTTGCTAGGTTTGGATTGTTTTATTGTAGAAGAAATGAGGGAAGGCAGTAGAACAAACATTTGCTACGGATTTGCCTATGTCACAATTATTGCTGTTCGCAGAAATGGGTGTTTTAAAGATCAGTCTTTGCATTGAGGGAAATTCCGTTGAAAATTCGATTTTTATGGGACTTCCTCATTAAAAAAAGAAAAATTTACCCATTTTTTATCTACTCCTTTGGCATTCTTTAAAATTTTATTCGCTGTCCTGTTTAGGAGCAGGCCGTAATATTCAGTCATGTAGCTTGTAGCCACTCTGAAAGACCTGAAGAACGGTAGGTTTCTTAATCTCGGAAGACTCTTCCATCATCAGGGCTTCATGTTGATTGGGATCATAAGGTTTACCCTCAGCCTGAAGTTTTTCCAGAGAATATTTGGATGAAAGCATAGAAGAAAACTGCTGCTCAATCATGATAATTCCATCATGAAAGGACTGCAGATCTCCCGAATCCGCACCGGATTGAATAGCTTTTCAATGTTATTCACCACTTCCACAAGATCTGAAAGAAGTTTTGAATTACCGTATTTAATTGTATCTTCTTTTTCTCGAAGCATACGTTTGCGGGAATTCTCATAATCAGCCTGCTTACGAAGGTATTGATCCTTCAGATTCCTGCTGTTCCGCTATTTCTTCCGCCGCAGCGGTTTAATCCTGGACAGCATCTTATTGTTCATCTACAAGCTCTTCCTGCATCTCAGACATTTCTTCACGGGAACATACAATTACCCCTTCCAAGGCCTTTTGATAAAGGTCCACCGATTCCCCGGGGACATAGACATGGCAGCTCTCGGGAATTGCCCATTGATTACCATTCATTTCTATGGGTTCAGAATTCTCAAAAATCAGTGTTTCAAGGGAAGAACAGCCTTCAAGACATCCTTTCCCAATCTCCTGTAAACTTTCCGGGAAATGAAGAGTTTTCAGTCTTGAACAACCTCTGAAACAATCTTCGCCAAGACTGGTAACTCCTTCGGGAATGGAAATCCTTTCCAGGGATACATCATAACAGAAAAGAGAATCCGGCCAGACCGTTATGGAAGAGGGAAGGTTAACCTCCCACAAAAAACTACAGCTTCCAAGCACCCCTTCCCCTAAAAATTGCACCGAGTCAGGAATACTGATACGTTCCAGCGCTGTCCCGGCCAAAGCTCTGTCTCCCAGACGTTCCAATCCCATGGGCAAATCAATGGATTTTAAAGAGTCACAGCCGGAAAAGGCATTCTTTCTAATCTCCTTCAAATTCTCAGGCAAAACTGCTTCTTTAAGATTTTTGCAACCGGAAAAAACATCGGAATTTAATATTTTGAGTTCTTCCGGAATTTCTACATGGGTCAGCCCAGTACAGCCAGCAAAGGCGCGGGAACCTATTGCAGCCAATCCAACAGGAAAATGAATTTCTTCCAGGGAGGAACATTTTTCAAATGCGCCGGCTTCAAGAGTAGACAAGGAACTCCCTTTGGGGATTTCTATCCGGGTCAATCCCGAACAATCGGCGAAGGCATTCTTTCCTATGGTAACAAGACTTTGAGGGAGCTGAATTTCATTGAGGGAGGAACATTTTTCAAATGCGCTTTCCCCGAGAATGGACAATTCCTCATTCAAGGCAACGCTTTCGAGATTTACGCATCCGATAAATGTAAAATCCGGCAATTTCGTCATCCATAAGGGAAGCGTATATTCCGTTAAATTCTCATCCCGCCGCAAATGCTCAAAGCCTTCCGCAATAAGGCCAGCCTGATCTTCAAGATTCACAAGAGGTGAGTCTGCAAAGGCATCCTCTGCAATAAACTGAAGGGAATCGGGAAAGTTTATGGTTGCTAATTGAGGACATTTCTCGAATACCTCATTCTGAATACTGATTAATCCCTGGGGCAGTACCACCTCTTTCAGAGAGTCGCAGGAGCAAAAGGTTTCTTTCTCTATCCTTTTGATACTATGGGGAATCTCTATCCGCTCCAGAGACTCACAGTCGAAGAAAGCCCTGTCTCCCAGTGACGTCAGCTCTTCCGGGATTTTTATATGCTCCAGGGATTCACAGCTGGTAAAGGCATCCATTCCTATGGAAGTTACTCCCCCCGGAATGGTCACCTGATCCAAAGATGTACACCCTTCAAAGCATCTATCCGGAATATGTTGCAGTTTCCTGGGCAGAAGCAGTGTTTTCAGAGAAGAACAGTCCCGAAAAGCCATAGGACCCATTTCAACAATACTATCCGGCAAAACAAGATTGGTAAGATCCTTGCATGAAATAAAGGCCTTTTCCGGAATTACAGTCAGCGGTTCTCCCTGAATCTTATCGGGACAGAAATAAAAACCGGCAGGATATAATGTCTTCCAAAAGCGTTCAATATTTTGAGTACTCCCCCCATATTCCAGTAGAAGCGACTGTATTTCATGCAGTTTTTCCTCCTGATTGGAATCCAGTTCATAGCCCAGATCATCGGAATCAAAAAGAGTAACTTCCAGCGGGCTGGGCAGTGTCGGCGACATAATAGAGGGATTGGCTCCGCTTTCAAGCAGAAGCCTTACCATGGATATATCCATGGTAGCGACCGCCATGTGCAGCGCAGTCAACCCATACATATTCTGATGATCCAGATCAGCTCCCCCCGCAATCAGACTAGCAGCTTCATCATAAGACCATGTTCTCGCTGCAATAATCAGATCTGAATCATTAAAGGGCTGACAGGTATCAAAATACCTTCCCTTGTCGGGAGCAGAAGAAACATCCATCGGAGGCATCAGGGATCTGCAGATATCGAAAGTCATAGAATGTTTTTCGTCGGTTGACTGTAGACGCAGATGATTCCTGGTGAAACGGAAAATCTGAAATTCCAGTTTTTGGGATTTCTCGGAATGAAGATTAAAGTGAAAATTCCCGGTCATCCGAATCAACCCCTTATTTTCGTTCAGTTCCCAGGTTCCGCCCACTTCAGAATACCGGACACGATCCTCCTCATATTCATTATCAACATAGCGGCAGACATAACGGCCGTCAGGGTAAAACAGATAGTAGGAAGTATTCAGATTCAAGTCATACCGGGGAATGCCGTTGCCGTCCAGATGATTGCGGTTGGTCCATGTATACCAGGGAACTTCATCTTCCTCGGGGACACATCCCAGATCTCCGTAGGTTATGGCGATATCCACCGGTTCCAACTCTGCGTCGGAACACCAGTATCCGCTGATGGGAAAGAGGGTATTATCAGTCAGAAAAACCCAGCGACCGGTCTTCCCCTCCACCGTAATTTCTTCATTGGTACGTTCCCCGATCCTGTAGATTGCACCGTAATCCAAGCGGCAGTTGGGACGGAATGTCTTTTCATCCCAGGAGTATCCGGCAGGGATTCCCTCCTTAGATGCAACTTTTACATACTCATCTTTTGTGATTAAGGGAGTTCCCCAGGGATCAAGTTTGAATTCATCGACATAATCATTGCTGGAAGATTTGACATCCCTCATTTTGTTCAGACAGTCAAGAGCATCCTCTCCGGTGAGACAAGCCTTTTTGGAAATGTATCCGGTAACGTGTTCCCGCCCTAAAATCCGTTCCACTTTATAGGAATCGGGAGTTTCCTCTTCAATGGCAAAACAACTATATTGGGCCAATTGTCCCGCAGTCTTTTCCATCTCCGGATAACCATATAAAAAAGTTTTCTCTGAGGTCTCGCCGAAACGGGTGTAACGGGAAAGCCAGCGAGTGTTGACCCATCCCAAATTTTCGCCCTTTTCATCATAAATATGTATCCAGTAATCTCCCTTCTCAAGATCAATTCGGTCTTTAACATACTCAGGTGTATCCTCGTCTACAGGAGCGCCCCACACAATATCGGAAGGATAGATATAATCAGTGATACTATAATCAGTTCCCGCATAAGTGCGTATTTCCTTTCTTCGGTTAGAGATACACATATATGCAACGTTCTTGTCTTCGGCGACTTTCTCCTCAACGGAAACAGAATCCGATTCGGCGGGTTCCTGATTTTCCAGGGGTTCCAAGTCTGAAGCTGATGGATCATCGAAACATCCGCAGAGTAAAAGCATAAAAAACAAAGAGAAGGAGAATATTTTTTTCATGTAATAATTTATAGCACGCTCAACAGTATGAAACAATGTATTCACGTTGTTATATGCACGAGAAGTAGATATTATTAAACGAGTTTCGCCTCTATATAGAGACACAAAGCGGGATGGACAGGGTAATCCTATCAATCATGTTCTGGAGTTCTTTCAATGAAAAAAAATAACCATTCTTGAATATTACTCGAAGGTATCCCTGCGCTTTCCGAACCAGTTGAAGAAAACAGTGTAGAGATCTTTGACATTGCAGGGTTTTGGGTAAATGTTCGGTCAGGGATAACTAGGGAATGGGTCTTTGATAAAGGCCTAAGCGATGAAACGGGGTTTGATTCGGTTTTATTTGATGCTGTAATCGATTATTCAGAATCTTCAACTTTTAAATGGACCTATCCGGGACAAGAAAGTTCCCAGACTGTTTTTCTGCAGATTGCGTCAAATGATACCTTCACACAGGACAGCACTACATTCTACAGGGAGATGGAGCCAAATAAGACCTTCGCAAAAGGAAGTATTCCGTATGACGGTAATAACTTTCATCTCCGAACTGCACTTCGGATAGGAGTATGGATTGATTTCATAGATTTTCGCCAGCATCCTCGCCCAGGTTTTTCTACAGGCCTTGGTTGAAATATTACATTCCGTTTCATCTTCCGGAAATTCATCCCCAGGAAATGTCTCCAAATGATCATTCTTCCACTTGGCAGGAGCATATTTGACAATTTCAGGATGTTCTGCCCATTTCCCCCTAGTACGGGAAGCATATAATCCATACCTTCGAATATACTGAACACCCTTTGGAGGAATATGCTGAGTAAGTTCTGCCAGAAAGTCACTTCCATCGAACATATGGACATTTTCTCCAAAGTATTTGTTATAATGGGTATGGAATAAGACTCTTCCCTTAAAAGGTTCATAATGCAGCTTTTTAAGGCTTACTGGGGCTCGTGAAATATATTCAGAAAGATTAACTCTTGTTTTGTCCGTTAGAATTTGTACGGAATTATCGATGGAAAAACCGGAGTTTCGCCACGAAAGCAAATTTCTGGAAAAGTCTTCATTGATCAGGCCCTTTCTAACAAACAGGGTTATAACCTTCCGACGGAAGTATTCTGTCATTTTCTTCAGGTTGGAAAAAGGGATATAAATAAAATTCATGTCTTCATCAAAACCGCCATCCAAAACGATGCAGTGGAAATGAGGATTCCAACGAAGCATATCTCCAAAGGTCTGGTGCGCGATAACCATTCCTGTCTGAATGGTCTTTCCAGCGGCCTCTTTGTAAAATTCCTTTAGGATGCTGAAAATAAGTCTGGAAACATCGGCAAATAGATTTCTGTCGTTCCTGAAAAATATTCGCAATGCCTTGGGTACCGTAAAAACAAATTGCCGATGCGGAAGTCGTAAGAAAACTTCTTCGGTTAGATGTTCTGCCATTAAAATGGTACGCTTCTGGCTACATGATGGACATAAATAGAAGCCCTTACAACTGAAAGGGCGAAAATAATCGTGCCCGCAACTAGAATTGGTACACTGGATTCTTGCCATTCCTTTCAGATAATCACCACAGTCGATGAAATGATCTGCTACACCCATAATGCGATCCAGATGAAAGCGGCCATATTTTTCAGCATATTGCTCTTCGTAGGTATCACAGAAATCTTTGAAATGATTCTCAAAAATGGTGTGTAAGATATTTTTTCCCCGGGGGAGGTAATGGGCTTTCGGGGTATGAAATACTGGTTCAACGACACTGGACACATAATTATATAGGGCGGGAACAGGGTATTTGCTTCAGAAGACAAGAAAAAAGAAACCTCCGGTGGGTAGGCGAAGCTTCGAAGTGAAGAAACCCCAGTGGTAGAAGAGCGTTCGAGAAAAGAGAATCCCTTTACAGATCGAATGTGCCACTGTAGAATTGCAACATAACGATCCGATGCAACTGTCAGCCCTATCGTCATGTTTTTTGCTTGCGCAAAAATCACGCCGATGTACGGGCTGCACCTGATCGGGGCGTTATACATCAAATAGGAGAAAAAATGAAAAAAAATCTATTACTTGCAACAATTTTAATCCAACTACTATTTAGTTGTGCCACTACTTCAAATCTTGTATCACCGGAAAATAAAACATTAATAGTCGATCAAATAGTAGTAACAATTAACAATGCTAAAGGAGGTTTGCGAAGTATAAAAATTGGGTATATGAAATATACACCAAAAGAAAAAGATAACTTATTTTTAGATATTTCATTATCAATAAAAAATGAATCTGAAGAGGCATTTCATTTAAATAATTTAAATAAAATTGAATTAATAACATTCAATAATAATGAGTTCGAGTATCATGAATTAGGAAAAAGCCCAAAAGAACAAAACAACGTTCAATCTCAAGTTTCATTGTGGGTTAATCCCAATATTTTACCCAATGGATTATTCGAAAAAAATTATCTTTTTACATATCATGAAGATAGTATTCCTGTTGCTATTTTATATAATCGGAAAGATTACTTATTGCTCAAAAATGGAAATACTTATTTAGATGAATTGAATATAGAATTAGAGAAGCAACAAAAATTTTCCTATTTACTAGATAATTTCCCAAACTTGAATGATGAAGAAATAATACAGTATATGACAGAAAATAATATTAATTTTTTTGATATAACGACATCTCCTGAAAATGTTTATATTAAGTCAATATTGAACAAAAAAAATATAGTTTTTGATGAGGCTGTTAAAGAAGGTGGTAAGATCGATGAAAAATTATTTTTTGAGTTTTATCAAATACGGCCAATACATTTAGCACTAATGTCAGGTAATGATCATGCAGTAAGTGCATTAATAAATATCGGTATCGAGATAGATAGCGATAGGAATAGTGATTATATGAAGTTTTTACTAGATTTACAAAGTGTTGAAAGTTTAATATTGCTGGATAAATATGGAATAGATATATCTACATATAAAATGAGAAACGGGATGCAGAAATCATTTACAATACGAGAATATGCAAAATTGAACAATTTAACAAAAATAATTGATTACTTGGATATTAATAATTATTAAAAAAATTTGTTTTCTTATATTGAATACAATACATAACAATCGAATTAACCTGATTTTCCTATGTCAAGTATCCTGCTTTTCTGCTTCGCAAGCATGATTCCCGCCATGTACGGAAAACAGGTTATTCGGACGTTAGCTGGACGCTTCGCGCAAAAAGAAAAAAGAAAAAAGAAAAAGGAAAAAGATGAATACCAATGAAACAATTGTTGCACAATTAAATGAATGGCTTTCTTTTTTGAATGAAGCAGGTTTCAAATATTTGAAATCAAGAAATGCATATGAAACAAATGACAAAATAAAAAAGAAGATAATACTTAATGTAGTTACACCAGACGCAGGAAGAAATTATTCAGTCGCATTCTATTATGGTGTTGTACATAAAGAAGTAGATACATTTATTTCAATAATTTACAACAAAGAGCCTAATAAATATTTTAATACAATGTATCAATTTTCATATAATGACAATGATTCAAAAGATAGGAAATTTAAAGAAAGAAATGATTGGCATTTTTTAAAAGAAGACAACTTTATTTCATTTAAAAGCCAAATAACCAAATACATAAAAGAACATGTTTTGCCACAATTGGATTCATGGATTGACTTGCTGACTATTCGTTCGCAACTTGAATCTGAAATTAAAAATAACATAATTATCAAACCATATGAAAACATAATTGGAATAGATTGTGTTTTGAAAGATCATGATCATGCAAAACAATATATCGAAAGCTTCATTTCAAGAAATCAGGAAAAAGCAGAATCTTATAGAAAGGAAGCACTTACTTTTTTTGAATTGTGTTTGAAAAGTAATTTAGAAATATTTGAAGGAATTCGGCTAACAACTGCTTCAACCTGACTCGGCTATTGTCACGAAAATTGCTAGTCGCTTCGCTCGGCAAGTTTCGCGCCAATGTACGCCTTGTAGGTTAAGCAAATGTTAAATAGCAGACTGCCCCTCGTTCAGTGGACACCTTCTATAATTAGATTTACATTATTTACGGAGGTGTTACAATAGGATGGATTGTTGATCAAGGTAATCATGATAAATTAGTGAATGATATGAAATCAGGTCGTCTAGGTGAAAAAATAGTTTGGCTTGTCAATGACCTTTAAGACGCACTAGTACATCCTTGTACTTGTGCTTATAGACGTGAGTGGGACCATAATTATTACTTGATCTAAAAGTCTACTTTAAACTTTTTAACTAGCGTAGGAAGATCAGATATTGAAATAAATTGAAGAAGTCGGAGGGTATGAGATTATCAGACGACTTCAATGAAATAGTATTGAAGTCCTGTGGAAAAAAGAAACGGCGCTTTCCTGTAATAGAGCAGACAATCCGCTTCTGATCAAAGTACACAACGATAAAATTCCCGGAAGGGCTGAAATCATACAGCGGGCTCTGAATTAAGATACTATAAGAGGATATTGGTAAGTATGAACTCAAATGCAGAAACAACAGAAAAACTGAAAAAGATGTTACAGGAGCTCCATACAAGGAGTGATCTCAAGTTTTCATTTTATGATCTTGGGAAACCTGCGTCAGATACAGTCCTTGCGGAGAAAAAGGACTCAATACCTTCATCTCTATTGGATTTCTACTCTGTGATGAATGGATGTGATGTCTTGGCCTCATTTGTCAATGACTCAACCCTTCAGCTGGGACTTCGCATACCGCCGATTGAGAATATAGACGGTTTCACCGAACCTGATGAGTGTTATAACTTTAACAGTGGAGAGAAAATTATTACCCTTGAATGGATAGAAATCACCATGAGTACCTTCTTCTTTATTCTTGATGAAGGTGAAACCGATATCTCAAAGGCCTATATCGTTTCTGCTTACGCAGGGGAAGAACATGAAAGCTCCTTTATTGCCCATACCATGGGGGAGTTCCTTGAAAAGGCTATGGAGGGAGTCCTTACTCTGGGCTGGGCCTGTGACATTGAAGAGACCAACTCCAGTGTCGCTTCAATAAAGAAGCTGTTATCAGAGAAACCTCAGAAGAAGACCCTCTTTGAAGAGGGTGACCGGGTTGTAAGGCGGCAGCATGATTATGAAAGAGGAGCGGTTATCAAGGCGGTAAAAACCCCTCACAGCCATGTCTACTATGGCGATGAGTATGTGCTGGTTGATTTTGATTACCGAGGTACATTCTGGGTCAGACCGGATTCCATTAAAAAGCGGCCCAAGAAGAAAGATCTCTATGAGAGGGCATTGGCAGATCCTGATAGTTTTGTAAAGGATCTTCTTCTTATATCAGCCGAGGAATCGGCCTCTCTGTTGTACAGAATCGGTTCTGTATTTTGCGTCTTTTACAGGAATGAAGAGATAGAGAGCATTCATTATCCGGAACACAGTCTCCGTTATGCGGGAATTTTTAACAGGGTCTCCTTCACCAGGGCAGTTGACACTCTTATTGCTATTATGCACAGATGGGCCCATGCACGGCAGGAGGAGGCAACTGTTTCCTTTGTAAAGGATGGCAGTGAATACAATAGGAGGGATCAATACCTGAAGGATTCGGATTCCTTCTATTACTCGGATGTGATAGAAACGGCCCTGGGCTGTCTCACCTATCTGATTATGAGAAGGAAGGCCGGAAAAAAGGTTCAATCCCTTCTTAAGGATTCACAACGGAGTTCTCTCTTTGAGCTCTTTGATATATTAAAGCAGCCCCTTCAGAGTAAATATTCTGGCCGCTTCAGCAACGGTTTTGAAAACCTTCTGGATAGTTATGACCAGTTTCTGTCTCTTGAGAGTGTGGGCAACAATAATCTGAACCTTGGGATCAAGCGGGAAGAGTGGCTCGATAAACTTAAACTGGCCAGACCCTATAGCTTCTGGTATTGAAGGTTTTGTGAAAATTATAGAGTCGTGGTGTATCATAGAATGTGATGTCAAAAAGGAAAAACTGCTCGACTGAATCGATTTTATGAACCAGATCCTTTCTCTTCTCTGAGAATAAGAAGGCGTTAAGAATCTAATCCCTTTCAACAAATGCTGTGCCGTTAAATTCGTAGATCTGTGACTGGTCAATCTCCTTAACTTCCTCTTCCGGGGAAATCTAAATGAAAGGAAAAGTTATAAATTCTGTCAATCAAAAATTTGCATAAATGGATGCCTGCTTTTTTGTGAATCTCATCATCCACTGGACATACCTACCCCTATAGGGGTTTCAGAGAACGAGAAATTAGTTTACCAAATGAGAATAATCCACACCGGGCGGCGGCCTCCCAACCTTCCGGGGCATGACGAACTACCTCGGGATGCTCCGGCCATTTCCCTCTGGTCCTGGAAGCATATAAGCCGTACCAGCGTATGTACTGTGTCCCTTTAGGAGGCATATACTGTGTCAGCCCAGCCAGGAAATCACATCCTTCAAACATATGAATATTCTCTCCAAAGTAATAGTTATATTGGGTATGAAACAGAACCCTACCTTTGAATGGTTCATATCACAACTTCTTGAGACTAACAGGGGCCCTCGAGATATATTCAGATAGATTTACTCTTGCCTTGTCGGTCAGAATCTGAACCGAATTATCAATACTGAAGCCTGAGTTATTCCATGACAGCAGATTCCAGCGCAGCATATCAGCAAAAAGTTTTCTATTGTTACGAAAATATACTCGCAAGACTTTGAGAACCGTAAATACAAACTTCTGATGTGGAAGTTTTCGAAGCACATCTTCTGTAAGATGTTCTGCCATTAGTATTGCTCTTTTCTGACTGCAGGATGGGCAAAGATAAAACCCTTTACAGCAGAAAGGACGAAATAATCATGGCCGCATTCCGGCTTTGTGCAGCGAATCCTTGCCACACCATTCATATAATCACCGACATCCATTATACGGTCAAGATGAAATTTGCCGTATTTTTGTGCGTATTGATCTTCATAGACATCACAAAAATCAGTAAAACGTTTCTCGAAGATGATATCCAGAACATTCCTGCCTCGGGGAAGATAATTTTGAGCTTTGGATAGAGGTCTTGATGAAATGGAAACTGACACATTATTATATATATAGAAAAATGTTCTGTTGTTTCAAAGTTCACCATATAACATTTCCATGGACCAGACGCCTTCTCTTCACCTTCCTCTCCTCCGGTAGCGCAGGTCATGGAAGCGTTATGCCTCAGGGCTTGGATATTTGGCCCATTTGGTAAATACTTCGTAAATTCTCGGACGTTATGCGCAATTAGGAATGTAAAATGGAAAACAATATTGGATATATTCCCTGGTCAATCTTCACTTTATTATTTGCTTATGCTGCATATAGCGGATTCACTCAAATTTTTAAAAATAGAAAAGTCATCAATGATCAAAAAATTTACAAACTTAAAAGACCTTTTTTGCACATCCACTTTTTCTATTATTATATCTAATTATATTCATCAGTCACATCTCGGAATAATATAGACATAAAACTAAATGATGAAGAAAGAAAATCTATACAGGACCACATTCCTAACAGCGCATAACATAGAATATGCGCTGCGGCTTCGCCTTGGCCTTCGGTAAATATTTACCAAATGGATTTGTTTGAAAATATAGGAATATGCGTTTACCATAAGAGCCATAACAAAGCTATGCAATAGTCTCAATTTTCGTCACGATTTTTGCCTTCGGGATAATTGGTCAATTGATAGCGACGTTATACGGAAATTGGGTACGGAAGAAAAAGAATAAATTGATAATATGGTATTGTATCGGATGTACGTTAGAACTAGGAGTTAAACATTGATATTAGAAAAGCAATATTTATTGACAGAACGAGCACATTTGATGTGTCCTCAGATGAATTTTGGAATTGCATTTACAATAAACGCAAAATTTATTAAGCAAAAGTTCCATAATGTAATGAATGAACTTGAATCAGCTCATCCTTTCTTAAAATGTCGAATTGGCTATGAAGCTGAAACAAATAAATATTTTTATTCTTATGACGAATTCTTGAAGGTTCAAGTTATTGAAAAGAGTTTAGCTGAAATAATTACAGAAAATTTACCTGAAGATCTATGGAATGATTATAATAAGACGACTTCCACTGATTGGAATGTTTTAACGGATGGATTATTACAAGTATTTGTATATAAAGCGATAGAAGATTTTACAATTCTTTTTGTTGCTCATCATCTTTTGGCTGATGGCCGTGGGCTTCTGGAACTTGTTCAATCATTTGTAGATTGTTATGTAGAAGACAAAGTTCCCATTTTTACTGAGGAAAAGATTATCTCTGATATTACTGATTTACCAGTAGGAAGCGATCTCCCTTTTATAAGTAAAATCGTTATTGAAAATGCAAACAAAAAGTGGCGAAAAGAAAAAAAACAATTATCATATGAAGAATATCATGCATTCGCCAACAGGTTTGTTTTAGAGAATAAAAAAAACTATAGCTTAAGAAAAATTGAGGATGAAGATTTTTCAAAAATAATTCGGCAATGCCACGAAAATAAAATTACAGTAAACGATTATCTTCTTGCAAAAATGGCTATTGAAGATCAAACTGATAAAATCATCATGGCCTTTGATATTCGTAATATGATAAAGAATTATGTAAATGGTTCTTTAGGGAATTATGCAACTGCAGTAGGTATTCTCTGTAAACGGAAAAACAAAGATATGTTTAGTCTTGCAAAATCAATCCATAAGAAAAAAGAATCTGTAATTAAAAATAAATCAACTTTGATGACGGTTTTAACTTGTTACATGCATATGGAACCGGGCCTTTTGGATGCTGCTGCCATTACTGGTTTAGGAATTTATGAAAGTTATTCTGCCAGATTTGTTGGTGGTCAAATGTTTGGTTTTGCAAATAGAAATGGTTATAGCATTACAAATCTGGGAAAGATACATAGTGATTCAATAAAAGATGCAGTATTTATACCGCCAGCTTCCCCTGCTGTTAAAAAAATCTGGGGAGTTCTGACTGTAAATGATACAATGAATATTTGTTCTTGTGAGATGGTTTAGCCACATGTTCCTACTTAAAACCACTTTATCGCTCTTGGTAAAAATTAAGTCATTTCGAAAGACTTTTTAGAGAATTGATTTAGGAAATGGAGACAAATATGAAATTACATTTTGCTATTTTGTTATTCTTTTCTTCATTTTTTGTATTTGGTCTAGATTATTATTTTTATCAGACTGAATACAATGAATCAGAAAAATGTACCATGCTGAAAATATACCAACTTGATGGGGATTATAATGGTATTACATTTATTAATGAAATTAGATTCAATGGACGAGTTCACACTTATTATTCAGAATTTGAAAATATATTATATATAGTTGAAAACAATAATTCTGATTGGCCATGGTCAAATATAGATCTTACTAACAAGATATATTCTGTACAGAAAATTGACGGTAGATTTGTTACTGTTCAGAACAGATTAATTCATAATTTGAGTGAAATAGAAATAGATGGATCAGAGGTTCCTCACAAAGTTCTAATCCCATCTCCAGAAGTGCTAAAGTATAATCCTGAAAGAAAATTCAGAATGATTTCATATTATTACCTTTTTCAATCCCGAAATGGGTGGAGTAATGTAGGGCCCAAATTCGTTGAGATGATTGATAATGATAATGTAATTATTGAAAGTTTTTATCTACAGCCTCACATCGGATTAGAAAAAGAACAACAGCTGCATTTCAACGAACCAGTAATGCTTCAGAATCATTCTATCATTTATGAAGATAGAGTTAATCACTCAGTACATATATATGATTATTATGAGAAATCCTATGAATCTATCGATGGTTTTTTAAATGGAGTTGCTTATTTAGGTTCTTGTTTTGTTATAACCGAATATACACCGCATGGTACTATTTCGAAAATCTACAATAAAGAGCTTGATGAGTTATTTGATTTATCATCTTATCAATACCTGCATACAAGTTATATATACAAAAGTATTTTATTATCATTTGCTGATTACTTACCTGGTGAAATGCCTTTTTCTAATCATCTCCTTATTATTGATTTTGAATCTGGTGGAGAAATCGTGTTTGATGAAAATAATGATTTTTTATATGAAAATAAAACCAAATTTCTAGGATTTTATGAATAATAAAAAAATGAACCTGACAATATCTTTTGTCACGGATATTGCTTGAGCAATTTCCGCCCCAATCCCTTCGGACCGATCTTGCAGGTTATTTTGACGTTAAATGTACAATTAAACGATAAATTAAGGCTAATTAAAAATAATTACTTCCTAATATTAGTTTATATTGCTAAACTTAAATAATCTTAAATTACGTTGGGTGAAAATGATTGAATATTTAGAATTGTATAATAAAAATAGGGTTTCACTCAATAAAACAATTAAACGTGGCGATCACATTAATAAAAATGAATACTCCATAGCTGTTATAGCTATTATAATTAATAAAAAAAATGAAATATTATTAACTAAAAGAAGCACTAATAAATCAATGGCTCCAGGATTGTGGGAATGTACTGCAGGTTCCGTACAATTAGGCGAAACGAGTAAACAAGCTATAATACGAGAAATTAAAGAAGAAATTGGACTTAATATAAAAAATTCAGAAATTGAATTTCAGCAATCATTTATAGAGTATAATGATATTTTTGATGTTTGGCTTTCCGTAGTAGATTTTAACTTACATGATATAAGTCTAGACTCAAATGAAGTAGATGATGTAATAATTTTGCATGTATCTGAATTAAAAAAATTTATAGATACGCATAATGTTACAACGAGTTTAAATAAGATTTTAGATATATTGCAATCGATAAATCACATTTCTTTTCATGATTCAGCTGATTCTATCCCCTAAGGATTTATAACATTGAGTGAAAAATATAAAATGAAATAAGAGCCACAACAACTGAATTAATAGGTATCAGAACAGGGATAAGACTTTGGAAAGGATATGAACAAACAAATTTATATATAGTCTTTAAAATGGAATATGTAAATGGAATTGAAACGACTGATAATTTAGAAACAACTGAGGCACAGTTTTACATTTAATGAAATTATAGACATGGAAAATATTGTAGGTCTCTCTAAAGAACTGATATTTTAAAAACAGCCTAACTTTTGCAAAAAAGAAATTTCAGTTCAAGTAAATAATAAATATAAAGATTATAATCTTTATTGCTAAAAAGGATTTAGTAAGAAAAATGAATAAAGACGAAATTACAAAATATCTAAATAATTCAAAATTAGATTTAGATGAAGTATGGATAATATGTGGTGCAGCAATGGTATTACATGATCTAAGAGAAAGTACTTCTGATATAGATTTAGGATGTAAAAAAGAATATTTTGAAAAATTAATTACCAATAATAAAAACATTAAAACTTGGCCAGATGGGATGAGATCTATTGATTTTGATGAAAATATAGAAATTTTTGAAGAATGGAATATTAAGGAAAATAATCAAATCTCAGGGGTTAAAGTTTCATCATTAAAAGATCTATTAAATCAAAAAAAAGGATTAAATAGAGAAAAAGATAAATTTGATATTAAAATATTAGAAGAAAAAATAAAAGAAAAAAGAATCGACATTTAAATCGGGTAGCCGGAGGCTTTTCGCCCCCAGCCCCCACACCACCCTGCAAGCGGGTCCGCACAGGACGGTTCACTCCATGGAGTAAACGATAAAATAATTTGATCAATAGAATCCCTGCTTTTCCAGCCATATGTTAGACATTCCAGCGTTGGTAGAAAACGATTTCGAAAGATGCCAATAGGATTTACTACTGGCACCAGTCATAATGACAAAATCCTTTTCTGTTATTTAAGCCACTTTCCTTTTCATCCGATTAACCACCATCTTTAACTTCTTCTCAAGGAAGTTTGTTATTTCCCTTAAAAGAGAATAAATGTTGAAGCGACTTCTTTGTGTTCCAACAATGTTGGCTCTGATTTCAGGGGCTACCACTGAAACAGCCTGAACGTAAATCCGGTGCCCTCCGGTTCTTCACTAAAACCGACAATACTGCCATGCAGACTGATTTCCCCGGACAACCCTGTGATTTATCCTACCCCTCACCCACGGGGCATCGTCATCATTGACTGACTCTCGTCCAGAACGAGGTCTTCTATCACATTCTTGTTCATGGGCTCCCGGTATTGCCATGTCGGGCGTACCAAACATTTGAACCAGTCCGCTTCTTTGTCATGATTTTCGCTTTCAGCCATTCCAGGACTAATCGTCCCTCCATGCAAAAATCACTCCAACACTGCGTGACAAATCTACAGGTTAAATGAACGTTGAGCCTGTAGAAAAACAAAAAAAATCCTTTGGATTATAAAAACCTCTGATAACAGCGCTAAGTTGTTCACCAGTCATGGAGTATTTCAGGGATATAACGATAAAGAACTGGATTATTGATAGGATTGAACGGGGTTATTCTACGGACTCATTATTTTGGCATTTCAATTGTCACCAGATACGGATTCTCAGTTAGTTCTTCTTTTAAAAAGGATTCGATTTTAAGTTCATCAAGTTTTCCCTCATCACCAGTACCTGCAGTAAGACTCATGAATATATCTTTTTCAATTCCCATAACATGTACAAATGTTATATTGCCTATATCAAGTTGTTTGGTTCCAAAGATTGGATCTTGTACAAATAAAAGTCCATAGATGTTGCTTTCAAACCAATCACTGAATTCTAATAGAGTATATTTATTTTGAAGAAAGTTGTACTCGTCGCATAAATGACGATTAGCAAGATTAGCCAGAAGATTGACAAATTCTTGACTGGCTTCTTTTTTGTTGATTCGAAAACTGAGTTCATAGCCAATCTTTGGGCCTAGAAATACGGATACATAACAAATATGTTCATCGCCTGCATAAGCTAAGGTACAATCTATTGGATTAACTGGCGCCATTGGCATCATGGAATTTATTTGGGCATCCTTTTCAAAAAAAATCTCAACTGCTTCTTTTTTGTAAAATTGTTTAAAATGCTCCAATAATTGATTTACTACTGTTAACGTTGTTTCATCCTCAATTTCAAGCTCTTTTTGTATTTTTTCAAGATCACTCATTAAGTCCTCCTAAACATAGAATTTTATTTGTAATAGTAACATGTTTATATATTACAGGTATAATACTAAATTCTTATTAAGTAGGAAAAAAATCTGGCGTATAAATAATAATAAATAGTACAACTGTGGCCGTAGAACATCATGTTCTGCCACTTGGTTGAACTCCGGTGCCAACTGCCAATTATTATTCAAAGAAGAATCTTACATCCATGTCAGATAAAGAGTATTATTCTTTATTTTTAGATATATATTAAAAATCTGTGAGGCTTAATAATGTTGAATATTACAGAATGTGCCCGTTTGAGCGATTTGATGATTGTTACTGATATTAAATTATGGAATGACAAATATTTAGTGAGAAGCAATGATAAAATCATTGCTCTTGGAAGAGAGGATTTTGATCCGGTCTGGGAGCTGGCGCTTGAGGGGCGGACAAAAATCGATCTCGGTATGATCTTTCTTTTTGCAGGGCGGATTTTTCTTTTTTCCTGTGACACAGACTCGGACAATTTTAATATCTTTTGCATTGATGAGAATGGTAATATGCTCTGGAGGAAGCAGAGTGAATACAGGCCCAGGGATATTAACAGTATCACCTCTTTTAATGAAGAATTAATTTATCTGGGGTACAATAGCAATTCAACGGACCACCATATTATTGCTCTTAATTTCGAAGAGGGCACTGTTATAGAAAAGGCTCGCTTTCAGCTGAATGTACAGTATCTACACAATATTAATGACCGGCTCTATTTGTCGGGAGCATCAGGCCTTTTTAAGGCAGAAGGCCCGTCTTTAGAGCACTGGCAAAACATCACTGATATTTATATTGATTCTGTCATGTCACACAAAGACGGAATGCTTTTTATCGCTGAGTCTACTGATGCTTATAAGCTTTATGAGTTCAAAGGAACTGAAGAAGGACTTGTCAGTCTGGGTGAGTTTAGTCTTGATAGTTCGGACAGGGGGTTTATGGAGCCTCTTTTTATTGCTGACAAATACATGGTTAAACTTGCCGGTAAAAAGCGCGGGGTGGCATGCCTCACCTTCGGGCCGGAGGGAGAGTTATGGCACCGGTTTGACGGGGAGTATACGGGCCGGCAGATGGCCGGTGTCAATAATATATACCTGTTATTTTACGGAGTAGACACTGACTTTAATGACAAGCTCTGTCTGCTCGATTTGGCAACAGGTGAAGATCTTGCAGATGTTAAGTATGACGGTATGCTCTACGGCATTAAAGCAGTCAATAATATTCTCTTTGTCCGCGGTACAGAGGGACTGGTGATTTATCAGGTGAAGAAGTAGCAGGATTACAGGGAGAAGAAACTAACGAGTTACCATGTTCCTAAATCAAACATGGAAAAGGTTCTTGATAATTGTACCTATGGAAACTTTTCACCGGATGAGTATGATTATAGGATTGTAAATTCCTTTTTAATAAAGAACGAATATTCAAAGAAAAATCCGCTGTCTTAGCGGATAAAAAGATGGAATAAATTAGATTTAAACAATCTTCGGACTAACAGCCAAATATTTTCTAACTTGAATATAAACTGACATACTAGGTATTCCATTTATATATACTCTGGAGCACTTCGCCTAACAGCGATTACACGCAGAACCTATATCTTGGGCTCCTCCAAATCCTCATTCATCATAGTTTCTTCCTTGAAGAAATCACGCCAATCATTTAAACGTGCCGTAGGACTTTTTGTATTCGAGAAACCTTAAATGTTAAGTGAGATAGTTATCAGTAGAGTAGTAACTTTGGCTCCTCATCTATTGGTTGGTGTGTTGTTTTTTCCCCTTCCCTGCTATCCCTTATTATTCCTGTCTTTTTCACATATCTTCTTAGAAATCTTTACGTTATTGAATGAGTTCTAAGTTTGGAAACTAAATGGATTTCAGAAGGACTTTTCTGCTGGTCGATTTATAGAGTTTGCTCACCCGTCCTATAAACTTGCACAATCATAAGAATGTCGTATATTAAGAGACGTTAGGTACAATTCCAGGCTAAATCAATTTTTACATCATGAGTTCAAAACTGAAATGCAATACTTTTCTTAAAAGCCTCATAGGGATTTAAATATCCAAGAAACTTTCTGGGTCTACTATTTAGTGCATGCTCTGTATTGATTATCGTGTCATTACTAATTTTTCTTATATCAGTTTTCTTGGGAATATGCTACCTAATAAGACCATTTGCATTGACTAAGACTTTTTGCTACTAAAATCATAATTTAATAACGTTCTTCTTGGCTGATATGGCTATAACAAAGAATGTTGGATGTGAAATGTTTCTATGCAAGATATTCTCACTTCTTTGGTAATTTATGTGGTACTATAGATCCAAGAGAGGATATCTTGTTTTTATTTATACTACTATGTCTTTCTTTGCTTTATTTCCAGTTGTTGCACATCAGATTTGAATTCGGGAATAATTAAGAGAATATTTGACATTCAAACCGATTAATTTACTCCTTTAATTGTGTTCCGATAACTGCCAATAACATAGTATATTTGGTTCGCCTTCAGCTCACCCCAACTGATCTTTTGACCAATATCGAAAAAAGTATGATATACTTTTCCCGATATTACTCAAGCCCACAAAGGGCCGGATAAAAAGGAATTATTTTATATGAATAAATATATTGATTTAAAAAGAGTAGAATTTTCGATCACAGATAATTGAACTTCTCATTGTATTCATTTTGTTCGAATTATGATTCTAAGAGATCAACTAAGTCAATTTCTGTTGAAAAGGGAAAGAGCATTCTTGATAGAATTACAAAAGAATATTCCATTGACTCTGTAATGACTTTCGGTGGAGAACCTCTTCTATATCCAGATTCTACTATCGGGATATTAAATTATGCAAAGGAACTGGGAATCCCATCAAGACAAATCATAACCAATGCATTTTGGACCAATAATAAATCAAAGATTGATGAGATCTGCCTCGCTTTAGAAAAAGCAGAAGTTAATAATATACTAATTTCTATTGATTACTTTCATAATGAAAAACTTAATTATAATATTGTAGAATATTCAATCGCGAGATTGCTCACAACCAAGTTAAAAGGAATACAACTGCATCCCTGTTGGTTTGAGTCTTCTGAAGGCGACAACCAATTCGATAATAAAACTCGGGAGTTGCTAAATTATTTTTCTCAGAAATATAATATTAAAATCAGTCGAGGAAATGTATTATTTCCAGCAGGAAGAGCTTTAGAGAATTTTCCCAATCGATTCAAAACTATTTCTAATATTAATGAGATTGATTGCAAAATCCTTCCTTATACAGATAAACCTGACAAAATAGAATCTATTTGCATCAATCCTTATGGAATTATAGATAGTTTATGTACTGATGAAATGGAAGTCGATGATTTTCTTGAGAATTATAATCCTTATAGGGATAAAATAATGGAAATGTTTCTTAATGAAGGAATTGAAAAAGTACTGCTTTATGCGGAAGAATTGTCTATAGATTTTGATATTACCGAGTACTATTCAGTTTGTGATGCCTGTCGAGATTTAAGACAGGAAATAAAGCGTATAAAGCGGAATTAGCCACTTGTCACAGAAAGGAATACAGAAATGAAATTTACAATAAGTGATCTAAAAAATGGTTTAGAAAAGAATATAATTTCCAATGACCAATATGAACAGTTATTAAATCTAAGTAAAAGCAATCCAGATAACAATAAAGTCATGAATCTTCTTTACTATGCCGGTGCATTGCTAGTCATTTCTGCAATGACTTGGCTGATGTATAACAGTTGGGACATCTTTGGCGGCGGCGGAATAGCTATCTTAACTACAATTTATATTGTTGGAATGTTATTGGGAGCATATTATCTATACTTCATCAAAAAATTAATAACACCAGGTGGATTGCTATTTTCTATCGTCATTTGTCTCATTCCACTTCTAATGTTTGGATTGTTAAAGCATTTTGAAATTTGGCCACAATCAACGAGTTATGGAGATTTTTATATTTGGATAAAAGGCAAATGGGTGGTTCTTGAATTATCTGGTATTTTTGTAGGTTTAGTAATTCTATATTTTGTAAGATTTCCATTTATCCTTGCTCCCATCTCTTTTGGATTATGGTTTTTCTCGATGGATATTGTTCCAATAATATTCGGAACAAATTACCTTACTTGGACAGACAGAAAACATATTTCTCTTATTTTCGGAACAATAATGTTAATAATAGGATACTTTATAAATCGCAAATCAAATAAATCATTTTCATTTTGGCTATATCTATTTGGTTTACTAACACTAACAGCTTCATTATCCATTTATCACAACGATGAAATTGGCAAATTCATCATCTTTTTTGCTGTAAACTTATTTTTTATAGGTTCCTATATTATTCTAGATCAAAAAGTTTTCTTAATATTTGGGACTATAGGAATGACAGAACTATTATCTCGTATCTCATATGAGTTCTTTAAAGACTCGCCCCTACTTCCTTTCATTCTTACTTTTTTTGGAATTGGTCTAATCTTATTAGGAATTTTTTATCAAAAGAATCAAGCAAAATTAGAATCAAAACTAAAGTCTATAATTCCAAAAGCAATACTCAATATTAAACCACCTGAATAACAAAATGGTGGTATAACATACGCATTATAGTTTAAAAGAGAGGAACAATGAAGATTACCATACTAGGTGGTGGAAAATGGGAAACGACCCTTACAACAATTTACGCTAATAAATATAAAGATGAAAATATTGCTTTTTGAATTAGACCACTATAATGATGGACAGCTGTGTTGAATAATATATTCAATTTCATGAGCCTCTTCATAAGTCGGAATTTCTAATTTCTGAATTAACCTATCGATTACACCTTCTGGAACAATATTTTCACGATTTTGGTTTTGTACTAATAATTGTTGAAACGGCACTTCTAAGTAGATTATTTTGACTCTTGCTTTATAATCAATAAAAAGTGATATCCACTTATTTCGGAGTTCTTTTGTGATATTTGTGGCATTAAAGACAAAAGTCATTTTATTGCGTAAATATTCTTTACAGGTTTCTTTTCCTAATTGTACAACACGTCCATTCCCCTTTCTATCTGTAGGCGAGATATTGTTTGCACGGCGCAAATCATCTAAAGAAACAACAGGATAGGATAAATGATTTTGTATATAAGTATCCTTTCCCGTTCCAGGTAATCCGGAGAGCAAAATCACTTCATATCCCAAGTCATCATATGGTTCATATTCCAGTGACATATTTTGTTTGTTGAGATAAAGATATCGAGCGTAATGAGAAGAAAAATTTCTTTTTTGACCAAAACAAACATTTTCTAAGCACAGTTCTTTAAATAATTCAATTTTGCATAATAAATCTTCTCTATCTGCAGAAATACGACCAAGAACATCTGCTTTAGCTAAAATGTATAAAAATTCAGTATTTAACACTAAACTGGCTTTAACTACTTCTTTTTCCGGGTTTGCCTTTTCAAAAACCCATAACGGAAGTCCATGATAACGAACCAAATGAGTAATTTCCTCCCGAATAGCAAAAGGAGGGGCTAACTGCTGATATAAAAAGCTCCGTGTAGCTGCTTCACCTCTTTTTGCATGTTTAGGAGAAACAATTCGAGTTATTCCATCCACTACTTCTGTTGTTGTGGTAGATCTTTTTTCAATGTCATGAAGTAATGCAGCACTAAACAGAATATGTTTATCCTGTTCGCTTAATTTCTTAAATTCCGGCAAAGCAACAAGAGCTTCCACCACCATTTTCGTATGAGTAAATACATCACCTTCTGCATGCCATTCAGGATCTTGTGGAATATTTTTCATCTCCTGAAACCAAACAAAATTTTGTTCCAAGGAAGTCCAGTCAATTGAGGTATTTATTTCGTAATAAGGGAATTTCCAAATCATCTTTTTTCCAAATACTCATATCCAAACCAATTGTATTTACTATAATCAATAAGTTGGGCAGGCATCCAAGTTTTTGTCCAATGTTCATCTGTATTTACATGTGATTTACGCACAAGTTTAAACAAATTATTAAACTCATTTTTTGCAACTGGAATTGAACCTTCATTTGTCTTAAATCCTTTAGCATTTCTAATCACAAACCCCTCTGAGCTATCATTACCTGTTTCTGGAGAATAACCTCCCAGTTGGCCAGAAGTCTCTACATATTCAGTCCAATTCATTCCAAGATTACGGGTTAACCATTCTTCTAAGATTTCGTTTTCATTTTTACTTTCAGAATATATATCTTTTAAGGCAGTTGAAATTGTCAACTCCGGTACAGTTGGAAAATCATACATTTCGGCATAAAATTTTACTTCATCCCAGGATAACCAAGTATCCTTTTCTCTCACTGCAAAAACATAAAAATATGATTCCAATTTTCGGTAAGCAATGGAATGAATGCCATACATATTCTCACCAAAAATCTCAATGTCCTGTAAGTCATTTTTAATCAAATTCCAGCGTTCACGCATGGGTTTATCCCAAGGATGCAATGTTGGTGAGATGTGGGATCGAGCAAACACGCCAAGTTTACTAAAACAATTATTTTGCCCATCTAGTTTTTCAGTTAAAATGAGCTTTTCCATCGCAGCAAAACTTTTTAAAAAGCCACTTGGCATAAAACGGTCATCAGAGGTAGACCCCAAACTTATTGGGGCATGTAAACTTCTACAATATTTTCTTAATTCATTCATCTTAAAAAACCTTACAAAAATAATCACTTGCTCGCACTAGTTGCTTAGCAAAACCTATAATAAATAATTATCATAAATTAAGACAGAAGACTTGCTCTCAATTCCCATAAATATCTGCCCTTTTATCGATTTTTTAAAACCATACTTCACGTAAAGTCCTTTTTCGACTACAGGAGGAGCGGAAGTACACCTAATAGTTTTCAGGGTTAGTGCAGCGGATACGAGCAATCCCTTGCTGGTAATCACGGCAACTGACTCTCTAAGATCTGAGGTAGGTGGTAAGTTGCAAGATACAAAGAAGACGACTATAATGCATCTCATATTACTTACGAAGCTCTATCAATAAATGATATTAACGAGAAAATTAATACTTAAACTGTGTGCATGCAGCTAATGCGTTCATAAGGGATACAGGAATAAAGTATGGATTTAGAAGCAGGTTTTGGGTTAGAGAATATGAGGTCAATCAAGCAAGTGTCTTGAGTGTTACTCCATTTTTAGATTTCTGTGAAAATTACAAGGGGCATGAAAACTTCTCTTTTCAGA
Organism: Spirochaeta cellobiosiphila DSM 17781; assembly: GCF_000426705.1. Taxonomy (NCBI): domain Bacteria; kingdom Pseudomonadati; phylum Spirochaetota; class Spirochaetia; order Spirochaetales; family Spirochaetaceae; genus Spirochaeta; species Spirochaeta cellobiosiphila. The sequence continues at coordinate 26,865 of NZ_AUFW01000023.1, forward strand.
GATGTGGGTATCCTGATGGAAGCTCAAAAATGATATGGGAAGAGTCACGCAATTATCATAAGGCTATATTTGGTACTAACCTAATATACATAACAGGGAGTGTTCCTGAACAGCTTTTTTAGTACAGTAATTGATATCAGTGATAGTACAAAGTATCGCATTATGTTTCATGAACATTATGGTCCTAACATAGAACAATGCTTAGTCATTAACTATGAACTAAAGGGAGAAGAACTAGAGTTTTTTAAAAAAGCAATAGAAAATGCTATTGAGCTTAAAACATAGAAAGATCCCTAACATGTTGAAGCCATCGTCAAAAATATATGTCATGAATTTGGAGTCTGGGAATGTTGTTTGATTTTCTATTTCATAACAGTAGGTTTGAAAAAAAACTAAAAAAATTATCAGTAAATAATTCAGGAATATCAATTATTGATAATATAGATAACGTTTATATAAATTTAGTTTACGGTATTTTATTACAAAAGACTAATTCATGGTTTTTTGCTAGAGAAGATGAGATATATAAGGGTTTAACTGATACCAGATTTACATTTGATCAAACAAGGGATTTTCTAAATAACAACATATCCTATATAGATGATCCAGAAGTTCATGAAATAAGGAAACAATACGACAAAGTTTGTGACGAGGTTAGAGAGATTTGCAGTAAAGAAACACCTCTAACTGTTATTTCTAAAGAACAACTGGATAATTCTGCAAACACTTTTACACCAGGAATCACTTTCTTTTTAGGTGAACAGAATATACCTATTGATTTCCATTTTAAAGACAACGTTTATGAAGAATTGAATTTATATTCAAATTTTTTACCCAATTTTATTTCACTACAAAAACCGAAAAAGTTCAAAATAAGCGGTTTTTTTGCATACAAATATTATGCTAATTTCGACTTTGTCCATGAAAATCTTGAATATCCAGTACCTGTAAGAGTACTAATTGTATCCATAAGACATAATGAGCATCTATATGATCTAAAACTATATGATGCACCAGATAATGGAATTAACTATAAAAAAGAATATAAACGGTTCTTAAAGAACATAATATTAAGAAAATTTAAATAAATATAACATGGGCTGATGCAACTGCATATGTAGTGGTCTAATTAAACTCACACCAGTCATTATGCAGCTATTAGTTTAACTTTGCCATAATAAATATCTTCTGGGAATTCATCATCTAAAGCGTGATGTCTTCTCCTATTATTATAGTACTCAAAATAC
>NZ_AUFW01000024.1 GCF_000426705.1 Spirochaeta cellobiosiphila DSM 17781
GAGTTTCTCTTCTGCATACATTTTTAAAGCAACGCATTTTCTCTTTCTAATTCTTTTAATCGCTTAACCATTGAGGTATCCATACCACCATACTTAGATCTTCATCGGTAAAACATAGCAGTACTTACACCGTTATCTCGGCAAATATCTTGTATCGGGATACCGCTTTCAGCCTGTTTAAGCATGACCATAATTTGAATGTCTGCAAATTTTGATTTTCTCATGTAGAATCTCCATTCATACATTATTTTAATTTTCTACTAATATCGACTATTAATTCTTTGGGGGATTACAAGGGGAACAATACAGAGGCTTCTTGTTTTTACTACTCTTTAATAGAAACAACAAAACAAAATGGACTTAATCCCCATTTGTATTTAGCCTATATTTTCAAACAAGCGCCTTTAATTACAAATAAAACAGAATGGGAGTACCTTCTTCCCTAGAACTGTAAATATGATGTTTAACTGAAATATTAGCTTTTATAGTGTTATTTTGACGCTTACATATCAAATCATTTTCTCTACAGATATTCGCATGAGTTGCTTCCTTTTTAATATCTTTAGGACTAATTCTTACTTCCTCTTTACTATCCATCTAGCTGCTTTTTTTAATTCCATATCTTTTATCAACTTATATTATTATAGATTGTCCATATTAAAAGGGGAACGCAAAAGGCCGAAGTAGTTTATTTAAAGTGGTCAAACTTTGGGGTGACCTCATATTCTTATATCAAATGTAGCTTTATGCCAATTTATTTACAGTTTCTTTATTTTTGTATCACTAGTAATTAATTTGCTATTGTACATAAGAGTGAAGGGCCTAGAAACCCAAATAATTTTCTCATTAACAATTTGACTTAGCTGAACCTTTTTTCTAGAAAAAGCCCAATAATACTCACCGTTTATATATACTTTACTTATTTTCCAATCTTTATCTTTATAGTTCTCATCATTTAGAAATAAAACCCTAATTTCATTTAGAAGTTTCTTATCATCATCATCTGAGCTTGTAGATAAAAAAAACCATCCATTTGAGTAAGCCTTATTGATTATCTTATAGTAATTTGAAAGTAAAAACACTGGATAAATATTCAGTCTTCTCAAGTCATTACTATATTTATCAAATTTTCTTGGAATTAACCCAGATGAAAAAAATAGTACCATCGAAATAACAATTACAGAACAAAAAAGCCCAATAATCTTAACACTTAAATTCTGAAATGTAGAAAACAATGTCAATTTTTTGCTGAAAAAGAAATCAAAATAATAACCATATCCAATGAATATGAACGGTAGTGCAACATTGAAATATCTTGATCTAAAAGTATTTACAGGAACTATGGGATTAACAGATTCTATAACAAAAGTCATAAAGAAAAAGTAAGTAAAAATTAAAATGAATATAGATTTCAATTTTAAATTATTTATTTTTCTACCTAAAAAAATAAATAATAAAAAGAATGGCCAAGTTATAAGTTGATATAGAATATAAAAATTTTGTGGTTTATAACGTAAAAACAACCCAGTAAAAGATGTAAAAGATAATAAATTTCTGTTGTTTGAAGATAGATGACTCGACATTATAACATCCAATCTCGAGCTAAAACTTGAAAAATGACTATATAAAAATGTTTCAATTAAAAAAAATATCAATAAGGTAAAACTATATATAAGTGCTGGTTTTATCTTTTTATTTTTATATAACAATAATATAAAAAAGGCAGGACCAAAATATAGCATTGTAATCTTTGATAAATATGCTAAAAAGTGAAATATTCCCATAAGAACAAAATATTGGCCACCTTTTGCACTACCTTTATTGTAAAAATAGAAAGTTAATAATAGATACGTTATTGAAGTGATATCAGGTAAAACCTTATTGTAGCTATCAATAAAATAGGGAAATAGAATCATTCCTAGTAATACAAAAGTCATAGCTTCTTTTGACATTTCATTCTTGATTATTAAAAAGATCAAATATAAATGCACAAATGACATCAAAATTGGTAGTATATAATACATTAATGGATTACTAGTGATTTTTATTATAATAGCTAATGGTATTATCAAACTAAATCTTGCAGACTTGTGAATAAAATTTATATTTTTTATACCTAATACAATATTTCTTGCATGCTCCCAATAATGCATTTCATCTGGGCCAGATTGAGGATTCTGTAAAGTTAATAACCTTACAAAAAGGTTTAATATACAAAGACAGATAAATACTTTCGTATACGTAGTTGATCTTTCACTAATTTTAAACATATTTATTTCTTAACACTGATTTAAAAAGAACATCCCACTGTCCCATTATTTTCTTGTATTCAAAACGATGAATAGATTTTTTTGCATTTCTAGACATCGACTCTTTTAATACTATATCATCTAGCAGCTTATTTATAGCAGCTACTGTACCATCGATGTCTTTAATACCAACAAGAAAGCCATTAAAGCCATCAATTACAATTTCTTTGGGCCCTGACATACAATCAGTTGATACTACGGGAAGTCCCATAGCCATTGCCTCAACTAATACATTACCAAAGCCTTCATATGTTGATGTATGTAAAAAAAGCTCTCCATTTGAAAATACATACTCAGTATTTCTAACAGTACCAGGCAAGAATACTTTACCTGTTAATGACAATTCTTTTATTAAGTTTTCTAAATTACCTCTTTCAGGTCCTTCACCAAATATAACAAGAGATATATCTTTTTTGTTATCCGAAATTTTTCTGAACGCTTTTATCATCATAGAATGTTGTTTCAAAGAAACTAATCGTCCCATAGCTATAATATATTTTTTATCTTTATCAAAAAAATATTCTTCTTTCACTTCCTGTGTGTTTGGAGTATAGAAATTATATATTACTTGCTTTTTTTTCTCTTTTATCCACTTGAAATAATCTGAGACGCCTTGACTTAATGATACAATTTTTGTTGCTCTTGGATAAAATATAAATCTTAACAATGACCAAATAAATCCAATTTTTTTCATAGGAGGATAAGATCGCTCGCTAATAATATTTGGTATTTTCAAACCAAAAGTCGATATTAGAACATATATATTTGTGAAATCCATAAAAGACACAACTAGATCAGGATTCTCATTAATAATAGCCTTCCGTAAAACTAAGAGTCTATTTATAAATCGACTAATTTTTTTCTTCTTTCCTCTATTTAATATACGTAATTTTATTCTTTTTACGGATTTTTGAATATGATAAAAATCACTTGTATCATCTCTTAAAGTCATCAAACATATATTATATTGTCCAGTAAAGTGCTTTATAATATTTGTAAGAATTTTCTCAGCACCACCAGATGTTAAACTTGGGATAATAAAAAGTATTTTTTTCAATTTTGTATTCTCTTATTTATTTCATAATATTCTTTTAACGTACAACCATAAAACGATTCACTAATCTTGCTAAACAATAAATCAAGATCAGAATATAACTTATCAACTTCTAAATCATCTTTAAAATTTGGACTACCATTAGGCATAAACTCAGAAGAATGCAACATGTACATTAAGTAAGAGTAATCTTTCTTTTTTATTATTTTATGTACTTTTAATAACTGCTTTATGTTTTTAGTAGTTGATCTAAACCACAGCTTTTGTGGGTAATATCGGTTGGTTATTTTTTTTAAAATTGGAATCCTATTTAAAAAATTAAAAATCACATTTTCTCTATTGATAATAGTCATCGGTACTTCTAATACTTTATCATTCCATATATATTCTTTATTAGGGTACTGATGATAATCGGTTCCACCAAATCCATTCGGAGCACCTTTCTTACCCGACCAATCTATACCTGGCGTAACAGAACAATCTACTTTTAATCCTAATTCATATAAGTCCTGAAAGTATGTGTCATCCATTGCCCAACGTCCAGCTCTATGACTTATTATTTTAGTCTCAAATAAATCAGTCAATATATCATATAGATATGCAAGCTTAGCTTTTCTTATATTGAATGGATATTCTACTAAATAAGGATGATATTTATAATCATCTTCTGTTAATTCGTATTTAGGAGGAGAATGCCATGCATGTAGATGCATACCGACTTCTGCTTCTCCTTTTTGTACTAATGATTTAAGATAATCAACAAATATTTTGTCTTGTGTTATCTCATAGTTACATAAATAAACTGGTTTAAATCCATATTTATTACATAACTCTTGAAAACGAGGAATATATTTAGTATTCTCAGTTGTTATTGTTTTTTTTCTTGCCCATTGGTTATCACCTTCAGTATCAATAGTTATAATAAATGGTTTTTTATTTTCCATACAATTTCCTTAGAAGAAGATATATTCGTCCTTTTAAAGATTTACAAATTATATATGAATACTCTTCAATTATTCTTCCATTGAAAGCTTTCTTAAATTTTGCTATCCCCGCTTTTTGCTTATCTTGTTCAGTCAAATCTATTCCACCAAAATCATAAACATCAAAATTTAATTTCTTATATAATTCAAATTCATGATGATGTAACAATTTATTTGCGAATCCAATATTTTTTATCATATCTTCATCATCAATATTTCTAAATAAAGAAGCAGAATATAATAAACGACATCTACCATTATCAAGAATATTAGCATGACAAACCAATTTATCATTATTTAAGTTTACCCAATTTATATGTAATAAATTTTTCTTTGCTAACATTAATAAAAGAGATTTATCACACTTACCTAGATTTTTACTATTAGCAAATTGATTATAGAAATTATTAAATATTTTTATATCATCATTTGTCGGTTCTAGAATATCTGTAAAATCAAAACCTATTTTCTTAGCTTTTTTTATACTACTTTTAAGTCCTCTATTATATTTTGAATATATATCTTCTATCTCTACATCTAAATCAATGAATGAAGTATTTTGTACTTTAAATTTACCTTTAGGTTTGACACTTGAATAAGTTACTTTAGCAACATCAAACTTATCATGTATCATTATGGGATATGTTAATGAAAAGTAAATTTCAGAAAAGATGACAAAACGACGTTTTCTAGTTATTTTTATCATCATGTACCTCATACAATTTGATTACAGGTATAATCTTCCTGTATTCATTATATATCAATTTAATATCTCCTCTATCTTGTTCTCTCACTTGAGTTAAATCTAGTTCAACACTTTCTGCACTACATCCATATATTAAAGGTATTGTGATCAATGTGGTAGAATAAAATGAGATAATTTTACTAGGTAGTATTCCCCTTTTTTTAAAGCCTAATTCAGCGATATCATCCCATCTTTCTACTTCATATCCCATCTCGTTAAGTATATTTAACTTTGAATCAGATTCTCTTCTGTGTGGAATATAAACAATATTATTGCCTGAAATTTCAAATTTATCACTAACTTGTCTCATTTTCATAATAAAATATTCTTCTGAGATTCTTCCATCCTCACTTAAAGGAGCTCCCATAAAATATATAACATTTTTTCTTTTTGTGTTTTCATTATTTTTTATTAAACTATTTAGATAACTATAATAATTACTCATTTTTTTTTGATTTCTATGAGGATCAAGATCAAAAATTGTAAACAAATGGAATTTGAATTTTAATGGCAAAATTAGACCATATCTAATTTTTATATATATATATTTGGTATATTCCTTTAATAAATTGTTTATTTTAGGATAGTATCCTTTTTTCAAGTAATGATATTGAATATGTATTGAACTTGCTCCATCGTCTACTTTATATATTAATCTGGGTTTTAAATTAATAGCCAATAATCTGAAATATAAATTACGAACTTCACCTATAAATACTTTATCAATATTATTATCTTTTGATTTTAATTCTATTACTAATTTTTTAATATCTTTATATATGGACCCTTTTACATATCCATCAATATATATAATTTTTTCCCACAATAGATTATTTATCACATTATCAAACAATTTTGAAGCTTTTAGTTTTCTTTCAGGTTGAGAATCGTATCTAACAATTAATATGTTTTTTTGATCTTTAAAAAGATATCTAGCTTCTTGCAAATTTAGCACCTGAAAAGGACTTTCTCCAATAAAAATATTAACCAATATTTATCCTATTAAAAATAAGAGTCTTTATTTGTTTATTTAATTTTTCTCTATATATTATATAAACAATAATAGTATAAACAAAAAACATTACTATCTTAATCAAAAAAACTCGTATCCATTGCCAATCTGATAATAGAAAAGGAACTAAAGTTAGAAAATAAGACGTTAGCCCAAACAATATCATTCTTAACCAGGGAAAAATCATTTTTTCAGAAACACGAGCAAATAATATTGAAGCTAAAAATGATACAAAATTCGCAATTTGACTTGCTAGACCAGCGCCTATCATTCCATATTTGGGAATTAAAATTGTATTTAAGATGACATTTAATATCCCTGAAGAAATAGTCACCATTGGTACAAGATATGTTTTTTCTAAAAACAAAGTATTTACTGTTGTATTATAAAAGCCAATAAAAACAAAAGAAGATGCTAAGAATGGAATCACTTTCCACCCCTCTCTAAAGCTCTCTGCAACCATTATCTTTAGTAAATCTGAAGAGAACAATCCAATTCCTAACCCCATTATGCTATAAATAGAACACAAAAAAAGAGCAAAAGAAATTATCCTTTTTCGACCTTTATCTCCTTTTTCCATTTCCAAAAAAAACCATGGCTTATATGCATTATTTACGGCAGAACTAATAGTACTAATTATATTTGCAAATTGATAACCTACATTATAAACGCCTACAACCGCAGTTGTTTTTAAATTATTTAAAAAAAGTCTATCCACCATACCCACAAGCCATCCAGAAAGATGATGAGGAACGAGTGGTAAAGAATATTTTAATGATTGGATCAATAATGACACATCTATCTTCCAATAAACTCTTTTCCAAAAAAAGAAAATCGCATATGTTGCAAATATCATATTAGTGATAGCAATAGAGGCTAAAATGCCTTCAGCTTTCTTTTTTAATATGACTACAAAAAATAAGGTGAGTGATAAATTTACTATAAAAAATGCTAAATTATTAATAGCAAAACGTTCTCCTCGTTGTTCTGCTTGTAATCTGTTTTGTAGAAAATTATACGCTGGTAAAAAAGCCACACTTATCAAACCAGTCAGAACATATGGATTAAAACTAACACCTTTAGTAAATGGATCGATTAGTATCTTATGAAAAACAATTACTATAACCGAAAGTATAAAACTATTTATGATTACAAATAGAAAAGTTGTACCCCATAAAGTCTTCTGTCGTTCTTTGTCATAACGATACTTGTGATAGTATCTTCCGGCAGCACCGTGTAGAGAAAGTCCATAGAAAACGGCCAAGAAACTACCAATTGAATTTACAACTCCCACAGTCCCATAATCTGATGTACTTAAATAGCTTGTGTAAAGTGGTAATAAAAAAAATCCTATCCCTTTTCTTATAAAAGTTAATGTTGAAAATATAATTGAATTTTTAATTACTTTCATATAAGCAATCTTTACTTATCAACATCTCAATAAATTCACGGACGGTACCATCACCACCTTTCCTCTCTAGTTGTATAATATGAGGTATATCTTTAATCTTGCTCACTGCATTTTTTGGACATGCTGAAATTCCAACTTTTGACAATAGATCAAAGTCATTAATATCATCGCCAATATAAGCAACTTCTTCAAAACCTAAGTTCAATTCTTCTAGTAAATTTGTAATAATCTCCAGCTTCCTTTCCTTTGCGCCTTGGAATAAATAATCTACTTTTAGCTTATTTGCCCTATTTTTCACTAAATTGGTGTCTTCTGATGTAATTATACCAGTTTTTATATTTCTTTTTTTTAATAACTCAAAACCTTTACCATCATGAGTATTAAACTTTTTCATTTCATTACCATCAGTGGAATAGTACATTCCAGCATCTGTTAAGACACCATCTACATCTGTTAAAAATAATTTCACCTTTCTTTTATAATTAGGCAAAACACTATGTCTTTTCTTAAGCAATTTTTCGACTATACCCCAATCTTTTGGTTCATCTATTTCAATTGCACTATCATCATCCATAATGCATAATCCAATTTTTCCACACAGCCTATTTTTATACCTCATAATATTGCCAATAGAATTTATATAAAACGCACCATTTTCTAAGAAGGTACCATCAAAATCCTGTCTTCGAGGACGACTCCTATAATCATAATTAATTGGTCCATTCTCATTCCACAAAAAACGTTTACTGATCACTCCCGATAAAACAGAATCTACATTGTCTTTTTGAAATATATCAAGCCCATTTTCAAGGTCTTTACTATTGAGGAGAGGAGATGTTGCTTGTATTAGTATAAAAGTATCGTTCTCATCTGTCTTCTTCTCATTCAAATATTCAAGAACCACACTTTCAGTAGTACTATCATCCTGAGCATTTTCGACAGACCTTTTGTATACAGTAACTTTATTAAAAGCAAGACTATCAACAACATTTGCAATCCTATCTGAATCAGTAGCTACAATTATCTTATCAATTTTTTTGCAATTTTGAGCAGCGAGTATAGACCAATAAACCAAAGGTTTACCATTTATGATTTTTATATTTTTCAGAGGAATTGATTTACTCCCCCCTCTAACCGGAATAAAAACTATTATAGACATTAGCTACCTTTGTATTTTAATTTTTCCCGTTGAATGGCTTCTATTTCTAAAATTTCATTCTTCTTATAGTTTAAAGCTTTATGAGTTACATTTAAATCTCTTACTAACTTCCATAAACCTGAAGGTTCCAATGAAGCAGCATGATCTGTTCCTTTCCACGTTCTATCCTTTGTAAAATGTCTTTCTATCCATACAGCGCCCAAGGTATATGCAGCAATATCTACAGCAATTCCCAGATGATGGCCAGAAAATCCAAATTCCAATACCCTATTACCATATGTTTCTTTTAATCTTACTATTTCAAGAAGATTAATATCTTCAAAAGGTACAGGATAACCAGAAGTACAAGAGTAAATAACTAAACGAGTCTTTGCTTGATCAGTTTCCTCAAAAAATTCTACCACATTCAATTCTTCTTCATGAGTCGTCATTCCAACACTGATATGCACTTCCCCCCTATATTCATCCCTAAGAATTTGTAATAACTCCATATGATTATTACAAGCAGAAGGAACTTTTATTATAGATGGATTCAATGGTATTATCTCCTTTGCAGAAGTTACATCCCAAACAGATGTTGAATAACCAATACCAATTTCTTCACAGTATTTCTTTAACTCATTATGATCTTCAATAGAAAATTCTAGAAATTCTCTATGTTCTCCATATGTTTTCCCATAAGTATGCATTGGATTCGGATGAGGCTTGTCGTATTGTTCCTTAGTCAATAATTCTTTTGGATTACGTTTTTGGAACTTTGCATAATTAGCTTCACAATCCTTCGCTAACTTAATTAATTTTTTTGCTATTTCCATATCCCCTTTATGATTACAACCGATTTCTGCAATCACAAATGGTCTTTTATACCTTTTCACTTACTCACCTCAAAACATATATTTTAATTCAAAACTGGCAAACACATTGTTTACATTTAAATCTGAATCATAATTATGAGCATAATCTACAGCATAACCTAATTCACCTGATAACCAGAAAGAATCAAACTTATAATGTCCGAAAACTGCACTAAGTATTTCAACATTAATATTGGATTTATCATAATCGGCATCTTCATAGTATACAGCACTATAAATATAATCATCATTTCTTGTCATTCTATGAAAACGAAGCCCCATGGAATATAGGTCTTGATATCCATAAATAAATCTTATTGTTTGATAATCTGATCCGCTACCAATGTAAGATCCTAATATTTGACCTTCATTAGTATAACCTTGCCTTATAACATTATGACTATAAAATAAACCAGGTCTATAAGAACCTGACAAATGATAGTCACGACTTTCCCATGTATTTGCAATCTCTAAATTAATATTAAAATACGCTCCCGACTCTAATAAGAAGGATTTTTCAAATCCACCATCAAAAACCATTGATTGCCAAGGAGTTTGAAATAATCTTCTAAGATTTGAAAAGGAATCGTTTCTGGCCGCTTCTCCATAAATCCTTAAACCAACAGAGGGAAACTTCCATTCTGAAGTTATAGAAACCCGTTGATCTTTAACATCAAAATCACCACTTGGATCATCATTTTTATATCTTCCAGTATTAAAAGAATAATCAAATAATTCCCAATACCAATCAGAGTCTCCATCCATTGGAGTATTTATAAAGCGATTAACACCAATTGAAAAACCACGAATAAAAGAAGGCCGATATCCGAAGGCTAATGCTGTTTGTAACCAGTTATCATTATCTGAGTCATCATCAAAATAGTTAGATTCACTTAACACGCCCCCCCAAGTTCTAAATTCAAAATCACCAATTTGTGTAGTTGTACTTTTTAAACCAAGTTCAAACTTAGGATATCCAGAAGCATTATTACTATACAAAAAAGGGGAAAAGTTTGAAAAACCAACCCAAGAATTCTCTGTACCAAACCCCACATATAGATTTTTGTAATTTGCCCTTATAAGACTTTCACCCAAATTCCAGTTTAATAGATGTTCGTCTCCAAACCGCTGTGGTAAATCTATTTGATTGAAAACGTTGCCATATTTATTTGCCTTTTTATAAACAGAGTCTATTAAAGAGAATTGCGCATTTTGACTAAAATTGACTTCTGGTGCAAATACAATCTCTAAAAAACGAGACTTATGATAAAATCCACCAATTAATTGTGTATTTAGTCCTTTTCCTTGCCACAAACCACCATCATATCCACCATTTTGATAAGATGAATTATACGAACTAAAAAATGACACAGGGAGTATGGAGAACATTGATTCTTGACTTATAAATAAAGACGAAGAATCTTTCAATTGAATTGGTTCCTCACTTTCAGTATAAGAATTAAGAGCAAGATTCTTTTGTATAGTATAGTAATAAGAATTAATACCTGTTTGAGCAAATAAATACGTCGTAGAAACCATTAGTAGAAACACTAATAATTTTTTATTATGCAATTCCGATTCCCTTATATAATATTCCAAGTTGCTCTACATCTAATGAATTTAAAGCATTTCTACCATCCACTAACAACTTAATTCCTTTGAACTCATTAATATTTCGAACAAATTCATCATGTGCTGTTGCTAATAATACACAATCAGCTAAAAACAAAGCCTCTTTAAACGTCAAAGTATCGGATTTTTCAAGGAAAAAGGGGTCATATACATTTACTACAGCGCCTTTCTTCTTTAATAATTCAATTACTTCATAACTAGGACTTTCTCTGTCATCTCGTACATTAGGCTTATACGACAAACCGAGTACAGTAATATTTGTCCCCTTTAAGCACATACTTAAATCGTTCAATCCATCTTGAATAACATCAACAGAAAAAGATGGCATTTTTGTATTTATCTTTCTTGCTAATGCTAGAAAATCATGATCAAATCCAACTTCTTTTCCTTTCTCTATCATGTAATATGGGTCAACAGCAATACAGTGACCACCGACACCCAATCCAGGAAAATGAGGCATAAAAGCAAATGGTTTTGTAGAAGCTCCTTTTATTACTTCTTTAACATTGATACCGAGTCGATAAAAAGATTGAGCCATTTCATTAATGAAAGCTATATTTATGTCTCTAAAAGTGTTCTCTAGTATTTTTGTTGCTTCAGCAGCTTTTAATTGTGATAGAGGTGTAATATCGGCATCAATTATTTCTTTATATAAATTAGTAGCTTCTTTAGTTGCTATTTCTGTATTTCCTCCTACAACTCTAGGAATATTACTTACATTCCAATACTTATCACCAGGATTAATTCTCTCTGGACAATGAGCCAATAAATATCTTTTTCCTGTTCTATTTAAAATAGGAGCTACTATATCATCACAGACTCCGGGATATATTGTTGATTCTATAACTATTAGGTTATCATCTTCTAAAACTCTAGATATATCTTCAACTGCTTTAATTACAAATGATAAATCAGGCAAGCTTTTTCTTGTAACTGGTGTAGGAACACATACAATAAAAACATCAGAGCTTTCAACATTTACTCCAACTTCTAATTTAACTTTTTCCTGTAATGATTCTATATGAGCATCAGATGTAACAGGACTTTTACCCAACTTGATCTGTTCAATTAAACTGGTATTTTTATCAACACCAAAAACTTCATGTCCTTTACTTGCTGCTTGCAAAGCCAGTGGATACCCAACATATCCTAAACCTATAATTTCTATCTTCATTTCATATCCTCTTAATCTCTACTATATAGATCCCTAGTATAGACTTTTACTCTAACATCTTCCAATTCTTGATCTAATCTATTAGATACAATAAGATCCGCTATCTTTTTAAACTCATCCAAGTCATGAACGACTTTGGAATTAAAGTAAAAATCTTCTTTTAATACGGGCTCGTACACAACTACCTGTATTCCTTTAGCCTTAATTCTCTTCATAACCCCTTGAACAGAGCTAGCTCGGAAGTTGTCAGATCCACTTTTCATAGTTAACCTATATATACCAACAACTTTTGGTTTTCTAGATAATATTTGATCAGCAATAAAATCTTTTCTAGTTCTATTCGCATCTACAGTGGCTTGTATTATATTACTAGGAACTTCATGATAATTGGCTCTCAATTGTTTTGTATCTTTTGGTAAACAATACCCTCCGTAACCAAAACTAGGATTATTATAGTGATTCCCTATTCTTGGATCCAATCCAACACCTTCTATGATTTGTTTTGTATCCAGACCATGTACTTCTGCATAAGTATCTAATTCATTAAAAAAAGCTACTCTCATTGCTAAATATGTATTTGCAAACAATTTGACCCCTTCTGCTTCAGTAGAATCAGTAAATAATGTAGGGATATCTTCCTTAATTGCTCCCTCCTTTAGTAGATCAGCAAATTGTTCAGCCCTTTTTGACCTTTCTCCAATTATAATTCTCGAAGGATATAAATTATCATATAAAGCTTTACCTTCTCTTAAGAATTCCGGAGAGAATATAATGTTTTCAGTAGAATATCTTTTCTTCATCTCTTTAGTAAAACCTACAGGTACTGTTGATTTTATAATCATTGTCGCATTAGGATTAATTCTAATTACGTCCTGTATAACACTTTCGACCGTACTAGTATCAAAAAAATTTTTTTTTGGATCATAATCAGTAGGAGTTGCAATAACTATAAAATCTGCATTTTTATAAGCTGTATGAATGTCAGTTGTTGCTATTAAATCTAATGATTTATTTTTTAAAAAGTCCTCAATTTCATTATCTTTGATAGGAGACGTTTTATTATTAATGAGATTCACTTTCTCTTCTAATACGTCTAATGCTTTAACCTTATTGTGCTGTGACAATAAAACAGCGTTTGAAAGGCCTACATAACCAGTCCCTGCGATAGTAATATTGTAGTTCATTACATACTCCAACTTAAAAATTAATTTATAAAGTTCAAATACACAAAATATAGTTAAAACTACGAATATTCAACAACATCTAATTAATTAATACATACTATTTAGTAAAAGTAAAAATTAACTACTTGTATTTATAATTTTATAATAATTTAAATTTAAAACACTATCATGAAAGTGTAATTACCCAATAGTGTCCAGACTACTTGTAATGCTCCACTGCTTTTTGGAATATTATGACGGTAATTATCAAAGTATCTTAGAAATTTGTAGCTACAACATCTGCTTTTTAAGAATATAATAATCTCCAGCCGAAAATGCTTCGATCACAGTAATCTATAACTGTAGTTAAATGACATAAACATGAGTCATATCTCTATAGCACATCTTCATTTGATTTGATTTTAATGACCTACTATTCCATCCTTGTACGCAAGGTCTGAAACCTTTGCTTTTCCTATTTAACTGCCAATGGTTCAACTTGACGATCCTGTGAACTTTTTTTCTATTTATCGTCCTGTTAAACCTTTGTCTCAAAATCGTTGTTATCATTCTTAAGCCCACAGCGGTTTCTTCTTCCATAATCTTTCTTAGGGGTCAGCTGTTATCTGAGTGCGATAATAAAAAAAAGATCTTGTTACATTAAGAATCTTACATATTTTCCTAATAGAGAATTCTTTTCCATCATTTAATATTCGGAGCTTTATGCTTAACAGTTGATCTTTTTCTGGTCTTCCATAAGAGCCTTGGCTTTTTAATATGTCATTTTCCAAGACTATCTCATCGATTTTAGTCCTCATATCTTTGAATTCTCTATCTCTCTGAGCCTATTCATTCTTTTGCATTGGACTTTAAACCGTTAATACCAGGCATTTTAGAAATCATCATTTATAGCTTGAACTTCTGATTGTTTCAAAACTTTTTCTCTACAGATATCCGCAAGAGTTTCTTCTTTTTTAGGAGAACACTATAATAGGAGTAAGAAATACACCTCTCATTTCAGTCTTGAGCCATCCAGTATCCAAACACCACACCAGGTTTGGTCCGGAGGCTTTTTGTTGCGGCGGTTTATTGTGCCTACCTGCTGGTTTTGTATTGCCACGCTGTTTTACCAATTTGTGTGCTTTAAGAATCCTGTCGAACGAATACTTGTGGCAATATGAATAATTTCATCAAAAATTTTACATGTATTTCTTAAGGATTTTTTTCTTATATACTTCACCGTAGCTAATATCGATAATATTTGCCGCTCTAAATCATTAAGCTTTCTGGATCCCGTTTTTTTGTCACCTTTATGCTTATCGATGATGTTTTATGATTACCACCTACGGAAGGTCCCGGTCAAGATTTCAAGCGCATCACAGGCCTTTTTCAGTCTGGTGCCGTCTGTTCTTCCTGTACTATTAGATTCACAGCCAACACCCTTTGACTCGGAAATCAGTCTTTATCGTTTACACCCAAATACTCTTCAGCTTTTTAAGGGTATGCAACCCGGCCATCTAAGCTAGGGTATTCTCTTTTTTGCAGAGTTCTTTATGTAATTGTTTGTTTTCTTCATGGAGTTTTTTGTTTTCATGTCTTTCTTCGCTACCTACATCCTCAGCCAAGTCACAAAGCTCCGCTTCTACTGAAACAAAAAATATCCTTTATGTAGGTTAACTTCAACTTTAACAAAAGGAACTTGCTCCCTAGGAAGACCGCATGCAAGTAACTCGTATCATGGCCAATAAAGGCTATACACAAAAGTACATTGCCGAATACCTCGGCGTTATCGACCGATTGGTGAAGAAATACCTGAATCAGAAGTAAGGTACAAAGCCTAGGAAAGCATCTTCAAATCATTATATCCCATAATAGAAGATCCACTAGATAATGATCTATACTTTAACATGGTTTATATTCAAGAAAGGCTTCAGAACGCTGATTATATAAGAAAAATGACCATACTTCGGTATTATGTCCGTAAGTACAGAAAAGGGCTTCTAAAAAAAAGTGTAATCCGATTTGTAATAGAACCAGGACACCAAACAAAGGTAGATTAAAAAGAGTGTGAAAAGATGGAGATCGATGGCCAGACTCAAAAAGTTTATGCCCTTGTTATTCTAATGGGATACAGTCGTATTCCCTTTCTTCTTTTTACTCTGGACAGGAAATCCTATATTAGAACATGAAGACCGTTTGGTACAACAGCGGTGAAATCTTACAGGTTAACTCAAAGCTTCTGGAGTTTGCTTCTGTTTGTGGATTCAAACCTCTACGCTGTCAAATTCGCACACCTCAGACAAAGGATAAGGTTGATCGATTCATCGATTGCTTGTGAAACAACTTTCTGATCCGTGAATGAGCTTTGATGTGCACAACTATGGATGACCGCAACCATGCAGCATCCGAATGGATTACAAGAATTATAAAAACTCAAATGAATCAATTCCAACAGACAAGAAGAGAGCTTTTTGTTTATTAGAAGCAATTCATAACCATCTGAAATCAGACTTCGACGCCTGATGTAAAATTTTTGAAAGAATCAAAACATTGAAACCTCTACACCCGTCACTGACCCATACCGATGTTGGAGTACACCATCCAGGACACTATGAACAGCTAGTTAGAGTCGAAGCATGAATGTATTACAGGAACCATTGTAATACGTATGAATGAGCTGGGCCTTGAGTTTATGGCGGTAGGACTGAAAAGCTATCCGAAATCTCAGTCTCATACCAGTAATACACTCACACAATCTATTGCAGACCTTTTAGAACGAATATATCTCAGAAGAAGGAGTGGTCTGCAAAGAGTCATTTGAAGCTATCTGGAATGCCTGCTATTAAATTACTTAAGAATTTTGATTCATCCTGGTTGAAAGGAGGCCATAGTGTCAAACGGTTGGCGGAGTTATCCAGTCTGAATTTTATTGAGAGAAAAGAAGTTTTTGTGCTTATGGGACTCAGTGGCTGAGGAAAAAACCACTTAATGTTGGCTTTAGTTCACAAGGCTTGCCTTAATAGCTTTATTGTATGGTATACGAGCTGTATTGACCTTATGGCGAACCTAACATTGCACGGAAACCAGGCAGGTTGAAACACCGTTTAAACTAGTTGAGGAATCAGCATCTGATTCTGTTCGATGAAGTCGGCTATGAAAATCTAACAAAGGAACAAGCCAACCTGTTTTTCCAAATTGAAAATACCATCAATGAGCAGGGAAGTATGATCATAACTACTAACCTTTCGGTCGTTATGTAATCCCCCAAAGAATTAATAGTCGATATTAGTAGAAAATTAAAATAATGTATGAATGGAGATTCTACATGAGAAAATCAAAATTTACAGACAGTCAAATTATGGCCATGCTTAAACAGGCTGAAAGCGGTATCCCGATACAAGATATTTGCCGAGATAACGGTGTAAGTACTGCTATGTTTTACAGATGAAGATCCAAGTATGGTGGTATGGATACCTCAATGGTTAAGCGATTAAAAGAATTAGAAAGAGAAAATGCGTTGCTTTAAAAATGTATGCAGAAGAGAAACTCAAAAAAGAAATTGTGACGGATGCTCTTGAAAAAAAGTGGTATAGCAATCTGTCAG
>NZ_AUFW01000025.1 GCF_000426705.1 Spirochaeta cellobiosiphila DSM 17781
ATCTTTATGGTTAATAGTTGATCTTGTCCTGGTCTTCCATAAGAGCCTTGGCTTTTTTAATACATCATTCTCCAATACTAGCTCACCAATTTTAGCTCTCATATCTTTAAGCTTCTATCATGCTGAGCTTGTTCATTCTTTGCTTCTAACTTTAAATCATTCATACCAGCATTTAAAAAATCATCAGGCCAAGCTTGAACTTCTGATTGTTTCAAATCATTTTCTCTACAGATATCTGCAAGAGTTACTTCCTTTTTTAATATCTGTAGGACTAGCTCTGATTTCTTCTTTGCTGTCCATCTAGCTGCTTTTTCTAATGCCATATCTTTTACCTATAGATGGTCCATATTTAAAGAGGAATGCTATAATCAAGTAATTTTGGTTTTGGTATTCACCCAAGTTTAGTAGACATCTAATAAACTCAAAATGAGGAGAGGATGTAATGGGTAAACAGTTATTTAAAGAGGAATTTAAGCAGGAGGCCATCGGCCAGATATTGGAAAGCGGCTACTCGTGAAGGAAATCTCTGAATGGTTAGGAGTTTTAATGCACCATCTGCGTATATGGATGAAGAAAGATCCACGATATGGGAAGACTTACAAATCGGAGAAAGAATCAGATGACGTGAAGAAAGAGATCGCTCGTTTAAACGCCGAATTGAAACGCACCGAAGAGGAACGGGATGTTCTAAAAAAAGCTGCGGCAAACTTCGCAAGCCTGTCCGAATAATGTATGCATTTATCAAAATGAACAGGGCTAAATATCGGGTGACATCAATGTGGCTATTATGTATGGCTTAAAGCTCCTGAATCCAATCGCGACAAAGAGGATTGTATCCAGCTGAATAGAATAAAATACTATTGGAAAGAGAGTGATAAAACCTATGGTAGTCCCAGTGTTTGGAGAGAATAGAGCCGCCAGGATCATATTGGAGAACAAAATCAAGGCGATTCTAAAAATCAGAAAGTTCCGCTGTCAATTAGAACCTCCTGCATTAGGCTCTCCCAACCTATTGGAACGTCTGTTTAGAGTTGAAAAACTCTATAAAGCGTCGGTAACAGATAGCGCATACATCAGAATACAGGAAGCAACACTTTAGCTTGCTATCATGATTGATCTGTCTTCCAGAATCGTTATTGAATGGTCAATGTAGAAAACTATGAATCGGGATATTGTCTTGTTGATGTTTTGTTGGAAATGAAGACCTACGAAGCCTGTTAAAATTCGCTCAGACCATGGTTCCCAATTCTGATCTGATGACTGGATTCGTTTTTGCTGAGACAATAAATTAAAATCGAGTATTTTCCGTCGAGGGAATACTGGGATAATGCAGTTACGGAATCATTCTTCAGTAGCCCGAAGAATAAGCGAATTAGAAAACGGATATAAAAGCCAGAAGGTAGCTCGTGCAGATGTCTTTGATTATATCGAAACATTTTATAATTGAAAAAGAAGGCAAAAGCATATAAATCTGCAGTAACCTGTTGATTTTGAAAAGGCTTTTAAGCTAGGTTGAACGTGTCTATAGAATTGGCGGAATTTCAATACTATTTTTGTCATCCTTATCATAGTTGGGAAAAGGACAGTATAGAAAATGCTAATGGACTTATTAGGCATATATTCCTAATAAAATTGATATCAGAAGAGTCAGTAGTGACATAGTAGCTAATATAGAGTATGCATTAAATATTAAAGCTAGGGAGTCTCTTGTATATTTAACTTCTTTTAAGGCTTTTAAAGATTGTTGCCATTCAGGTTTAACTTGAGTATCAGTTTTTGGAGTATAGAAGTTTCATGAAGTTACGCGTATATTTAACATCATACAAATACATAACATTCCTGAATAGAATGATTGAACGTATTCTTTAGAATACTCAAGGAGAATTGTGTTTGGCTTTACCACTTTATATATCAAGATGATGTTCTCTAGAAGATTGCAGTTTGGATACAAAAATACAATATGAAGTGACCTCATTCAGCAATAGGATATTGAAGTTCGATGGAATATCGGAAAAACTACTTTCATAATGGTCCAGAAAACAGGGAACATTACATATTCTTTATATTGAATCTATAATAAATTGATATAGATGTGATGAATATATAAGAAAATAGTGATATGTTCTAATAGAAGATAATTAATTAAAATACTTATTTGGGTATTTATTCAATTATAAAATTTTATGTTCTAATTTGGGTGTATGACTTGAGTAAAAGAAAAGAATATTCAGACAATCACATTATATGGATTGATAATGCAAAAGCTATCGGTATCATATTAGTAATGGTTGGTCATTTAAATTTTCCTAAAGAAATTATCATTTGGTTGTACTCATTCCATATGCCACTATTCTTCTTCATATCTGGGATACTTGCCAAAAGTGGAAAAGAGCATAGTATTTTTAAATTTATCAAAAATAGAGCTGAAAGATTGCTAGTCCCATATTTTATGTTTGCTTTATTTAGTTATTTATTTTGGCTTTTAATTGGAAGAAGGTTTGGTGCAGATTCTTCCCTTGATATTAATCTATTGAAACCTTTGCTTGGAATACTATATTCTAATGGAATTAATAATTGGTTAATATTTAATGCTCCATTATGGTTTTTAACTTGTCTTTTTATAACTGAAATAGAATTCTTCATGATATCTAAACTAACAAGAGTTCGGATGTTAATTGTATTACTCTTAATGATTACACTTGGTTTTTTATTAAGTAAAAATCAAATAATACGATTGCCTTGGGGGTTTAACATTTCATTGGTAAGTATCTCATTTTATGCTATCGGTTATTATTCAAAATTTCTTCTGGAGTTTAATATAAAAAAGAGTACTGCTTTATTGTTATTTATTTTAACATTAGTAGTTAACATAAAGTTGTCTTCTATAAATGGTCGTATAGATATGAATGGTAATTATTATTCTAATATTGGACTATTTTACTTGAATGCAATACTTGGTATTTTGTCTGTGTATTTTATATCTAAATTAATAAATAAAAACAAGCTTACATTATTTATAGGAAAGAATACTTTAGTGATTATGGCATTACATATAATTATCTATTCCTTTCTTAAGGGCATAATGGTTTTTATTTTAAGACTGAATTATACCATTTTAGATGGATCTATAGTATATAATCTCATATTTGTTTCTATTGCGTTAATTTTTTTATGTGTCATTTCTTTGTTTTTAAATGCTTTTTTTCCATTAGCAATAGGGAAAAAGCAAAGGTTTAAATAATGAAGCAGATATTAATATTACATGAGTATGGACATAATGATCATTTTCAAAGTTTATTGAATGTCTCAAATATACATAATAATTATCTTTTTTTTGAGACCGATTTATTAAGATCTCTTTATATGTTTCTAAAGCAAAAGAAAGGAAAATATATAATGAAGTTTGCAAAAAACCTTATTTTCTATTTTCAATTTAATTTTACCAAGAAATATGATGAACATATAGTTATTCTGGCGCTGGCTCCATATGATAAAAAGATTTTTTTATATAAAAAAATAAGTAGTTTAAAAAAAATTATATATTTTACATCATGGCCTTATTGGGATAATAGTAAATATCCGAAACGTAATAAAATTGGAAAAAAATTTTTCAAAAAGAAATGGAAGCATTTCTTGGAAAATGATTCAACTAAAATTGTTACAGTTACTTCCTTTGCAAAACAATCTTTGTGTGATAATTTTAATATAAAAAAAGAAGTATCTGTAATTCCACATAGTTATAACTCTGAATATTTCTATCCAAGAAAGAATAAACCAAGTTTAGATAATAAAGAAATCAAAATCCTATATATAGGGCGATTTGAAAAGGGAAAGGGGTTTGAGAATCTAATACAAGCTAAGTCACAGGTAAATGATAAGTTTCATTTTACAATGATTGGAGATGGTAAATTGAGAGAGTTCGCGATAAATGATTCTTTTTCTCAAGATATAAAATTTATTAAAGAAATCTCAGATAAAAACATGTTAGCTGAAATTATTAGTGCTAGTGATTTGTTAATCCTACCATCTTATAAAGTCCCAAAATGGGAAGAGTTATTTGGGATGGTTTTAATTGAAGCAATGGCTTGTGGTACTCCTGTTGTATCGACTGATTGCGTTGGCCCAAAAGAGATAATACAGTCAAATAAAAATGGGCTACTAATAAAACAAAATTCAATTTTGGAAATAGTCAAAGTATTAAAATTGTATGAAAATCAAAAAGAAAACTTTTTAGAATATGCTAGTAATGCATTAGAATATGTAAAATATTTTGAATTAAATCATGTTTCATCAAAATGGGAGCAACTTTTAGATGATTATTAAAATTATATTACTTAACTATAATAATTATGTTGATACTATAGAATGTGTAAACTCTTTAAAGAAAATTGAATATGATGGACAATATAATATTGTAATTGTAGATAATAACTCTAATAATGACTCAGTAAAACAACTAATAGATTATTATAAACTTATAAGTAGTAGTAAAGGTTATGATACAGAATATTATACTAGGGAAAATTTAACATTACTAATTAACAAAGAAAATAGAGGTTTTTCTGCTGGGAATAACTTTGGAATAAAGTTTAATGATGGTATTGAATATGATTATATTTGGTTACTAAATAATGATACAGTTGTAGAAAAAAGAACATTAGTTGAGTTAACAAATTATTCATTACAGTATCGTTTGGATCTTTGTTCATCAAGAATAAAAGATTACTATAAATCTAATATTTCTGAATATGATTATTTAATGAATTTTTATCTAATATCAGCGAAAAAAGTACTAAAAAGTAATAGTAAACCGAAATTAGATTATTTAAGTGGTACTTCACTTTTAATATCAACAAACTGTATAAGTAAGGTTGGTTTATTAGATGAAAACTACTTCTTATATTATGAAGACGCAGATTATACACAACGCGTCAAAAAATGTGGATTAAATATAGGATTATGTGTTAATTCAGTAGTTAATCATAAAGAAGGTGGTAGTACTGGATTGGGAAAGGCAAGAAAAATTAATTCCTTCACCTATCAGAAATATCTAGAAAGTAAGTATCGATTTGGCAAAACATATGGTAAGTCGCAACCTATCTTGTTATTAAGTATGTTTCTGTCCATTTGTAAAGCTTTGTTAAGAAGACAATATAAGGTTTCAATCAATATTATAAAGTATATGTTTGGTTTTGTTTTATGAATAATAAATTCATGACTTTAATACTTTTTTTATCGATATTGTTAATTGGAAGTGACCAATACGCATTTGCTGTTAGCGGTCTTAGTATTAGATTAGTTCAGTTTTTGTGGATAATATTTACATTATTGATGTTTTTTTCAAAAAAAATAACGATTAGTAAAAAACAATTTATTTTGTTTCTATTATTTCTATTAGCACATGTAGTGTCTTTATCGTTTTCTAAAGATGCTAAACGAAGTCTTGGTATTATCTTTTGGTGTTTTTATAATTTTTTATTCATAACTTTACCAGTTATGTCTTATAGCCGTATTAATCCTCGTAAATTAAATAAAATACTTGAAATTGGTTTTGAAATACAGGGTGTTATGATAATAATAACATTTATTATTGGATTGTTTGGAGTTGAGGTTCCATTCTTATATACAAATTTTTACATGAAGATTCCTCGTCCTGCTTTGTGGTTTTATGAACCAACATTTTTAGCCACATTTATGTTAATCTACTTTGCTCACTCGTGCTATTTTTATTTTCAAGAGTTCAAATCAAAATATCTATATAAGGCATTACGTAGTTTCTTTTATGTCTTGTTTACAACTTCATTAACAGGAATATTGGGCCTCTTTTTCACAATAGGAGTTATAGTCTTTTTTTCCAAATCAATATCACGAAACAAAAAAGTACTATATGCCATTATTATTATTTTGTTTATAGCTGCAATTGGTTTTTTTATAAAATTTCGTTATCCTGCGTTATACACAGTTCTTTTTGGTCGATTATTAGAAAATGGATTTCAAGGTGCAGGTGGTGGTAGGGTGACTGGTATGCATCAGACTATTAGTATAATTAAAAGAAATTTTTGGATTGGCGTTGGACCTGGAGCATATGTAACTTTATATAAGTATCCCCCAACAAATGCGATATTACAATTATTTGTATCTGTTGGTGTTTTTGGATTCTTTTTTTCTATAATTTGGTTTTTATATCCAATTATGGTAAGAAGTAAATACAATAAATACAAAGATTTATTTTATTCATACAGATTTTCATATCTAGTCTTTTTTGTTATTCTACAGGCAAACACTAATTATATGAGACTGTATCATTGGATGCTTATCGGAATTGTGTTAGGTTTGAGTACATGTCATAAAAGTGAGTTAAGTGATGAAAATTGCGATTGACTGTCGAATGTTATCAAAAGGTGGTATTGGCACTTATTTAAGTGGAATATTAGATTCTTTAATCGACTTGAGACATTTTTATCTACTAATTGGTGATAAAAAGATGCTTAATAAATATGAAGCGGAAAATGTTAAAATTATTTCTTGTAATATACCAATATTTACAATTTCAGAAACTTTAAGATATCCATATCGGCAATTGAAAGACTGTGACGTCTTTTTTTCTCCAAATTATAATATACCTATGTTTATTAATATTCCTTTAGTTACAACTATTCACGATGTGATTTATTTAGATTTAATGTTTGAAAGTAATGGCTTTTTTGGGTATTGGTTAAGGAGATTTTTTCTTAGTTTAGCAATTAAGAAATCAAAGCACATTTTTACAGTTTCAAAATTTTCTGAAAGCAGAATTAGATATCATTTCAATAAAGTAAAAGAGATTAGTGTCACTGGGGTGGGAATTAATAGTAATTTAGTTGAGGCGAAATCACGTTGTAACTATAATTTTGATTATTGTTTATATATTGGAAATATAAAGACACATAAAGGAATAGATACGCTTCTAGAAAGTTATAAACTATTTAAAGTGAAATATAAGCTTATAATCGTAGGGGAAAAGAATAATTTCTTAAATAAAAATGCAGATATAACTAATATAATTTTGAATAATCCAGAAATAATTTTTACAGGGCGTATTTCTGATGATGAGCTCCAAGGGATTCTTTGCAATGCAAAAATATTGATACAGCCATCTAGATATGAGGGCTTTGGTATCCCACCTCTTGAAGCTTTATCTGTGGGGGTACCTGTTATTGTATCCAATATTTCCGTATTCAAGGAAGTATATTCGGGATTACCGGTGACTTTTTTTGAAGTTGACAATCCGTTAGATTTGGCAGATAAGGTTCTAGGACAAAATACAAAACGTATTGCAGAATATGTAAAAGAGTATATTTCGAAAAAATACTCTTATGATTGTATTAGCAATACTATAGCAAGAAAATTAGAACAGATAGGGACTAAATATTGAATATATTACATATATCTACTTTTTATCTACCACATCCTGGTGGCATTGAGCAAGTTGCGTATGATTACATTACAATGCTAAAAAACAAAAATGTACAACAGAAAGTAATTTGTTTTAATAATTCTACAAAAAATAAAGTGGATATATTTGAAGGTGTTGAAGTGCATAGGATTGGCGTACAATTTAAAATATTTTCGCAGTCCATTGCAATGAATTACTTACATAGTTTAAAATGTCTTATGGACGATTTTCGTCCGCAAGTTATTCTAATTCATTTGCCAAATCCTCTCATAACAATATTTCTACTATATGTTCTACGTAAAAAGATGTATAGAAACATAAGATTAGTTTTGTTATGGCACTCAGATATTGTAAGAATAAGGCAAAAAATAATAATGCCGTTATACATGTTTTTCCAAAACATGATTCTAAAAAAAGCCTCAGTAATAATAACAACAAGTTACTATTATTTACTGGATTCTCGAAATTTAAATAGGTATAGGAATAAAGTACATATAGTCCCAAATTGTGTAAATCCAACTATTTATAGTGGGAAAAATAAAGATATGATAAAAATCCAGGAAATTAAAAGAAAGTTTGGTGAATTTGCTTTCTTTATAGGAGTTCATAGAAAGTATAAAGGATTACGTTATCTAGTAAAATCTGCTAAATTGTTACCAGAGATTCAATTTGTAATTGCAGGTCTTGGCCCGGAGACTAAAAAAATTATAAGAGAAGCTGAAGGTTGTAAAAATATTCATTTTATTGGAAAAATAAGTGATAAAGATAAAATTCAATATTTACATTCTGCAAAAATATTTGTTTTTCCATCAATAACAAAGAATGAGGCATTTGGAGTAGCACTTGCTGAGGCTTTATCTGTTGGATTACCTGCTATATCATATAAAATTAAGGGTTCAGGAGTTAATTGGGTTAACCAAAATGGTAAAACTGGATATGTTATAGAAAATAAAAACTATATTGAGTTTTCAAAGAGAATAAAAAGTCTTTTTGAAGATAATGATGTACATACCCATTTTTCTGTCGAAGGAAAAGAATGGGTTAAAAATAACTTTACTTATGAAGTGAATATACCAAAAATTAAAAAGATTATGGAGATGGCTAGTGCAAAAAAATGATGATATCGTTAGTCTTATTGACTTTATTATAGTATTAATTGCAAATAAAGGTTTAATACTCATAACTACAGTTATGATATGTACATTAACTTTTGTCCTTGCATTTGTATCTAAAATACTTCCTTCTGAAAACTCATTTTTACCAAATGTATATTCTCCTAAAGCAACAATGCTAATTAATAGTCAAAGTGACTCCAGTGGTCTTTCCTCTTTGTTTTCGTCATCTAGTATGAGTGATTTGGCATCTTTGGCAGGAATATCTAGTTCTGGTATGAATTATGGAGTTTTGGCAACAGAATTAATTAGTACAAATAATTACATGGATTCAGTAGTAAATAAATTTGATCTAATTAATCGTTACGAAATAAAAGATCATCCAAAAGCGAGTAGTCGTGCTAAACTTACAAAGTTTTTAACAGCTGAATTTGATAATGAAACAGGGTTATTGACGATAAGTTTTAAGGATATAGATCCAATTTTTGCTACTGACGTAGTCAATTATTCAGTTGATTTATTAGATGACCAATTTAATATTATAAGTGGTAATCGACTTCTTACACAAAAACAACTTTTAGAAGATAAACTAAATGATGTTCAAGTAAAAATGACAGATTTAGAAAATCAAATTATAGATTTTCAAAGAAAGTATAATGTTATATCCGTTGAAAGCCTCGCATCAGAGCAAGTATCTCAGATAGCACAAATAAAATCTCAAATACTATCCAAAGAGATGGAAATAAGAAATTACGGAGATTTGTCAAGGGTGGAAGACCCTCAGTTAAGACGATTAAAGGTTGAACGAGATAATTTGGAAAGGTTGCTAAAAGAAATGGAAGCTCCCGGGGGACAGTTAGATTCCTCTATTTCTAATCAAAAAGATATACCAGAATTAGCTCTAGAATTTAATCATTTACGAAGGGATTTAGTAATTCAAGAAGCTTTGTTCCAGTTACTTACACAGCAATATGAGTCAACAAAGTTATCTCTTCAGGGGCAACAGCCTGTGTTTCAAGTAATTGAAAAAGCACAAATTCCTGATATAAAATCAGGTCCACATAGAAGCTTGATAGTAATTGCAGGTAGTTTAGGAGGATTTTTCTTTTCAATTTTATTAGCTTTTCTAAAAGACTCAATTCGTCAGATTAAAAAAGACCCCATAAAAATAAGAAAACTAAAAGCTGCTTGGAATGGAGAAAAATTTCAAACAGATGAGGTTAAATAATGTATATATCAAATTTTAGACAAAAGATCATAGGCGTTTTTTTGCTTATCATCACAAGTGTTGTTTTCGGACAAACAATTGATCTAACCTCAACCAATAGTGATTCCTCTTATCTTGATGTAATTGCTTCAAGTTCAAGTACGAATTTGAGTTTTAACAGTAACATTTTTAGTAGTATTAATAGGAGCAATTCTAATTATTCTGGTAATAGTATTACTAGTTCTAGCTTTGAACAGATTGCAACAACTGCTAGTGGGCGTGTAGCTTTAGCAGTTGCTAATCCAAATTATCCAGTCACTCCAGGAGATATATATACTTTAACTTATGTTACTGCTGGAGGTCTTCAAAGAGATTCTCTAGTTGTTAATTCTAATGAAGAAGTTTCAATAACACACTTAGGACAGATTGAAGCAAATGGTATGTCATATCTAGAACTACAAAAAGAAGTTTTAAGTCGAGTTAATGATGCCTATCCTCTCTCCACTCCACGTCTAGAGATACAGCAAACAGGTGCGTTTCCTGTTTCTTATCGTGGTGAAGTAGTTCAAAGTGGGGTTTATTATGCGTGGGGACTATCTAAGTTAAGTGCCTTAGTTCAATCAGTCGCTACTAATTACACATCTATAAGAAAAGTAACTTTAGTAAAAAGTGATGGGAAATCATACGAATATGATTTATATAAAGCTCTTTTAGAAGGGGTGATATCTGAAAATCCAAGACTTGAACCTGGTGATTCTGTAATATTAGAACGAGCTTCTATTCGTGTTATATTGGACGGAGATGTTTTTAACCCATCGAATTACCAAACACTACAAAATGAAACTGTTCAGGATTTAATTAATAAATATGGAGGGGGCCTTCTTGACACTGCTGATACTAATAGGATTGAGCTGACACGACTTGTAGATATTGGTGATAAAGCGGCTGAAAAAGAAGTATATCCGTTAGACGAAATAAGAAACCTTTCATTAAAAAATTATGATACTGTTTATGTCCCTACAAAACAAGAAACACTTCCCAATGTTTTTTTTGAAGGTGCTATTATGATAGATTCAAAATCTGTCTCTGATTACAATAATACAGTTAGAGTAAGATACCAATACTATCCAGGAGAAACATTGGAAAGTGCTGTAAAAAATATGAAGGACAGGTTGGGGCAAACTGCGAGTTTGAAAGATGCTTATATTTTAAGAGGTAATGAAACTTTTGGTGTAGATCTTAATCAATATATAGGTAGTTCTAAAGCAACACAAAAGATTATACTTCATGAAAATGATACCATTGTAATACCGTTTAGACAGTATTTTGTCTTAGTTGGTGGTGCTGTAAATGCTCCTGGGCAGATCCCTTATATTCCTAATAAGACATGGCGATACTATATTAGTATGGCTGGTGGATATGTACCATTCCAGAATATGTTTAATAGTATGGATATTATTGATTCAAATAATAATATCAAGAAGAAATCAGAAGTAATTGAGCCTGGAGATAAAATATTTGTAAAAGCTAATCATCCTTTGTTTACATTGAATACATTTTCAACAACTGTTACAGCAATTGCGACGATTATAACTTCCTATATTACAATTTCTAATTTTATTAAGTAGATAAACTTTTATTGTATTGATTTATATTCGATACAAAGATGTAAGTAAAGGTCATTTAATGTTATTGATGACTTCAATAGAGAATGTTTAGGAATTGAAGTTGATTTTTAATTACCATCTCAAAGAGTTATTATATCGTTTGAACAGATAATAGAATTGAGAGGAAAAAATACAAAAACTAAGGTGTGAAAATTGGCCTGAACATATTAGTGAAGATCTTAAGACTTGGAGTAGTAAACATGGCATCAAGTTATCTTTTATCCAGGAAGGGAAGCTGACACTGAATGGTTAGAGTTGTATATTTTCAAGTCTAACTATTCAGTCACAAGAACTTGTGACAAGATGAATATGGATATACAATAATGAAAAATCTCATTTGTCTTTGAGTTACATTTACCCAAGGATGGTTTGAAATAATTCTACAAATAACTCCTGTTAATAATGGGCGATTATAGTTGTGGCTAAAAGAAAATATGGCATGGGAAAGATCAAGATCAAGCTAATAGAAACCAGTGAGATGGAAATCTACCTTTCAGTACTAGTCCTGAGTCTGACATGATCACCACAATTAGCAATAAGCTAAATTTAAATCGCTATAGACTTCACAAGTAGACTGGATAAAAAAATTTTAGGAAGCCCCAAACCACTATGACGAGATCTCTTTCTGTAATAGTATAATAAGTTCGCTGGTATACCATACAATGAAATTAGTTGCTGAATGTATAAGAAAATGATAGGAACGTAAAACTAGCGATAAAAGTCGAATTAGATATCTCTGATTATTTAATCATATATTCTAGGTAAATTAAATTTTAACTATCAATAGATAAGAGTGTTAATTAAATTATATGACATCTGTGAAATGTTATAATTTTTAAAATACTATGATATAGATAAAAACTTATAGCAAGTAATATATTTAGACTATATCAAGTTAACTAATAATGAATAGTGATAAAATATCAACTTAATTGAGATTTTACATAACGTATTAATATATAATACTGTTTATAAATGATGAATAACTTGTGGTGGATTACAATTGTTGACAGATAGACGTTTTATATTAAATTTTACATCAAATATTTTATCTTTTATAATTAATATAGGTGTCAGTTTATTATTAACTCCTTATTTAATTAATAAGCTCGGGAGTGTAGCTTATGGCTTCTTCCCTTTATCAACAAGCTTTATTCAGTACTTTAATATAGTTGCAATTGCTCTAAACTCTATGGGTGCGCGATTTATAACAATTGCAGTTTTTGAGAACAAAATAGAAAAGGCAGAAGAGTACTACAGTTCTATATTTTTTAGTAATATTATATTAAGTATAATTTTTGGTGTTGTTTCTTTTTTGTTTGTTATTAATATTAGTAAAATTCTTGATGTACCATATGATATAGTCAATCAAGTTAAGCTTCTTTTCGGACTTGTTTTTATAGGAATAAGTATAAATTTAATCACAACTGTACTAAATATAGGAGCATACGTTTATAACAGATTGGATTATGATGCATTTAGCAAGATAATTGGTAATATAATTAAGATAATTGTTTTGATGATTACTTTTGTTTTTTATGAGGCTCAAATTTGGTATTTAGGACTTGCAAATCTATTTCAAAATATGGGTATGGTGGTATATAACTATAGGATATCAAAAAAGTTTCCAAACCTTAAAGCCAGTAGGGGAAAATTCTCACTGTCGTCAATCAAGATATTATTGTTTTCTGGTGTTTGGAATTCTATAAACCAATTAAGTAATGTGATTTTAACGAGTCTTGATCTTCTTTTTGCAAACATATTTATAAGTGCACAAGAAGCGGGAGAGTATTCTGTAGCAAAAATAATACCATTATTTATACAAAGTTTGACTGGTATTTTAGTAAACTTATTTGTACCCAAATTTACTAAACTATATGCAGAGAAAAATATAGTAGAATTTGATAACGAGGTAAAAAAGTCGCTAAATTTTTTGAGCTTTATTCTATGTATTCCTATTGGCTTCTTATTAATTTTTGGTAAAGATTTTTTTAATATATGGGTACCGAATGAAAATACTCAGAAATTATATATTCTATCAACACTCACATTACTACCACTGATCTTTTCAACAGCTATGAATACTCTTTTCAATATATTTACTGTCACAAATAAGATAAAATTACCGTCTATAATACTATTTGCTAGTGGTATATTGAAGTTTTTATTTATTGCTTTAATAATCAAATATGTCGATAGTATTATTATTATTCCATTGGTGAGCTTTATAGTTGTAACAGTTAGAAATTTAGTATTTACTCCTATCTATGCAGCAAAGTGTATGGGGCAAAAGCTTTTTCATTATTATAAGTTTATTATAAGTGGTATATCATTTTATATTTCTTCAATTTGCGTTTCTTATTTAGCAAGATTAGTATACAAACCCAACAGTTTAGTTGAAATAATATTAATTGGAGTTATAGTAACGTTTATAATTGTAGTAGTTAATTTCCTATTAATGATTATCTTTAATAGAGAAATATTGACAAACATAAAAAGGAAATTGATAAATTAGACTGGTTTTGGAATTGGGTTAAATAAAGGAGAGGTATGTTTGAAATAATAATTTGTACATATAATGGTAAACATAATTTAGTAAAAGTAATTCCCAGTATTTTGAATCAAAATAAATTTGATGAATTAGTAATGAGTATTTTTATAGTTGATAATAATTCTGATATTGAGACAAAGCAGATAATTAAAAAATATGAAAAGTCTTGCAATAAAATTAAATATTTACTTGAAGAAAAGCAGGGATTGTCATTTGCTAGATTAAAAGGAGTTCAAAATACAACTGCAAACTGGCTCATTTTCATAGATGATGACAATGTATTAGAACAGAATTGGCTAATTAATGCTGATAATTTTATTAAAACAAATAATAATATGGGTGCCTTTAATGGTGCAATTATTCCTGAGATTAAATCAAAACTTGATAATTATGAAAATATAAGATTAAAGGTTGCATATAAGGCGTTGGCATGTACTCATCTATCAAAAAGTGAAATTAACTTTGCAAATACGAAACATCCAATAGATTCACCAATAGGTGCTGGATTAGTAATTTTAGGTAATGAAATGAGGGAGTTATCATCTAAAGGTTGGTTAAAAAATATAGGAAGACAAGGAGAAAAATTATCATCTGGTGAAGATAAAGAGATGGTCGATTATATTATCTTTAAAGGTTTTGATGTCGGGTATACGCCACATTGTTTGATTTATCATCTCATAACAAATAACAGATTAAAAGAAGAATACTTAATTATACTTCATGAATCTTTTAAAAGATATAAGGTAATAAGTTTAAGGGGCATAAAAGATTTTTTGAAAAACGTATTATTTAGTTTATGCTTGCTTAGAAAAGATCTTGATTATGAATCTATATTTAGATTAAGAATTGGTGCTATTACAACAGCTAATGCACTTAGAATTTTATTTAAAGGAAGAAAAATTGAATAAACTCTTGATTAATAAAATATTAGGAGCATTTAAGAATTCTTATAATATTGAGAATATTATCAGATACAATTTATTACAAAAATATTTAGAAGATAGTGCAATGAGATCGAGTTATTTTGGTGTAGAAAAATTAGTAAATACACCCAGTATAATTATATCACTTACAACCTATAGTAAAAGAATTGAAGATGTTCATTTAACAATCGAATCTATATTTAATCAAACAAAGAGACCAAATAAAATTATTTTATGGCTAGATGAAAATGAGTTTAATAGCTTAAATGTTCCTAGAGTTTTATTAAAGCAATGTGAAAGAGGATTGGAAATTAAATATTGTAAAAATACTTACTCATATAAAAAAATAATACCAACTTTATTGGAACATGAAAATGATATCATAATAACAATTGATGATGATGTTTTATATCCAATTAATTTTATCGAAAAATTATATTATGGTTATCTAAATAATAACAAAGCAGTTTTTTTCTATAGAGGCAAAGTGATACAAAGAAATAATTATAGATATACAGCTTACAAAAAGTGGCCATATGTAAATTCCTCCAACTCTAACCCATATCTTAACTTCCCAACAGGAGTAGGTGGTATATTATATCCACCAGGATGTTTTGATGAACGAATATTTGATGAAAAACTTTTTTTGAAGTTGGCTCCGTTTGCTGATGATATATGGTTAAAAGCTATGACATTACTCAAAGGTTTTCCTTCTTTTCCTATAACTTTTAATGATGATTTTAACAAAAAGTTTCTCATTATTCCAAATTCTCAAGATATATCTCTTTATCTGAGTAATGTAAATGCAAATAGAAATGATGAACAATTTAAAAATGTTTTTAGTTATTTTAAATTAGATGAGGTTATCAAATCGAATATGTAGATTTGTATGGTAGACCCTATTAAGACACCTTTTTTACGAGCATAGATTTCCTTAATTCAATAAGTGTCATATCGTTTAATGATCTATGAAATCTTATACTATTTATAGTTCCTCTATAAATATGGACCATCCGCTGTGTGTCAAGGAAGTTCATATCCAAAAAGGTGTCTTAAAGGTGACAACTTCCTTGACACACAGCGTTTCTGGTTTTTCTTAAGGTGTCTTTTAGTATCTCTCAGTTGTTATCTAGCTTCCTGTTGACCCTTTTGTAATTGTAATCCCCCCATTATTAACAGGAGTAATTTGTAGAATTATTTAAAACCATTCTAGGGGTAATGCCGCCCAAAGACGAATGTGGTCTTTCATTATTGTATATCCACATCCATCTTGTCGCAAGTTCTTGTGCATGATAGATAGATTTGAAGATATTCAACTCTAGCCATTCATGTCTAGCAGTTCTATTAAATCTTTCAATGTAAGCATTCTGTGTTGGCTTCCCTTTCTGGATAAAAGATAGTTCGATACAGTTTTTTCTACTCCAACTTTTAAGAGCATCACTAATGTATTCTGGTCCATTGTCACACCTTAGTTTTTGTGGTTTTCCTCTC
>NZ_AUFW01000026.1 GCF_000426705.1 Spirochaeta cellobiosiphila DSM 17781
CCACAAAAACTAAGGTGTGACAATGGACCAGAATACATTAGTGATGCTCTTAAAAGTTGGAGTAGAAAAAACTGTATCGAACTATCTTTTATCCAGAAAGGGAAGCCAACACAGAATGCTTACATTGAAAGATTTAATAGAACTGCTAGACATGAATGGCTAGAGTTGAATATCTTCAAATCTATCTATCATGCACAAGAACTTGCGACAAGATGGATGTGGATATACAATAATGAAAGACCTCATTCGTCTTTGGGCGGCATTACCCCTAGAATGGTTTTAAATAATTCTACAAATTACTCCTGTTAATAATGGGGGGATTACAGGGCTTTGTTTTGCATTGTCACAATTTAAAATAAAAATACTTGCTTGTGCTATAGATATTTATATAGAATCATAATGATGAAAATAAAAATATACTTAATAATTGTTCATATTATTCTCCTAAGCTGGTTGTTAATACATATTGATCATCGGTATAAGCAGAAATATTATCATCCTAAGACAGAGAGAAAGTACCAGTTTACATTTGCAGGGGATCTTATGGCCCATAATGTTAATTTTCTGATGAAAAATCCTTATGATATTTATGAAGGGATAAGTCATATAACCTTAAATGATGATCTTAGTTTTATTAACTTGGAAACACCAATAAATGCACATAAACCATATCAGACCTATCCTTTATTTAATGTACATTCGGAATATATTGAACCTGCAATAAAATCAGGATTTGATGTTTACAGCCTTGCCAATAATCATAGTACAGACCAAGGTATTGAAGGTGTTATTGGAACACTAAATGAAATGAATAGATTCAGTCAAAAATATAATATTTATTATAATGGTTTAAGATACAAAAAGGATTCTCCCTATTTACCCACAACTATAGATATAGATGATTTACATATAGGTTTTTTATCATTCACTGGATTTTTAAATCAGTGGGAAACAAAAATGGGTAAAGACTATGTTAATTTATTTACCTATAGAAACTCTATTTTGAATAAGGATTTCTTACAATATATTCAACTCATCAGTAGTAATTATGATTTGTTCATTGTCGCATTTCATGGCGGTATAGAATATGATAGCGATCCTGTAGATTCAAAGGCTAAGTTATTTCACGACTTAATCGACAATGGTGTTGATATAGTATGGGGACATCATCCTCATGTTCTTCAGCCTTGGGAAGTATATTGGCATAATAATCAAAGAAAATTAATCATGTATTCTACAGGTAATTTTATATCTGGCC
Organism: Spirochaeta cellobiosiphila DSM 17781; assembly: GCF_000426705.1. Classification (NCBI taxonomy): domain Bacteria; kingdom Pseudomonadati; phylum Spirochaetota; class Spirochaetia; order Spirochaetales; family Spirochaetaceae; genus Spirochaeta; species Spirochaeta cellobiosiphila. The sequence goes on from NZ_AUFW01000026.1 coordinate 1,259, forward strand.
AAACATGGCATCTTAAATCCACAGACTACGATCTGAAACGAGCCCGAACAGGTGAAAGTGCTTTATATCAGGTTTCTATTGAAAAACAAGGAAGTAATTATATTATAGGCGATATTAATGTTGTACCTATCGCTAATTATAAAGATCCTAAAAAAGGTATGGTCGTAAGAACTTTTGATGATTTGATTAATAATGGTCTAGATGAAGGTTGGGTGAATTATTACAAGGTGCGTTTAAGAAAGATGCAGCCCTTACTTAAAAAGACTACATCTAATGAACTATGATATTGCGTGAATTTGTTTTAAGAATTTTTTTGTTCTTTCACTTTCCGGTTCTGTGAAGAATTTTTCAGGGATTTGTCTTTCTATAATACGACCTTCATCCATAAATATCACATGATCAGCAACTTTCCTTGCAAATCCCATTTCATGAGTTACACAAATCATGGTCATCCCTTCTTCTGCTAGTTTTACCATAACATCAAGAACTTCATTTACCATTTCAGGATCTAGTGCAGAGGTTGGTTCATCAAAGAGTAGAATTTTAGGTTGCATACACAAAGAACGGGCGATAGCAGCTCTTTGTTGTTGTCCTCCCGATAGCTGGGGTGGAAATTTTAGTGCGTGTTCTGCAATGTTAACTCGTTTTAAATATTTCCATGCCATTTTTTCTGCGTCTTTTTTAGAAATCTTTCGAACCCAAACAGGTGCCAAGGTGAGATTATCTAAAATATTTAGATGGGGAAACAAATTGAAAGATTGAAAAACCATACCTACTTCAGATCTAATAGCTGATATATCTTTTATATCATCCGTTAATTCTTGTCCCATTATTTCTATAGAACCTTTTTGGTGTACTTCCAATCTATTTATACAACGAATAAGTGTTGATTTACCTGATCCTGATGGTCCGCATATTACTATCTTTTCTCCAGAGCCTACATTCAGCTCAATATCCTTAAGAACATGGAAATTCCCATACCACTTATTAAGATTTTTTATTTCAATAATATGTTCATTACTCATTATGCTTCTCCTTCTACAGGTACCGCATGTACCTCTGGCAGCGTATTTGCTTTTGTTTCTATATGAAGAGCTACCTTGCTCACAATTGCACAGAGAATCCAATAAATAATTCCGGCAAAAATTAGCCCTTCAGGTTCCATCCCCAGCCAATTAGAATCACCTGTCAATGGTTTTACAATTCCCAGAACATCAAACATACCAATGATCATTACCAAGGTCGTGTCCTTAATAAATGATACAGAAATACCACCAATGTTTGTGATAGTCATCTTTAAAGCTTGTGGCATTATGACTAAATAGGTTTTTAAGAAATAGGGAAGACCCAAAGAGTCAGCTGCTTCATATTGTCCTTTATTAAGGCTCTGTAAACCACCTCGTATAACTTCTGCAAGATAAGCGGATTGGAAAAATGTCATTCCCATAATTACACGAACATATTTATCTATAACAAACGTATTAGGTAGAAAAAAAGGAACAACAACAGATGACATAAAGAGTATTGTAATTAAGGGAATACCTCTAAAGAATTCGATATAAACAATGGACAAGACTTTGACAATCGGCATTTGAGAACGTCTTCCAAGAGCTAGTAAAATTCCTAGAGGAAAAGAAAACATTAATCCCATGGAAGAAAGTAACAAGGTTAGAGTTAGTCCGCCCCAATTATTAGATGATATTTCTGTGACAAAAAGGCCACCTTGGATTAATAGGAAAACTATGATTGGCCAGAATATCATTTGAATGAGGAAGTAGATTGATTGATTGATTTTCTTAGACATATAAGGAATAAATGATAAAACAAACAACACAAAGGCTATGTTTATACGCCAAATTGACTCCAGAGGGTAGAAACCATACATGAAAAATCTAATTTTCTTGTTTATAAAAGCCCATGTAGCTCCATTAGGATTGGCAACATCTTGAGAATCTCCCGTCCAAACTGCATTAATAATTGCCCAGCTAAATAATTTAATACATACCCATGATATGGCTACAAACAAAAAAATAGATAGGAGTGTGTTTCCTGGTGTATTAAGATAGTTTTTTCTTATGTAATTAATAGTTTTTTTCATAGTCCTAATCCTATCTTTTCAATTTCGTCATGTGTTAATACGTTCCCTTTTTTATTGATAATGGAACCGTTGTACCAATTCATGAATAGTGATGTAGATACTGATATAAGAAGATACGTTAACATAACAATGATCATTACTTCCAAGGCTCTTCCTGTTTGATTTAAAGTTGTTCCTGCAAATACGGCGGTAAGATCAGGATAGGCTATGGCCATGCCTAAAGAGGTGTTTTTAATAATATTTAAAAACTGATTTGTCATAGGAGGAATCATGGTATGCATAGCTTGGGGGACAATTATTAATCGTAATCTTAATACGGGGTTAAATCCCAGGCTCTTGGCGGCTTCTAGTTGTCCTTTAGGAACAGCTATGATGGAGCTTCTAACGATATCGGCTATATAAGTAGATGTATAAGTTCCAAGTGCTACCACAATCGAGAAAAGCTCAGGTCTGATAGTGGCTCCTTGCGAAAACTTAAATTTATCTATTATAGGAATCATCATCGTATAAGGATGAAATAGAAACCAAAACAGTAAAGGTACAGCTATAACTGCTACTTGAAGTGGCCACATTTTAAAATGATTACCTCTTAATACCATTCTTTTATGCATATATCCCATCAGTATAAAAGTTAAAATTGCTAAAAAGGTAATGATTAAAAAAGCAGGTGATAAATTTGTTGTATGGAATTCAGGAATCGTTATTCCTCTAACATTTATATAAATGTTAGACCCTATTTTAATTGATTGTTTAAAATCAGGGAGTGCGTTCAAAAAAACTACCTGGTACCAAAATAGAACATGTAGTAGTGGAGGGATATTTTTTAAAAGCTCTGTATACCCATAAGCAACTTGGGACAGTAGAGTATTTTTTGAGAGCCTCATTAATCCCACAAAAAAACCCAGTACTACTGCTAGAATAATACCAATGACTGAAGCGAGTAAGGTGTTAAGAACTCCAACAAAGAATGTTCGGCCAAATGTGTCTGATTCATCATATTTGATTAATGTTTGTGAAATAGAAAAGCCTGCCTCATCATCGAGAAACCCAAAGCCTATATCTATATTTCTACTACTTATATTGACTATATAATTTGATAGAAAAAGTACTGCTAATCCAACCACAATAGCAATCAATACAGCTTGCAATAAAATTTGTTTTATTCTTCTATGTATAACCATATTCCCTCTTTTTTAAAACGAGCTCTCCCTTTACAGAGAGAGCTTTATCAATAAAGACACTATTTATCTAATTGGGAAACCGTATTGTAGACCACCATCTGTCCAAAGTGCATTATAGCCTCTAGCAATATTTAAAGGGGATCCAGTACCAAGGTTTCTATCAAAGCTTTCACCATAATTGCCAACATACTTGATGATTTTATAAGCCCAATCTTTATCTAGACCAAAACCTTCTCCAATTTCACCTTCTGTTCCCAAAAGTCGTTTAATGCTTGGATTTTCTGAAGTTAACATACTTTCAACATTGGAAGAGGTAACACCAAGTTCCTCTGCATTAATCATAGCTAATAATGACCATCGTACAATATCAGCCCACTGATCATCTCCTTGTCTAACGACAGGTCCTAACGGTTCTTTAGAAACAAGTGTTGGAAGAAGTTTAAAAGAGTCAGGATTCTTGAATTTTGATCTGAGTGCGTAAAGCTGTGAAGAATCAGAAGTTACAGCATCAGCTCTTCCTGATTCAAGGGCTGCAGCAGCTTGTTCGTTTTTTTCAAATGTAATGAGTTCATATTCCATTCCATTCTTTCTGAAATAGTCTGCTAAGTTTAATTCTGTTGTTGTCCCTGCTTGTACTGCAATTGTTGCTCCATCTAAATCCTTTAAGGATTTGATTACAGAATCCTTACCTACCATGAAGCCTTGACCATCATAGAAGTTGACCCCACAGAATGTTAGTGATAGTTCTCCATCTCGACTTGCAGTCCATGTTGTTACACGACTCAGCATATCAATTTCTCCAGACTGAAGAGCCGTAAATCTTTCTTTAGCTGATAGAGGTCTATATTCAACTAGATCAGGATCTCCAAATATTGCTGCTGAAACAGCTCTTCCTAGATCAACATCAAAACCAGTCCATTTTCCAGAATCATTAGGTGCTGAGTATCCAGGAACTCCTGCAGTAACCCCCAAAACTAATTTTCCTCGTTCTTTGACAATCTCTAATGTAGATTTTTCACCAGATGCATTTGCTTCCCCTTCTGTAGCAGGTTTAGCACAACTTGAAAGGGTTAAAGCTATACTAATAAGACTAATAAAAAGGACATTTCTTAAAAATTTCATGTCACTCTCCTATATGGTGTTTTCTTACCGAATACCACTACGAATATGTTTGTGTCAATAGTTATAGGTACTATATTGTTGTTATATATATTATTAGTACAAATATGTAGTTTTATTGTGTGTTGTACGACCAATTTGATTGATTTGTAGATACTTGATCTATTCTGCCATTGTGATGAGAATAGATAAGATGATGTATGAACTTATTACTCCTGGTCAGAATATGATTGAAATAAAAAGATCTAAATTTATGGGCTTTGCTTTTCCAGTCAAAACAAATCAGGAAGCTAGAGAAAGATTAAAAGAGCTAAGAAAGGATCATCCATTAGCCAATCATATTGTTTACGCATTTCAAATTGGAACAGAAAATAGTATAACAGCCGGATTAAGTGATGATGGTGAACCTCATGGTACAGCAGGTAAACCTGTAATGGATGTATTAAAAGGGGCCTGTATTACAAATATATTAATAGCTATAGTTAGATATTTTGGCGGAACAAAATTAGGCACAGGTGGTTTGGTTAAAGCTTATTCGGAATCTACCCAAAGTTTATTATCATCTTTAACCATAGAAGAACAGATTTATCGTAAACAGTTGAGTTTTAAATTCGAGTATACTTATTTAGGTGGCATAAAACAAATTATTCAAGAATATAATTATAAAATGGTTAGTGAGGACTTTTTTACTGAAGTCTCATTAATAATTAAAGTCCCTAATGAGTATGCTCAAGATATAAAGGAAAGGTTAATTGATTATACAAAGGGATCTATCGAAATATTATCTAGTCATAATTAAGTGTTTGCTAATAGTACCGTTACTATCATCTTGTTACATACTTAATCAGGCAGGTCCTTATCTCTCTCAACGAATAGAAGCTGTGCCTCTAGATAAATTAGAAACATCAAATAATGCTGAATTAGAAAATTTTGTAAAAAATGTTGATGATATAAGAGAATTTGCTCAAACAGAACTTGGCCTAAATCAAGGTAAAAATTTTCAGAAATACTATACAATTGACAGAGATTATTTAGCAGCAGTAATACAAGCAGCAGGAGAATTTAGTTTAACTCCCTGGTCTTTTAAATATCCCATATTTGGTGATCTTCCATATAAAGGATATTATAATAAGGATGATGCAATTGAAGAAGGTAAAAAATTAAAAGAAAAAGGGTTAGATGTCTTTATTAGAAAAGTTGATGCGTTTTCAAGTCTAGGATATTTTGCCGATCCTTTATATTCTTATATGGTCAATTATGATTTATATAGTCTTGCTGAATTATTAATCCATGAAGAAACCCATGCTACGATCTTTTTCTAAAATGATGATGGTTTAAATGAAAAATTAGCTACGTATATCGGGCGACAGGGGGCTTTAGTATATATGCAAAATAGATTTGGTGTAGATAGTAAAGAAGTCAAGAATATCATAAAGAATCGAGAATCAAATGAAATATTTAAAAAGGATCTTTTTGAGACTATTCGGAAACTAAATACCCTATATTCAAGTGACAAATCTGAAGAGATTATGAGAGAAGAAAAAGAAAAAATAATATCTGATTTTGAATCACATTGGAAATTTAATTATCATATCAATAATGGCTTTTTATCTATGTATGGATTGTATGAAGATAAAGATGATAGAGTACAAAAATTTGCTAAAACTTTTAAAGACATCAAAGGTATGATTGATTATTTAAAACCCTATACAAAAGTAAAAGATAATCCCTGGACTATTGTGACTAACAGAAATGAGGAAATAAAGAAATGAAACAGTATTTAGATATGATGAGATATGTACTAGATAAAGGTATCAAAAAAGAAGATAGAACGGGAACAGGAACGCTTAGTGTGTTTGGATACCAAGCGAGATATGATTTAGAAGAAGGGTTTCCTCTGGTAACAACAAAGAAGGTTCATCTAAAGTCTATTATACATGAATTACTGTGGTTTCTTCAGGGTGACACTAATGTTAAATATCTTCAAGAAAATGGCGTAAGCATATGGAATGAATGGGCAGATAAACGTGGAGATTTAGGTCCAGTTTATGGTTCTCAGTGGAGAAGTTGGCATACTAGAGATGGGCGTACTATTGATCAAATTTCTCAAATTATTGAAATGATTAAAAATACACCAGATTCTCGTCGGATATTAGTTAGTGCCTGGAATGTTGGTGAGATAGATACAATGGCATTACCTCCCTGTCATGCTTTTTTTCAATTTTATATCGCAAACGGTAAATTATCTTGTCAATTATATCAGCGATCTGCTGATGTATTTCTTGGTGTACCTTTTAATATTGCCTCCTATGCATTGTTAACTATGATGATAGCCCAGGTTACAAACCTTGGTTTAGGAGAATTTATACATACAACTGGTGATACACATATATATATGAATCATATAGAACAATCAAAGCTTCAGCTTTCAAGAAGCCCATATTCCCTACCCAAAATGGTAATAAATACAAAGGTTAATGATATATTTAGCTTTAAATATGATGACTTTAAACTAGAAGGCTATAAACATCATCCTCTAATAAAGGGAAAAGTATCTGTCTAGATTTATTCTTCATATGAAGGCACATAGGAATAGTCGTCATGATAAGTAAAATTGTTTTTTAATGGTTGGTAATGCAGTCGCACTGGTGCTGAAAATGATTGTGAAAAATCTACAGCGTCTTCACACATTTCAAGTGTTCTAGAGACATCCCAAAGAGGATTATAGGATATGGAAGATAAGATAATAGGTAACTCAAAGGTTGAAGTTTTTAACAGGTGATCCATTAAGGATTGTGCCAGTGTATCAGATACTTCCATATTTGTATTAGGCAGCAGAAATAAGTAACTAAGGTCATTCTTAATGATTTTAATACAATTTGTTGGGAGTACTTTTTGAGCTTCTAAGGTAATAAAAGAATGAATGTTTTCGTATTGAGAATAGTTTGTTTCTGCTAAGTATTCATAGCCCCTTATATAAATATGGATAAGCGAAAAGTCATGTTCCATTGTATGAAAGCTATGTATTAGTTTTCGAACCCTTTCCCTAATGGCAAATTCAGTATAGTAACTTGTTTCTGAATCTTTCGTCTCCGATTGCTTAATTAGTTCTATCATTGATTCTATAGATTTTGGAGTACTAACTTGGATATCTTTTACATCCACTTTAGGAATAATAAAACTAGGAATGTAATCAGAAGAATCCTTTGTCCTGTATAGTAAATTATCACTTCTTTTATATAAAGGACTGGATTTCTTATTTATTAGTTCATCCAGTAGAGACACTATTAAATATGTTATATGTATCAATGTAGTGTTTGTTCTTAGCTTAATTGGGATCAAAGAATTGAGTCGTCGACTAATTGTTGTTGGTAGTGAGAAGTCATATGGCTCATTCCCGTTTAATATGCTTACCTCTTTGTTTGCATGGGTTTCTTCAGTATCTAACAGAATTATTGATAATATTTCTTTCAATTTATTTATATTTACATAGAGAGGTTCAACTAAAGACGATTTCTTAAAATTTTTTTGACTGATAGTAGTTAAATCTTGGTATGGAAGAAAATATAATTTTTTTATCCACTGTAGTAATCCAAAAGTCTTAAGTAGTCTTTTCTTGTCGTTATTTCCTTTTTCAATTAATTGACAGTATTCATGTAAATGATATAAATATTCTTTACAAAGAAGTTCTTCATTGTAATAATGCCATTTGGTAAGTATAGGATTAATAATACTCTGAACTCTTATATCCTCTCCAGCATCGTTTTTGATGCTACCCCAATCTATATTTCTAAAACCGAGAAATAAATTTTCCAATATGCTAATCAATACCGTTATTATCTGTAAAGGATCTCCAGGAGGGAGTAATTCAAACCCCTTGGGAAACTCAATAATGTTAGTAAAGTAAGCTACAAAATCGATATCTGAACTATTTTTTTTTATTTTTGAATTGGGAAATAGAATACTTAAAAGTTTTATTGACCGTAAAAAGGTAAAACTAGGGATAAAAACTGAAGTGTTTTCATCGATAACAACCTTGGTATCAGTCTCTTTTCTCTTGCTTTCATAAAGTTGGTCAAAGTTATCTATTACTGATTGTGGTTCAACTAAATCGTCTTCTGTAAGATCAAGAAATAACAAAATTTCTTCCCAATAGTTTGTAAAAAATTCATTATAATATTGAAACTTATTGCTTAATAATTTTACTAATAAAGGATAAAGCTTTTTTTTCAATTTATAGAAAATAGGAAACAACTCATCTCTTGCAATCAAATAGTTTTTTTTAACATTTTCTGCTTCAGAACCATTTTTAGTGTGAGTCATTAAGTCAAATTCACATAACCTTTTAAAAGCTGAACCAAGGTGTTCATCAATGTTTAAATTACATAGCTGAATTATTGGTTTATAAATCATGATTAAAAGATCTTTGGTTTCTCCTATGGAAACATGTCTAGGTTTCGATTGTATTTTTTCTATCTCTTTACTAATTTCTTCTAAATCCCAAGATTTAATAACTTTAAATATTTGATCAAATAGTGGCCGCCGTCTTATTTTCTGAAGTGCGACTTTATGTTTCGTACCTGTCATATAATTAGTTGCAGTAACTAGTGATTGTAAAGGATCGAAAATATTTCTATCTAATTCTTTTATAAAACCTGGATTGATGTTATCTATATCTGAAAACATAAAGTTAAAGATAGACATTAGAGCTTGTGGTGTAGATTTTATATTATGATCTGGATAGGTACAGTAGAAATCAGTTTTCACTCTTTCTTTATATGACATCTTTTTTTTAAGATGAACATTGTTTTTTTTCTTATTTATTAGTTGGGAGGTCTCAGCTTTTTGATCAACAATATTTTTATGGTGTATCTTAACTGTAGAAAATTCTTTACTGTTCGTTTTTTCAAAACCAATATTACCACCAAGTTTTTTTGCCATTTTTTGGGCTTCATCATTACTTAGATTACCTAAATTTTGGCGAGTTTTACTAAGTTCTCCTGGTTCATAAATATAGCGGTCTTTATCCATTTAGTATCCTAGAGTACAAACTCCATTTGCTCTTTGGCAAATACTATTTCCATTTTAGTCTTGTTAGCAATTTTTTTCTTATATTTTTGTTCTAATTCATCTAATTCCTTATCTGAACGCAAAGGATCATGATGGATTAAAACAAGTTTTTTTACTCCTGATTTGTGAGCTGAATTGATTGCATATTCATAGGAGGAATGACCCCATCCTAATTTAGAATCAAGTAATTCCTTATTTGTATATTGGCTATCATGGATTAATATGTCAGCATCTTTGTAGAAATCTCTTATTTTTTGATTTTCCTCTTTGACAGCATTCTCACCTTCTTCTGCAGCTAACTCATCATAATCAGGGTGATTAGGATCTGTGGGAAATAGATTTCGAAAAGGTTCATGATCATATACAGTACAAATGACTTTTCCTTCATATTCAAATCTATATCCCAGACATAAAATAGGATGGTTAAGATATTTTGTTTTTAAAGTGATACCATCACCTAAATCTTTTTCACATTCTTTTAAAGGGTGGTATTTAATATCTGCTGATAATTCAGAATGTTTTACAGGAAAATATCGATATCGTAATTGCCCCCCAATTATAGTATCTAGTGAATCATCTTCATAAGTCACAGGTCCATAAATGTCGATCTGTGTTCCTGGAACAAAAATGGGAGTGAAAAAAGGGAATCCCATAATGTGATCCCAATGGGTATGTGTAATAAAAATTTCTGTTTTTATTGGTCCTTTTGGAAGATCTCTTTTGAGTATGTCTCCAGCTAACTCTCTAATACCAGATCCTGCATCAATTATGATTAATCTATCATTCTTGCCAAATCTTAGCTCAAGACAAAGAGTGTTTCCACCATAATTAACTGTGGAGGGTCCTGGTACTGGTATTGATCCTCTAACTCCCCACAATTTCAATTTCATAAATAAAAACTCCTAGCTAATAAGTTTTAAGAATATTTGGGCTTTTTCAATTTCCTGTTCAACAATATCGTCCATGTCTTCCAGATGATTCCAAGTTAGACCTAAATGAGTATATATCACATCAGATGGTTTTTCTGGATACCGATTTCCCGAGAAACCTATTTCCATAATATTAGCGAAATAATTAGATAAAACAACTGTATAGAGTATATCTTTGTTATTACCTGAGTAGTTTGAGTAAGAATGATGGTTTTTTATAACATCAACAATAGCATCAGATAATCGCCAATTTTGAGCTACCATAACTCCAATTGTCTGGTGATTAAGATTGAGAACCTCTTCCTCTGCATCATGTAAGCTTACATTGTTTCTATCTGAATAGCTAAGGGTCATAATATATTCAGTTGCTGCTTTATTGTTTAAAGGAATCTTACCAATGTCATGAAGTAATCCTGATATAAAATATTCTTCTAGCTTTTTCTTATCGATTCCGCGTTTTTTTGCTATTAATTTGGCTGTTACACCTACAGTTAGAGAGTGTCTCCAGAAACCTTCCATATTTATCGCTTGATTAGAATTGCGGCCTGATATGGTTCCTAAGATAGCTGTACTTAATGCTAAATTTTTTACAGTATTAATACCAAGCATAATAATTGCTCTAACTAAGCTTGTAATCTCCTGATTCAAACCATAATAGGCTGAATTAATAAGTTTTAGTACTCTCCCCATTAATACTGGGTCTAAGCTTATTACTTTGTTTAGATCTGAAGGAGATGTTTCAGGATTGTTACATATTTCCAGTATTTTTGATACTGATGTAGGTAATGCAGGCATTTGAGTTATATAACCTTCTAGTGCTTTCTTTAGTTGTTCTCCTTGCATCAGTTACCCCTTTTTAGTGATTTGATAATATGATCAAGCTTTTTTTGGAAGTCTAGTCCTTCATTTTTATTAGGATAATAATCAGCAAGATTATGAAAGTATTCCATTGTTTCCATTAGTTTTCCAGAGTGAACTTTTCCCTTAAATAATTGTTCTGGTACATTCTTTTGTCTGCTACCTGTCAGTTTATATCTTATTTTATCTATTAATGAAGGGATATTATCATTTAAATATTGTGACATTTTATCTGAAGGAAGAAAGTCAGACATATTTTTCAAGTAGTTTAATAGTGCATCTATTTTTTCTGGAACATTCAATACACTTTCTTGTT
>NZ_AUFW01000027.1 GCF_000426705.1 Spirochaeta cellobiosiphila DSM 17781
ATCATTAAATTTAGAATGGATATTTTTAATTAGTTGTTTTTTTTTCGTTTCTCTCTCTATTTGCTTTTCAATTTTGCTAGTTAATTTGACAAGATCATCATGTTCCTTTTTATACTGCTCTTGTTCTGTTTTAGATACAGCATCATTTAAAGATACATTTCCACCATAGACCCAGCCTTGTTCATTATCATCAGTAATAACTTTAAGCCAATGGGATTGTACTCCTTCTATAAGTTCTTCCTTTCCTTGTTGGATAATAGTTAGAACCTCATCTTTGTTTAATTCGGTAATGGCTTTAGAGTTAAGAGTAGGGGATTCTAGTAAGTTACAGTTCTGTAGGGTTAAATAAGAGTATCCAGTTGTGTGATTAAGGATTATATCCCTGTCATAATCACTGGTTCCATCGGCATGACGTGGCCAAATGATTTTACTGGGATCATAGGCTTCTCTTGATACGAAATGCTCTATTTCTTGAGCCATTTCTTTAGTTCCCCTGGCATAGGTGAAGATGTGATTGTCTTCATTGACAGAGTCTATGTACATGTCTAGGTAGTCGCCGTCTTGGACGAAGATTAGGTCATAGGGTGTGGGGTGATTATAAAGACTTAGATAACAAGGTTGGAAATCAGAATCATAATTACTACTGCCATTAGAAATTCCGGAGATTTTGTATGTGTACTTATTGTATTTACTTTTTAGGTCATCAATAAATATATTAGAAGTTTCTTTGTAAGGGGTTGAAGAGCCTATGATAGTCAGCTCATTAAAAAAAATATATAAAGTTGTAAACCCTTTATACCATGGATGATCTTCTAAATAAGACTGTGCATCTTCAACATTCCTGTCAACTTTTTCTTCCCAAGTATGCCAACCTATTTCCTTTCTGAATAATAGATCTTTGATTTGCCAATATTCCTTATAATTCAGCATCGGAATATAATAACTTGCTATCCAAAAAGCAGAGGTAATTCTGGGAGGTAGCTTTTCTGAATTATTTACAAGGCTAAGATCATCGACAGATACTCTAGCTTTGTTACCTGAAGTTAGTCTTATTTCTACCGTTTTATCATATGATTGTGAAAATGAAGCGACAAATGAACCGATTTCAAATGTAACCTTCTCACCTACATGAAGGGAAGGAGAATCATTAGAATGATGTTTAACAATATAGTGCAGTTCTTGTGTAAAACATAGTGATGTACTTAGTAACAATAATAGTAATAATATGAAAGATCTCATCATTTTTCCTTAATTTAAATGTTAGTTTTCGAAATCAAAGGGAGTAACTTTATAAAAATTTATTTAACAACCATATAACTATGGAAAATGATATCAATTAAGAGCTTACACCATCGATTATCTTCTATCATTTAAATTACCAATTTATCTATTTCTTTCTGTTCATTATTCTTTTAATCACTTTAAATAATAAAATAACGAAGCCTACTAAAATTATGCCCGTTACTAAAACAATCAAATACGCAACTAGTTTGAAGTTTTGAATATAGCCTCTGTAAAGATCATTAAATTTAGAATGGATATTTTTAATTAGTTTTTTTTTTCGCTTCTCTCTCTATTTGCTTTTCAACTTTGCTAGTTAATTTGACAAGATCATCATGTTCCTTTTTATACTGTTCTTGTTCTGTTTTAGATACAGCATCATTTAAAGATACATTTCCACCATAGACCCAGCCTTCTTTATTATCATCAGTAGTAACTTTAAGCCAATGGGATTGTACTCCCTCTATAAGTTCTTCCTTTCCTTGTTCGATAATAGTTAGAACCTCATCTTTGTTTAATTCGGTAATGGCTTTAGAGTTAAGAGTAGGGGATTCTAGTAAGATACAGTTCTCTAAGGTTAAATAAGAGTATCCGGTTGTGTGATTAAGGATGATATCCTTGTGATAATCACTGGTACCATCAGCATGACGAGGCCAAAGGACTTTACTGGGATCATAGGATTCTCTTCTAACAAAGTGCTCTATTTCTTGAGCCATTTCTTTAGTTCCCCTAACATAAGTGAAGATGTGATTATCTTCATTAACCGAGTCTATGTACATGTCTAGGTAGTCGCCGTCTTGGACGAAGATTAAGTTGTAGGGAGTATTATTGTTATTTAATAATTCATATCCTGGTTGTAAATAGCTTACATTACCAACATGTTTAGAGAAAATATCATATTCGATATGATTATTATTTATATCTATCTGGGAAACTAGTAAATAAAGTGAGCGGTTCCCGTAAAAAGGAGAGAAATTAAGATAATTATTATCTAATTGTAAATAGAGAGGGGAGTAATATTCATACCATGGTTCTGATACTTCTCCAGTTTCATCGAGTACAATTTGCCTGTAATTCTTCCAATAGTCAGATTTTTCAAAAATAAACTTTTCTATTTGATTCTGTTTTAAAGTTAGCAATTCTATATTATATTGTAAGATCCATACATATTTTTCTAATTTTGTACTAAAAGAATGTCTATTTAAAAGAACTAAGTTATTTAAGCCAAGTTCAATGCTATTATTATCATTCAGTTTAGTAACTGTTATTATTATTTCATGGTTCGTAAATTTATCAAAATAGAAGAAACCATCCTTATCAAATTGTACAATTTCTCCTTTATGGACTAATTCACTATTATCATTAATAATCTTCTGTTCGTTGCTCGCTATATACTTTAAGCTTTGTGAATAAATATTAATTGAGAAAAACATAGATAATAACAAAAATATGTAGCTTGTTTTCATTTTAACTCCTATCATCCCAGTAGATATCGAGATAGTCAAAAGCGTTTACAATACCCACATCATTAGTTTCTAAATTCATATTTGTCTTAACTACTAAATCGAGAAAATGGCTGTCTTTCTTTTCACTCAAAAATAATTGCAAATGTAAGTGTGCACCAGCACCATGTTCTCTACTTTTAATATGATCTTCATTTATCAACGTTATAGACTTTGCAACATAATCGAATTTTTTTTCATCATTATCCCATTGCCAATTACTAACGCAATGTCCTGTGTTTCCAATGTAGCCCACAATTTGATTAGGAACAATGATAGAATTAACTTCAGGTATTGAGTCCTTTCTCTCTAAATGGGCTAAAAGGTAATACCTATATAATCCTTTATATTTCTGGTTTGCTTGGATAATAATACAACGTCCATAGTGATCGTTAAGATAATCATGACTCCAAACAACTTTTCCTCTTATTAATGCTTTAATAGGAACCATTCCGGATAGTGTATGATCTACAGCCATATCTACCCCCTCATGTCTATAGTCAGATGAATAAGGCTTCTCGTTAAACCATTGTGTCCAAGAAAATTGACCATCAGGCATGAATCCCGGATTATCTTTTGCATAAACAATTTTTTGGGAAACTCTACTCCCATCACTAGGTTTACGATAATCATCTAAGGTAATGGCTTTGTTATATTTATGATTTTCATCAATCGCCGAGGCCTTGCGGAGATGATCAACAAAATATATAGGATGTACGAAGTTTAAGCCGCCATTATTATCGACCAATTCGTTTAACTTAGAATTACCTTCCCATATATCACTTTTCTCAGCTGTGATTTGAAATTCAGTTATTTTTGCATTTCAATCCTTTTTCTTTCAAAAAGTATATACTAGTCTTCTTTTTCAAAATCAACAAAAATAGCTCTTATATCATTTTTTATATTATATGAGATCAACTAGATATTCTAATTCTCTATTTCTCTTCTATCTGGAATCCTAGCGCAAATATAGCTATTTAGACTTCCTGTTTTTCTTTTTGCTCTTCAAAATTAAAATAACAACAATAAGTAGGATTATGAAAACAAGCATTCCTCCAGTAACATAAAGAAAGACGTCGAAGTCTATCAATTTATCCATGGCTTCCTGTCGCAATCGTTCTTCTTCATCTCTGAGAGCTTGGGCTTTTTGCTCTATGGCTTTTTGTTCTTCTTCTGCTTTTCGTTCTTGCTCTAATTTTTCCTGATACTGCTGGGCTACTTTGAGAAGTTCAGCATGTTCTGCTTCATATCGTTCTTGTTCTTCTCGTGAGGTGGCATCATTTAAGGATATGTCTCCTCCGAATACCCAGCCTGTTTGATTAGTATCTGTTTTGACTTTGAGCCAATTTGATTGGATATCGTTTATTGTTATACTGTTATTCTTTTCAAGTATTGTGACAACATCGTCTTTTTTGATGTCAGCGACAATGTCTGAGCTAGAGTCTGGCTCTGTTCTTATTGTTGAGTCATGTAATGTTAAATAGGCATTTCCTGTCTTGTGGTCAAGGATTGTCTGATCGTCATAATCACTGGTTCCATTAGCGTGGCGGGGCCATAGGATTTTACTGGGATCATAGGGTTCTCTTCTGACGAAGTTTTCTATTTCCTTTGCCATTTCTTTGGTTCCCCTGACATAGGTGAAGATATAGTTTGAAGATCTTACTGAGTCTATGTACATATCTAGGTAGTCGCCATCTTGAACGAAGATTAAGTTGTAGGGGGTGGAATTATTATGTAATTTATCATACTCAGCTTGTAGATAATGTAAATTACTGACATGCTCAGAAAATACACTAAATGTATATGTATTCTTTGCTACATTATTTTTATCTAATAGTAAATCTATTCCAGCTCTATAAGAAAATGAACTAAACTCAATATGTTTATTGTCAATGAAAAAAGAGAGAGGTGTATAATAATTGTACCAAGGTTTTGGTGTTGAACCTGTCTCATTTCTATAAAATCTTTCAAACGTATCCCAATAAGGTGCATTTGTAATTATTGTTTCTTCAACTTTCTCCTGATTAAGAGTTAATATATCGATATTGTATTTCATTATCCAAAAAGATTCTTCTATTCTTCGTGGTAGATGATTGCAATCCAATTTTAATTCAAGATTACTAAGGCCAATTAGAAAACTACTGGGATTATCTTTAATAGTAGCTTGGAGCATAAATTTGTTTTTGTAGTCATCATAATAATAAAAGAAATCATTTTTTTATAGTAAACAATTTGTCCTTTATTTATTGTCATTACTTATCTTCTTCAGTTGTAACTTTTTCTTCACCAGTCGCTAAATAAGTTATTGATTGAGAAAAAAGCATTATTGTAAATAAAAAACTAAAGGTTAATGAAAATAAAAATTTCTTCATTTTTCATATATATCCTTATGATAAACTTTATTAATGATGTGGAAGCTTCTAGTTACCTCGAAGTCGGCCTGTTTCATAGAGTACTTTAAGGTGAAACTAATACAGTACTGTTACTATCTTGGCGTGTTAATATGTATTTCAATACATCTAGTAATATAACCTAAATTTATCTTACCCTATTTTTTATTCCTCTTTGATTTTACTAATCTCACTATTAGGTATGTAATTCCTATCAGTATTAAGAAAATAAATAAAAAGAATAAGAATATGGTTCCATAATAAATGAAATCATCTAAAGGTCTTTTAACAAGATTAGCATTTTTTTCGACTTCCTCTAATAATATCTGACGCTGTTCTTCTAATTTCTTTTGTTCTTCTGCTTCTTTTATCGCTTGTTCTGTTTTTAGCCTTTCCTGGTTTTCCTGATACTGCTGGGCTGCTTCGAGGAGTTCAGCATGTTCTGCTTCATATTGTTCCTGTTCTTCACGTGAGGTGGTATCATTTAAGGATATGTCTCCTCCGAATACCCAGCCTGTTTGATTATTATCTGTTTTGACTTTGAGCCAATTTGATTGGATATCGTTTATTGTTACGCTGTTAGCCTTTTCAAGTATTGTGACAACATCGTCCTTTTTGATGTCACTAACTATGTCTGAGTTAGAGTCTGGCTCTGTTCGTATTGTTGTGTTATGTAATGTTAAGTAGGCATTTCCTGTCTTGTGGTCAAGGATTGTCTCATCGTCATAATCACTGGTTCCATTAGCGTGGCGAGGCCATAGGATTTTACTGGAATCATAGGGTTCTCTTCTGACGAAGTGTTCTATTTCCTTTGCCATTTCTTTGGTTCCCCTGACATAGGTGAAGATATGGTTTGAAGATCTTACTGAGTCTATGTACATATCTAGGTAGTCGCCGTCTTGTACGAAGATTAGGTTATAAGGGGATGAATGACTTATAATCTGTTCATATCCAGACTGAATTAATGTATTATCATCATAAGCATTTGATATTATGGAAAACTTAATATTATTGGCTTTGATAGCTATTGAATCAACTAATAACCTAGTAAAGTCGTGATAAGGACTTCTTGATGTCACTATTAAATTAGGTTTTAATAAAATATATAGTGTTTGAAAATCTTCATACCATTCTCTATATGGGCCTGGTTCGTTTCTATGAAGTGTTTTTTCCCATGTGTTCCAAGATTTGTCTTGATTGAAGATGTAAGACTTTATCCTTTCATTGGACTTATATTGGAGAATATCAAAGTAATAGGACATTACCCAAATAGAATTATTGAATGGTTGTGGTAAATGAAGAGGCTTTTTCTTGAGTTCTAAATAATCACAACTGATGTACAAACTCTCTTCTAAATTTATTGGATGTACTTCAATCTCAGTAGTAAAATTATAATCATTTAGATTTCCACCTACAAAATCAGTGTCAATATAATGTATTACTTCAGCACCTTTTGGTAATTTTTTACCATCTATTGTATTTGATTCTGTGACAATATAATTTAATTCTTGTGCAGATAAAATATTAGAAAATAGCATAAGTGATATCAAATAAATAATTTTTGGATTCATAATTTTCCTCTTATATCCCAATATATATCATTATAAATAAATGGATTACAAATATAATACTTTTCTAATAATACATTTGGTGTTAAATATCTTAGATGTTCCACAAATTCTTTTTCTTCTTTATCACTCAAAAAAAGTTGTAAATGCAAATGAGCTCCTCCTCCGTGTTCTCTAGTTTTAAGGAAGTCATTTCCTTCCAAGTTATAGTCAACCCCTTGTATCATTTGCTGTTTATCTTCAGACCAATTCCAACTTGTGTGGCAATGTCCGGTATTACCAATATAACCAACAATATCTCCAGGTACGCATATACTTCCAACTTTAGGTATATATCTTTTATGTAAGTGACCTAAAAGAAAATACCTATTTAATCCATTATATTTTTGACTAGCTTGAATAATGACACATTTTCCATAATGATAATTACCATAATCGTGTGTCCAAATAACCTTGCCACGTATCAATGCTTTAATTGGTATTTCTCCACTTTTAGAATGAGCAACTGCTAAATCTACACCTTCATGTCTATAATCATCTTCATCATTATCACTTGGTTTTTCATTAAACCATTGTGTTAATGAATATTCTTCAGGCATAAAGCCTGGATTATCTACACAACGAAATTCTTTTAAAGGAATATTAACTCCTTCAGAGGGTTCTTTATAATTTGTTCTGGTAAACGTATGTCCTTTAAATTTATTGGGCTCATCAATTACTTTCGCCTTTCTTAGATGCTCTATAAAGTAAATTGGATGAGCAAACCACAGACAATTATCACTTTCTGCTAAACTAGACAATTTTGAGTTTCCTTCCCAGATGTCAGCATACTCTGCATGAGTTTTTAATCGATTTTCTGTTAGAGAAGTTAAGGTAAAACCAAATTTTTCTTTGAACTTATCCGAGATATTATCATATAAGTTTTTATTGAGTTCACTTGGATGTTTACATATGATCTTTCTCATCATCTCTCTATGAATTCTACTATTTTCAATAGGATGTGGACCGTATATCATATGCAACTCATTACTAGTTATGAAGTTATCACCTCTTTTTAGGAATAAGAATCCCTGGTTCTTATGATCTACTTCTTTTACTATATCTCTTCTATCACAAAAAATATCATCAGGGCTTGGATCGGTAACTCTTGTAAAGAAGTCATTTTCCCAGTCAAATATTGGTACCTTATACCTTCGAACATCTCTTTCTTTAATTAGATATTCTGTATTCTGAACCTTGAGATAAGTATCATCTGAGTCAAGAACACTAAATGTATTATATGAACTTAAATCTAAATTTTCATCTATCGTTTTAGTATAAGAATGTTTTAATCTCTTTGAGGAGTATTGAATTATATGTGTATCACCATTCGTATCAATTTGATCTCCTAGTGTTAATGATTGCTTTGTTAATAAATAGAGTGTTAAATTCACGTCTATATTACATGCATATTCTTTACCTGACCCCCTAGATATTACAGAGATGGAGTCTAACTTAGGTACTCTTAGTAAGCTAGGTTCTATTAATTTAATTAATTCTTCAATTTCGTCATCCTTTCTAATTGTAACTTTTAGTTTGTTATCTTCACTTAGTTCGATTTGATTATAAATTATATACATTTTACTAAGTGAACCTATTTTGATTTCTTTTACTACTTCTTTTTCTTTTTTCACTTCTTCAACTGCATTTGTCTTTTCAAAATAGATTCTAATAGAGTGTACTGTCAATTTATAGTATTCATGTCCATGTGATACCTGAGATTCTAGAGTATACTTTGTATGGGTTGGTAGAAATATTTTATCTGTTACATCAGGTGACCATGAATTCCTGTATAGATCAACATGGTGGTTATTTATATTATAGATATAGGTATTATTGATGTCATTCTTATCTTTAAGCTTGTAATCTTCAAATAAATCTTTATCTAGAATGAGTGAAACATCATAAGACCTTAATGTTTTTCTTGCATTTAATGCTGGATAACCAATGCTTTGTTCAACTAATGCCGCATGGTCTACATTCTTAATTTCATCTAGGTTATCAAAATTTATGAGTTTCACTTTGAATGTATTTTTAGTGTCATATGCATTTTCAATATATCTTAGTTTGTCATTTTTATGTTCTGCAGTTGGAAGATAGCACGCTATCATAGCTTTATTGTTAGTAGTAAAGAATTCTTTAGAATCTTGTTGGTCTATATAAAATTCATCATCTTTTTGAAGTAAAGAAATGGGTTGGCCATATCTGTCATATAGTTGTATCCCTTCAATAGATTCAAATAGGTCGGTATTTGTTTGATTTCTTTCAATAGTTGCAATAAGTGTTTTTACTTTGCAGTCTTTTATATCAATTTCTCTTGATAATAACTTTTCTTGTATATATCTCGTAAATTTTACATAACCTGCAGGTGTTTTGTCATCATTATCTCTTCTTTTAAAGCAATCATTAGTTACCAAATTATCAATAGGTTCAAGTTGGTCATCAAGAGTTATTTGTGGTAATGAATCTGGCAAACCTGCAACATTTCCTATGAATGAATATATTCTATCAGCATGATATATCTCTTTGTAATAATTACTACCTTCTTTAAGATACTCTTCCTTTATGTAGCATATGGTTTCCTCATATTCAACTTCAAATTTATTTATACATTTAGGATTATTGGCACCCACTTCCTTGGTAATTGTATAGTTTTTACTGTTGTATATTTCCTTTATCTTTTCTTGATTAAGTTCTAATGGCTCTTTTAATTTGATCCTTCCAATTGCTTGTCCTCCAGCTTTATTTTCACGAAATAAAGGTAGGTAGTCGTCTATGGTCAAACTAATGTTTTCTATTATAGAAGCTTCTTTATGTATTTCAATTCCCGTGATGGGAGGTTCATAAGGAGATGTTCTTGAAAAAGAAATGCTACAATTATCAAAAATCTCAAGATTTAAAACTTGCTCTAATGTTTCAGAGCTTTTCCTATTAGACCGAAATCTAGCTTTGTTGTATACATCTTTTTCTGAATTACTTATATATTTGAATACATTTAGACCATTTGAATTGGATAATTTGTACTGCCAATGATGATAAAATGAAGTTGTGTTGAATTCTAAAGAAGAGGTATCTTCTATATCTGCATAGTCATCATATTTCTGCAAATATTCGTTATCGTTAACGGGAGCAAGATTAGTATAAAGTGTATAGAATTGTAGTAGCTCATTCTTAAGTTCTGGAATATTTATCTCATGAGACATTAAAACAAAACTGTTTGATACTACATGTTTTCTATCCGCATCATTTTCAGCAGTCAGTTCATAATACTGCTTACCATGTGTTAGAGACTCAAATTTAGTATAGTGCATTTGCTCTGATAAGCTTAAGCTATTATAAGCTCTATCTGAAATAATAGATGGCTTATTTAGTTCTTTATACTCACTACTAATTCTATAGGCCACTATTTTTCCATCAAATAAGGGATACACGGCTTGTTCTTGACCTAAATTACTGATATCTGTTTCTTTTGTTTCAATGTGTATTCCACTGTGCCACATATTATTGGCTCCTATAGGGTAATATCCCCCTGAGCCAAATTCGTTTTCATCATAAACCGCTTCTGCGGATTGTAGATTTTTAGGCCATTTATACATTTATTTTTACTCCGACTTATTCTGATATCATTCCAATTTCATTATCAATTACAATTATGATCTTTTTTTTGGGATTAACTTTTATTTCTGTAAGGTCATAATCTGATTCATTTATAGTATGAACATCTACTTCCTGTTCTTCATCATGACTCTCAGCCATTGGATTTCTCACTTATAATCATTATTTTATATTCACCAGGTATTAGATCTTCTTGTTCAATCTTACCATTGCTGTCTGAAACAGCTTCTACTTCTGAATTATCAGCTTGGGTGATTTTACATCTAATATTTTCCATAGGGTTTGTTTCTATATCTATAAAGGTCAAACACAGTTTTTGACTGAACTCAACAGCATCACTTTCCACCGACTCACACTTAAAACACTTAGCCGTGAAGATAAACTTAGGCTTTTCGGTCAAAGGATTTTGAGGATCTGCCTGAAAGGAATAAACCCACTTCGCTTCTGCTTGTCCCCCTTCTACACGAGCCCAGACTTTCTTTTCTGGAGAATCAGTTTCCTGATCAGCATTTTGATCCCAGATGGTAAAGTGAACCACACTCATATCAGGAACATTGCTGGTGGAGACACTCATGGTCACTTCTTCCCCTATAAGGGCGGAAGTGACGCTCCAGGAAGGACTAGACAAGCTTCTTTCTTGTCGGGAGGCTTCTGCCGCCGCCTCGTCAGCTATAGGATTTTCGACATTGAATATGGTTCCCCCATCTTGTTCAAACTGATCTGGATCCATACCAGGAAGCATGATAGGGAGGGGCACTGCCGCTCCTGCAGCTACTATGGTACAGGTCTCCTGATCTTGGGGATCGCTACAGGTTTTCACCATAGAACCTAAGCAGGCGGCTTCCTTACCATTGATGAGGACCTTGGTAGATGTTCCTGAGGAGACGACACCTTCATTGCTGGGATTCTTTTTAAATTGAACTCCAGGAGGCATAGGAATGTGTCCTGGTGTGTCAAACATACTCGTTGAGTCTTTGGTTGCCGCTGGGGAACCAGATATCATAACGTCCTGTGATAGACCGTCTACGAGTTTTCCCAGGTAGGGATGAGGAATCATAGGGACAAGAGTAAGTCCTGATGGTGAAGGAACTTGGATGTCATGGAAGTCGATACCAAGGACCTGATCATTCTCCTTGGCTATTTGCTTCATTTCAGCAGTAACACCCCCGGAGCCTTTAAGGTCGATCTTACTCCCTTCGAGTACAGCATCCCCTGAGGCTACTATATCCATTCCAGAGGAGGATTCAATACTCAGGGCATCCCCTGTCCCTATGGTGAGGGAACTATTACATTGGAGGAGGGTTGCATCCTCACTTTCCATAATTAACTTACGGCAGGATATATTGATATCACCTAATTCATTTACGAGACTAAGACCTTTTTC
>NZ_AUFW01000028.1 GCF_000426705.1 Spirochaeta cellobiosiphila DSM 17781
AAGATGGGGAACAAGGTGAGACTAGCACTAATGCTAATGGGGGAAGAACTATACATATAGCTACCTTGGGTAATGATAGAAATGGTGCTCTTATGGCTGGTGTTGTTTTACAACATGAAGCCTATCGAGATGGTGATAAAAACAGTGCCGACCAAAAGGCTGAATTAGAAAGAGCCGCTACTGCTCATACCGAGATGTCTATTCGAATGGGCAATGACAGTAGATATGGAATGGAATTCCTTGGAGCAAATGGGAATCTTCTTAAGGATATATATGAATATAGTAAAGGAGCGGATAACTTTAATGAGTATGTTGCTGCTTCGTATGATAATTCTTCTGATTATTGGAAGTTGATTGTACATGACAATGGAGTTGCTCAATGGGAAGATGACAATAGTTTGAATTTTGACTTAAGCGCGATTGGGATGGACGAAGATGTTTCCCCAGAAGAAATGGAAAGAATGCTTGATAAATGGGGAATGTCTCCATTGGAAATAGCTATGCAGGGACCTGTCCTTTCTCGCCAAATAGATATATCTGCGGATACAGATTCCAAACCACTAACTCCTGAACGATTAGCATTGCTTGATAATGGCTTTAAGTTTTTCCAGTTTTTGGATATGGACAGGAGATTCGATAAAAACTTTCTTAGTGGAACTCAATCATTATTAGATGCAACAAAGATAGCATCTTTGATGCTCTCGTCTGATGACAACCTGAACAATGATAACTTTAAAAGTATGTTTTCTTCATTATTGGATGTACAAAACAGCGGAGTTCTTTCTCAACATAGAATGGAAGGATATGAGGGGCAGATACTAAGCTTGAGTGAGAATGAAGCTTTTCCTATTGCATTGGGAACAGAGAATGGAATAAAACCTATTGTAACTAATTTATTCGGCTGGTCATTTGTAACTGATGATTTTCATAACAGTGTAAAAAATAAAACATTGTATCCATTATATGGATATAAACGTCATGACCAGATTGATGTCGTAAACAATGATCATGCTTTGGTTAATGCTTTTGCTGATGGGACTCTTAGCCTGAGAATGGCGGGAGGGTTTGGCCTTCAAGCCACTATGGGCAATAACCAGGGACTAACATATAATGCTTCTCATTTAAGCAGCCAATCTATAATGAACTATTTATCAACATTTGGGACAAATGGAGTAACTTTAAATCAGAATGGAGTTTTATCAGGAGTACCCTTAGGAATACAAACAGGAGTAATGGGAAATACAGGAAACGGAACAGGGCCTCATTTTGACTTAGCTCTAAAAGATAATGGGATAAAAAAGGACCCATTGGACTTTCTTGAATCTACATATGATACAAATTTGGATGATTATTTCATAACAACATCAGAAGCATTACTTACAACTGGCCTGGCAACTGCTAACAATACAGATAACTGGAATAATATCTATAATTTCTCCAGTCAAAATCCTCAAATAAACGATTGGAATAATTTTTTCTGGAACAATTACACAAGTATGCCCTTGGATTATTGGGATTCATTAGATAGTCAGACAAACAGTTATCTAGCTAATTTAATGTTTAATAGTGATATTTATGGAGCAGCATTTAGATGAAAAAAATAACAATATATCTATCTTTCTATCTAATAATTTCAACCATGGTATTTAGTGATGATTTTTCTATTGATCTTGTTGATAAATTGGGTAAGGAGTTAAAGTTTAGAGACATTGCCGCTACTTATTGTTTTGTTACTGACGATATTATTTTCTCTAGCGGTGCTGATACAGAACCCGTATTATTCAGTATTTCAGAAAATAGAATAATTAAAAAGGTTCCCGTTGAAATATATGAAAGGAAATGGGGCTGGCTTGGGGTTCGCTCTCCACCTTTTTATAATGATAATTCATTTGGGAGGACTTTCTATTTCCAGTTTGGAAAAAATAGATATTCGATTGATCAGTCTTTAAGTCTAAATGAATACGACAAAGAAACTTACGATATTTTAAAACGCCATGCTCATGACAAATGGTTTTTGATTGATAAAGAACTCGATTCCGAAAAAGTATATTTTATACAAGATTCTTCAATGCTCCCTATAAGAGCTTGTAAACTAAAACAGGGTTATGAAATTCATTTTGGAGAAGATACACTTTATAATCAAACCATCGGTGAAGAAGATCTATCTCGAGTAAAAGTCTATAAAGACGGAGAGATGATTATGGGCTTAGAGGATGTTGTCCCCAACTTCTATCATAGCATTTGGGATAGTCTTCAATATGATGTCAGTCCTAATAAGGAGTATATTATTATTCTTGGTTGGGAAGGGATAACCTGGGAGTGGGGAAAAAACCGATATCCCTATGAAGATGTTTACCTTTTTAAGATAAACTATCCAGAATAGTTACAACAAGCCTTAGTGGTATGACCGGCAGTACCAATGTTAACCTGGCCAAAATAGCTTTTAAGGATTTAAAAGGCGGTTATGATATGAGTATGGGTAGATTATCTTTTGTAGCTAAGGGATGTGATATCCCTAAGTCATGAATCCATGAGACATGGTTATGCCAATGGATATAATAGCCAGGTTCTGAAAACCCGCAGGGCTGTGCCTGCTCATACGAAAACCTTTGGAAGAATTATGGGAATTTATGGTTCCGGTTTTGCCGGGGCGAATATGGATCCACTGTCAGACTATATGTAATATCAGAAGTTCATACATGGTTAGGATATAGTATTTCCCTTTAAATATGAGACACATAAAAAATACGAAAAAAATCATACAAATTATCAGATTGAGAAAAAAATATGGTAAACAATAAGTATAAGAATTCAGATTTTGGTGACACAAATAGATATCAGGGGAATATGCCTATAGATAGTATTTCTCAGACACTGAAAATTGAGAGTACTAAAAACCTTTTTAGTATTGTCGTTTTCAGTGGGTACTACGATAGTGAACTAAAAGACCTAAATAGAGAGTATCGAAGAGTTAAAGAAATAGAAATTAAATATGATAACAGACCAGATTTAGTTCATAAGGTCATGTTAGAAGACTTCTATGTAATGGAGTTAATACAATTAGCGATACAAGATGAACATTCTATTCAAGTTAGTATAAAGGATATTTACGAAGGAAGTAGTGTTGATCAACCTTGGGTTCTGGACTATTTGGGTGTTATATACAAATAACTCAACTTTCGCAGTTGATTCCTTTGTTTAAATGAAGACGGTAATTTAGGGTTTAATAGTAAAGTGTTTAGTGAAAGTCTGTTTGGTAAACAAGCCCTTGCTGGGTAGGTCTCTAGTGTGGCTATGCCTTTAACAGTGTACTAAGTAAATTCAATTAGGTAGATCAAAATGGTTTAGCTCTTTCTAGTAACATTTTTAATACGGATGGAATCTCAAAATTTAATTCTCTGACAACCAGTATGGTTGGTGCTGGTATTAACTATGGTATTACTGGAGAAGCAATTTTAATTTTATTATCAATTGGAGAATTGTTGGATTTATCAGGAGTTAATTCAAAAGATCTACTAAATGATCAGAATAGAGGATTATTTGAGTTGCATTTTGATGAAGAAGGGACTCATGGTGAGTTTGGAAGTGGAGGAACACAAATAAAATTGGGTGATCTAGCGAGTTCTCTTTCTGGTCTATCAGAAACTATTGGAATTGGTAAATTTAAATTTGGTGGGGATGAAGGTAACAGCTCTTTAGCTGGATTAAATGAATTAGGTTATACGAGTTTAGAATTTAATCATAAATTGGGACGATCTATCTTTGATGGAGATACAAAAATTGAATATGGAGATTATAACAATGAGAATATCTATGGTTTTGTAGATAAAGATAATCCAGATACAATATATATAAATAGCAATATGGTTGGGAAAGATCGTGAGAAGTCAGCAAAGTTGGCAAGCATTTTTAGTCATGAAGGAACTCACTTAGCTGGTAATAAGTATGAGGCAATAGCTCATATGTATGGATCGCAGACATACGCTGACTTAATGAATAATGGTTTGGCAACTGATAGTAGCTGGCTTAATTCAATAATGGGTGCATCAATTAATCCTGATAATTGGCATGAAAATACTTCTGATTCTGATTACATGGAAATGAAGAAGTATTTTGATGATAGTGGCGAATACATTGGGACTTATGTATCATTTGAGGATGGAAGATTAGGTATGTATGAAAATGGAAAGTTAGTAATGCCTTCTATATTTGAAAGATATGATGAGAATGGGCAAGTTGATGAAAGGTATGCTCCTCCTGGTGAGCAATCTTCAAAATGGCAAACAGTTACTGCTTTAGCCATGCATATGGGGATGTTACCTAATTTAGATAGTAATGAAGACTTTGCTTCTTATAGACAACATTTTAGTGCTGCTTACAATAACTTAGTTGAAAAAACTGGTAAATTGATTGAAGATTCAGGTTTAATATGGAGTGATTCTGAAAATACTTTTATTCGTGATCCAAATTTTAGGATAGAGAAGGGAAAGTTTTATCCAATAGCTGTTCAAGCAAATGCTTATTTAATGACTTTATCTCATCTTCAAGATGGTAGTGGTATTGATAGTCAAAACTATTATGGTACCGATGTCTTTAACATAGGTGTATATGATAAATATGATAATCGTGTAGATGATATATATATTGGCTTTTCACCAACTGATGATAGAACAGATATTATATCTATTGAAAACTTAGCGCCGGAAGCTACTAGAATGAATGCAGGAACGTTCTTTATTAATAAAGATGGAGTTTTAAGAGATGAGGATGGATATATTAGTCATTTCAACATGACGTCAACAATGCCAGATGAAATGAACTTTGGACAGGATTACCCTGCTATTGAAGATGGTGATTATGGTTACGCTAGTTTTCATCATCCCATTTTTGGGACAAATCCCGGTCTTATTTTGCTAAATAATGTAAATACAAATATTTTGAGCAGTCTCAGTAGTTCTATGAAAGAAATATGGAATGATCAAAAGGTTGAAAATAAGGAACAGACTATTGCTGACCTATTATCAGAATATAGAAGCTTTCCTGGTTATTATTATGATGGTATACAAAATAGAATTCATGAAAACGCCACATTAATAAATATGCACGGTACTTACAGTAATATACAAAATAATAATAATCATCCGACAGGAGACGCATCTCTTTTATTTAATGCAGGAAGTTTGGGATGTCTAACGCTTTACGGCAGTTATTCGTGGGCATCTCCTGAAATCGGAATAAATAGATTTTATGATTTTATGAATATGTTTAAACTGGGTGATACTGGCTATGTTCATATTAATAGAAGTTTAGGAGATTCCTATTGAGAAATTATAGTTTACTGTGGGTAGGAGTAATTTGTCTATTCATCTCATGTTCCAATAAGGATGATGACAATTCCCCAAAGATAAATACTGAATATATAAGGATCATTAAGAAGGAAAACTTGTCTGCGGATGTAAAATATACTCTTAAGTATAATACATACCCTTTTGGGGGATATAGCCTTATTAATGACAGTAAAACTGCTGATAATTATACAACACTAAACTATTCTTATTTCCAGGATAAGAATTTATTACTATACGGTACTCAAGAAACCTATTTCTATAAGAACAAAAAGCATTATTCCTTTTTTAAAATTCAAGAATATATTGATAATGATGTATCCTTTAGTTATCGAAAGGAAATAGATGATCAAGGCTATTATATTTTTGAAGCAAGCAGTAAAAGAAAATCTATACATGTCATAAAGAGATTTGAAAAACAAAGGGAAGAGATTATGTCTTACTATATCTCACAGTATCCTAATGAAGAAAAGGCAATAAAGGAGTTAAATATTTTGTATCCCACTAAACAAGGGAAAGACTTAGTGGGAATTGTAGATAAATATTATAATATTAATGGTGGAATTTTTCTATTGACAGAAAAAGGTGATTTCCATGCTTACAATACTACAGGGAAGATAACTATCAGTGATGATGGTAGAACGGCATATATCATGGAAGAAAAAGCAAATCAGTCTTGGCTTTTCACCAAAATTGATTTAACTAATTTAGAGATACTAGATTCACAAAAGATTTATTTAAATGAGTATGGAATTAATGGTGTCTATGTTTCTCTGTCGACATATTTTAATGGAAAATACACGGTGTCTTTTTGTGGAAGCGTGTATCCCTTACCTGAGGTGATGCCACGTGATGGAAGTTATCATGATGAAAGTTTTAAGGAACTCATTATTTCTTTTAACAATACCAATTTTGCATATGATATTGTTAAATATGATGATTTTAAATATCCGTTACTTAATTATCCAACATATTATGATCTTAAGTATTACTTAGTTAATTCATTATATAAAACAGATCCTAGTATTTCACCTTTACCTATAGGTTTTCTATCAAGCTATATGAAGAAGTATTATTTTAGTAACCCTATTTACTTATACAATCTAAATAAGCAATTATATTATTTACCGGAACCTGAGTATCTATATACAAAAACATCTGAATACAATACCCATGTAGAATACATAAAGAATCATACAGATTATCAGATAGACATAGAAAACGTTATTAGCAGTACATATCAGAATATAGATTTTGGTGAAACAAGTAGGTACCAAGGCGATAATGATATAGATAATATAACTCAAACTATAAAACTAGAAAGTGACCATGATTTATTTAGTATTGTAATCTGCAATGGGCAATATGATAATGAACGAAAGAATATGGATCGTAATTATGGGCGAATTAACGAAATAGAGATAAGATATGATAGTAGACCAGATTTAATTCATAAGGTCATGTTAGAAGATTCCCATATAATGCAGTTAATACCATTAGCGATTCAAGATGAACATTCTGTTAAAATTACTATTAAAGACATCTATGAGGGTAACAGTATCGATCAACCTTGGGTTTTAGATTTTGTAGGAGTAATTTATAAATAACTCAGTGTCACATCCAATTATATACCTGGTGTAAGCCGTTGGGGTTGCTTCAGTTCAATTTGGGGTGACACTGTTGGTAACAAAACAACAGCGGGTTTCATTGATGGAGCGGTGAATAATGCCTTTTCAGGCCCTATTATCTGGGGAACAGACCCAAAAACAGGTAAAAAACATCAAACGGACACGGCTACTAATATGGGATTACTGGAAATGAATCTAGCAGGAAGTGATCATCTCTTTAGTATGGGTTCTGGGGGTGTCAATGTCTCCATGGCTAATATGTC
>NZ_AUFW01000029.1 GCF_000426705.1 Spirochaeta cellobiosiphila DSM 17781
AGTCGTGATCCCTATTGGTCCACTCTTGGATATGAAACATGGCAAGGGATTACGGATGTTACAGAATTACCTGAATCTTTGATGTTGAATATGCTAGATCTAAACAGACAGAAATGGGAGTCAGCTAATTGGCTTCCATTGTTACAAGTTATAATCGCAAAATATAGTTTAGATCTAGGAAATCTAACAGCAGAGAATCTTAATAGTGCAGGCTATGATTTATATGAAAAAAAAGACTATGCAGCAGCTATGCAACTTTTCATTGAAGCAATGAAAATTGATCCGACGTATGTTTTTGCACACTATAACTTTGCTTGCGCTGGTTCGCTATATCTCCAATATTGGTCAAATAAAGATAAAGGTATTTATGCACAACAAGAAGGACAATATAACCAAGAAATCATTGATACAGTAACTGATGAGGTATTTCAGAATCTAAGCATATCATTCTTTTTAGCTTCTAGATATTTAGAAAAATCCAAAACTGACCCTGATTTAGAATATATACGACAATTAAAACGTTATTCGAATATGAGACAAAATATTTCTGAACCCAATTTTTGGACAATATATGGATATTTTAAGTCTACAGTCAGTAATATAGAGGAATACCCAGAATCGGGACAATTATCAATTACATTAGACGGTGGCTTTTATTCTTCCTTTACAATTTTCGACCTAATTTCAAATCATAAGGGAGGTATAAATCAATGGGAATTTGATTATCATAATTATATAAACAAACAAAATGTCTCTTTAAATGAAGTTGATTATGGTTCATTAATGCAGTGGGGATATAGAATTAATTATGAATATATAAATATTAATAATGATGAATCTAGACAACCTTATATAATTGCTTACAAAAATAAATTAAAAATAGAAGGGCTAATTCACAATGACAAACATTGGAATATTTCAAGCACTCACACAGTATACAGCTATGAAGTAGGATACCCTCAAAAAAACCAAACACATGTTCTAGATTTTGAGTTTAATAACAAATGGGAAATATCTAGTCAACAACTGTTTTTCAATTCGATACGCGAATATTATCAACAAAATGTGTATATTAGAAAAAAATCTATAGAAAAAAGTTTAAAGAAAATGAGGTACTAAAAATGGCAGTTTATGAAATTTTTTGTGAAATAAGTCAAATAAAAAATTTATTGCAAACATATTTTGAATAAGACCATATGTTCTTATTAGAAGAACAAATTTTCAATATTAATTTACCTAAAAGTAAAATGAGAAAATTAAAGAATCTATCTGAGTATGTAAATGGGTCTGTAGAGTATATGCAACTTTCTAACTTAATAAATAGAAGTAAGCAATTCCAAAAAGAAGAAATGTATCTAGGCAAAGTAGATAAATCAGAAAAGACGGCTATATGCCTTCACTTCACAGCTGGACATTTTAACGGAGCTGATTCAACCACATGTGATACAAGCCCAAATAGAGCCATAGATGATCATAATGCCGTTAACTATTGGATTTATAGAGATGGAACAATTGTTGAATATATGGAACCTGAATACTGGGCACATCATTCTAGTGAATGTAGACATAATCCTAATATAGAATAACCAATAAAATCATAATTAAAATGTCTAGCTATAACGAATCGGAGTGAAGGAAATATGAATCCAAGAAAATTACTACTACCATTATTATTAGCCCTACTGAGTATCATACTCTTAGGATGTCCTCAGAAAGCTGAGGAAGATCAGACAAAAGAAGAATCCTCTCCCAGTGTTGAAGATATCGTACAAACAGAAGAACCTGTAAATCCTGGAGATATCGTTATAGAAAAAGCTCCTGTTAATACAGACACAGCTAATAGCCGTGATCCCTATTGGTCCACTCTTGGATATGAAACATGGCAGGGCATTACTGATGTTACAGAATTACCTGAATCTTTGATGTTGGATATGCTTAATGTGAATAGGATGTTATGGCAATCTGAATCTTACTTAACTTTGGAAGAGATAATTAGTAAATATAATCTGGATTTAGGTGAGCTTGATGCGGAGAATCTCAACAGTGCTGGTTATGATTTATATGTGAAGGGTGATTATGAATCAGCCATGCAAATGTTTATTGAAGCTATGAACATTGATCCCACCTATGTCTATGCTCATTATAACTTTGCCTGTGCGGGATCTCTGTACCTTCAGTACTGGGCAAATCAAGATAGCGGATTATACGCTCAGCAGGAAGGTTACTATAATGAGGAGTTCTTAACAACTGTCCAAGATGAAGTGTTTCAAAACTTAAGCATATCCTACTTCCTAGCCTCTAGATATTTGGAAAAATCTAAGACAGATTCTGATTTAGAATATATACGAAGCCTCAAACTCTATTCCAACTTACGACAAAATTTATCAGAAACCAAATTTTGGGGGTTATATGGCTATCATCAATCAGAAGTAAGTGACATAGAAGAGTTTCCTGAATCTGGACAACTATCAATAACACTAGATGGAGGTTTCTATTCAGGATACAGCTATTCTGATTTATGGGATGATCATAAGGGCCGTATTAATCAATGGGAGTTTGATACTCACAAGCTAATTTCAAATGACCAAGTATCACTGACTAAATTAGAAAATAACGATATTAAAAGACTAGGGTATAGAGTAGATTATGATACAGGAAACTCAAAAGATATAGGTAGACAACCATATATAATTACTTATGAAGATATGTTTAGTATAGAGGGTCTATTATATCGTGATGAAATTTGGAAAATAGAAGGAACAAAAACACTTTATAGATACAATATAGATTATCCTAAAAAGACATCCATTGGGACACTAAGGTTTACCTCATATCATGACTTTAACGTCTCAAATAAAAGTAATTATTATGATTCGATCAGAGATAGTTACGAATTACATCGCAAATTATTTAAAAGCTATATTGATGAGAAATTGAAGAATTAAGGATATTGAATGAGTGTATATCATAATGTATGTGAGAAAAGTATTATTCCCAGTAAATTAAACACTTTTTTTAAGGCTAGACCTTTTCTTTTAAATGAAAAGATATTGGATATTGAATTGCCTCTAAGTAAAATGCGGAAACTAAAGCATTTAAACGAATATGATAATGATTCGATCGAATTCACACTACTTGAATCAGAAATAAAAAACAGCAAGTTCCAAAAAGAAGAAATGTATTTAGGCAAAGTAGATAAATCAGAAAAGACAGCAATATGTCTTCACTTCACAGCTGGAGATTTTAAAGGAGCTGATTCAACCACATATAATTCAAGACCAAATAGATCAAGAGATGATCATAATGCAGTTTATTACGGTAAAATGTCTAGCTATAACGAATCGGAGTAAAGGAAATATGTATCCAAGAAAATTACTACTACCATTATTATTAGCCCTACTGAGTCTCTTAATATTAGGATGTCCTCAAAAGGCTGAGGCGGATCAGACGAAAGAAGAGCCCTCTCCCAGTGTTGAAGATATCGTACAAACAGAAAAACCTGTAAATCCTGGAGATGTCGTTATAGAAAAAGCTCCTGTTAATACAGACACAGCTAATAGCCGTGATCCCTATTGGTCCACATTAGGATATGAAACATGGCAAGGGATTACTGATGTTACAGAATTACCTGAATCGTTGATGTTGGATATGCTTAATGTACGAAGGATGTTTTGGCAAGCTACTGGTTATTTGACACTGGAAGAAGTGGTCATTAAATATCATCTCAACTTAGGGGAACTTAATGCTGAAAACCTTAATAGTGCAGGCTATGACCTATATGAGAAAGGTGATTACGAATCCGCCATGGTTTTGTTTACAGAAGCTATTACGATTGATCCAACCTATGTATATGCCCATTATAATTTTGCCTGTGCAGGATCGCTTTACCTTGAGCATTGGACTAATCAAGATAGCAGCTTATATGCCCAACAGGAAGGATATTATAATGAAAAGTTCCTTAATAATGTCCAAGATTCTGTATTTCAAAATCTAAGCCTTTCTTTTTTTCTAGCCTCAAGATATTTAGAAAAATCAAAAACAGATCCTGATCTTGAATATATCCGAAGTTTAAAACGCTATTCGAACCTTAGGCAAAACTTATCAGAACCTAAGTTCTGGTTGCTCTACGGATTCTATAGTGTGGAATCCAATTCCTATTGGGAGTATCAGCCTAAACTTAATGAACTATCTATTACTCTTGATAGTGGATTTTATTCAGCTAGAGGATTCGAAGATCTACTTAGTGACTTTAAAGGAGATACAACCAATCTATGGGAATATCATCTTCATCAATTTATTGACAAAAATCGGGTTAAATTTATTCAGCAAACAGTGGATACATTGTCCCAATTAGGGTATCGCTTTATTTGGGGTCAGGCTTCAGCTTATGGTCAAAAAGGAAGTCAACCCTACCTTA
Organism: Spirochaeta cellobiosiphila DSM 17781; assembly: GCF_000426705.1. NCBI lineage: Bacteria > Pseudomonadati > Spirochaetota > Spirochaetia > Spirochaetales > Spirochaetaceae > Spirochaeta > Spirochaeta cellobiosiphila. Next base: position 4,418 of record NZ_AUFW01000029.1, read on the forward strand.
TAGCTCAAAATAATCAGATAGAAATAACTGGTGTGATGATAGTTGATGAATATTGGGATTATGATGGTATTGATCAACTGTATTCCTATCACCTTGAGTATCCTAAGTTAGATACTAATGGAGACAAAGTATATTCTTCGTATCTAGATTGGAGTCCTTCTAATAAGCAAAAATTTTTTATGACTATAAGTGAAAATTTCAATATGTATTCTAAATACAACAAAGAGTCAATAAACGAAAAATTTGAAGAAATGGAGAATTGAGATGAGTCTCTATAGCGATAACTGTGATATTAGTAAAATATCTAAGATAGTTTATGACTACTTAGACGACCGCCCTTATCTAATTGAAGAACAAATTTTCGACATTGATTTACCTATCACTAAGATGAGAAAATTAAAAAAAATCGATGAATATACAAAGGATTCTAAACCTTTTAATTTACTTAGACTTGCCATCCAAAATGGAACGTTTAACAAGAAATTAATGCCAATTGGCAAAAAAGATAAAAAGGATAAGAAAGCTATATGTTTACATTTTACTGCTGGAGCTTATGAGGGCGCAGACGGTACTACTTGTAACACACCTTCAGATATTGTTGATGCCGATAGGCATGCTGTCAATTACTGGGTTTATAGAGACGGGACTATTGTGGAATACATGGAACCTGAATATTGGGCACATCATTCTAATTGTGGGGATGAATATAATCCAAAAGTTATCGCAATTGAAATTGTGAATTATGGGCCCATATATTTAGAAGGTAGTGATTTAAAATGGGTAGATTCAAAAGGTGAAATATATACATATTGTGAACTAGATGCCGCCCTTAAAAGTCCAGATAAGGCCTATATAGACTTGATGGATAATGATTATGATAAACTTGGTCGATATAAAAAAAACTCTTATCGTGGCTATAGATACTATCCAGCATTTGCTTCAGAACAGGTAGTTAGTGTAGCTAAACTGTTAAAATCCTTATGTAATGAGTATGATATTCCCTATCGTTTTCTTCCTTACGACATGCG
>NZ_AUFW01000030.1 GCF_000426705.1 Spirochaeta cellobiosiphila DSM 17781
ACTATTAACCATAAAGATCCAATTAATAAATGATGGTAAAGATATCTCAATTAGGAAGATGTGCAAGATTCTTGAGGTACTTAGATCAACTTTTTATTACCGTACTCAGACAAGGGCAGAACCCAAAAGAGATATGATAATAGAAGAAGAGATGAGAAAGATTATAGAAGAAGAACCCGCTGTGGGCTTAAGAATGATAACAGCGATTTTGAGACAAAGGTTTAACAGGAAGTTAAATAGAAAAAAGTTCATAGGATCATCAAGTTGAACCCATTGGCAGTTAAATAAGAAAAACAAAGGTCTCAGACCTCGTGTACAAGGATGGAGTAGTAGAACAGGAAGATCGAATGAAAGATGGGCTATAGATATGCCTCATGTTTATACCAGTACAGGGTTATGTCATTTGACAGCAGTTATAGATTGCTGTGATCGAAGTATTGCCCAATGGAGATTATCTAGTTCTTCAAAAGCAGATGTTGCTGCAGCAGCTCTAGAAGATGCTTTGATAATTCGTGGTATAAAAAAAGAAGACAATCTAATTCTTAGATCAGATAATGGATTAATTTTTGGTGCAAAGAAGTTTCTCGAAGTTACCCGCAGATTTAATGTAAAACAAGAATATACTACGCCATACACTCCAGAACAGAATGGTATGATCGAACGCTTCTTTCGAACACTTAAGGAGAATTGCGTTTGGCTTTACCGATTCAAGGATCAAGATGATGCATTTGAGAAGATTGCAGATTGGATACACAAATACAATATGAAACGACCTCATTCAGCAATAGGATATATTAGTCCTATGGTATATCGGAAAAAATTAGTAGCATAATGGTCCCAAAAAGCAGGGGAACGGTACATTAATTTATAATCTCACTGATTACAGATTCAAAACGCTGGTCTATTTTGTTGATATATGACATATAATTATTATACGAATGATCGACAATCCGGTTCCTTGCCTTATTATCTTTTAAATAATGTTCTGCTTTTGTTAGAAAATCAGAACCATCCCATTTTAAAGCTATATAAGTTTCTTTGTCTCTAAATATATCTGGCCAAGTTTCTAAATGAGACATATCTGGTTTTAATAACAGTGCTTTGACAAGAATTGCTTCAAAATCCCTTAAGCATAGTTCCCCCCAGCCAAATGGACTAAATATTATTTTGGACTTAATAATTTCTTTATTAAATTGTTTTTGAGATACAAAACCGGTCATAAAGTCTTTATGGTTTTTTATTTTTTCTAAAAAAAGATGTCGTTGAAAAGCTATAGTGTCTCTAGATGCAAATCCCAATCTAGCATGAATACCTAATGTTTTTTCTTTTATAGCAAAGATGTAATTTTTTCTATTATAGAAAAAAGGTGCCAACGATGAAGAAATGTAACGAGAAGAAAAGACCCCTACTCGTTGCTTAAACTTATGACGTGGATATTCTCCAATACCAATATTCCAAGAAACTCTCAATTTCTTTAGATCATCATCATTTTCCAAAATAGGCCTTTTTCGGGTAGGGGTGTCATTTATACGATATTTTTCATGATAATATTGAGTAAATAATTCATCACCATAATGTTCGAGTTTATACAAATTTCTATCTTTATAGAGAGCTTTGTTATAAAATAAGTCTACATAAGGTAATATATCAAGACGGGGTATACCACCTCCTGCATTACCATTAAAAAATACAATTTTTTCATACTTATCACGAATTTTTTTCAATAAATCAAAATCCACAACATCTGGCTTTAGAAACTGACGAACCATTATTAATATCTTATTTTTATCGTTTTTAAGACAATATTTTACATTATCTGTAATATAAAACATCTTTTTGTATTTAGAGTTATAGAATGGTGTCAATGTATGATACAAAGAAACTCTATCAAAAAAAGCTAAAATAGTTATACTAGACATATATAGAATGTATTTTGTTTTCTAAAAAAGAGCAAGCAATTGGACTATAGCTAATTTATAACAAAATTAAAACTGGAGTTGAACTTTGAATATACCTATACGTATTTTACATGTTTTAGGTCGACTTGACCGTGGTGGGGCTGAAACTCTCATAATGAATATATATAGAAATATAAATAGAGATTTAATTCAATTCGATTTTATAGTACATACAGAAGATAATTGTGAATACACTAGTGAAATTAATTCTCTTGGTGGAAGAATATACTCAATTCAAAAATACAGGGGAATAAATCATTTTGAATATAAAAAGGCATGGACCTCTTTTTTAGAAAAACACAGTGAATATAGAATCATACATGGACACATAAGAAGTACAGCATCGATATATCTTAAAATCGCAAAAAAATTAGGATGTGCAACCATAGCTCATAGCCATAATACTTCCTCTGGATCTGGTTTAAATGCAATTGTAAAAAATGTTTTGCAATTACCTATTAGATTTTTCGCAGATTATCTTTTCGCATGTTCAATAGATGCTGGAAAATGGTTATTTGGAAATAAAGCTATAAAAGAAAACAGATTTAAAGTAATTACTAATGGTATAGAACTAAAAAAATATTCTTTTAATCCAATTATTAGGGAAAAAAAACGTAATGAATTAGGAATCTCAACACAATATGTTATAGGACACATCGGCAGATTTCATCCACAAAAAAATCATTTTTTTTTGTTAAAGTTGATGTTTGAATTATTAAAGAAAAGTAAAGACATTAGTATGGTTTTAGTAGGTGACGGACAAACTCGTCAAGAGATCGAAAAGATATCTCAAAGAATGGGAATGAAAGACAATATTATTTTTGCAGGTGTTAGATCAGATATTCCAGAATTACTTCAATCATTTGATTTATTTATTCTCCCCTCTTTATTTGAAGGTTTAGGTATAGTAGCAATAGAAGCCCAAGCATCAGGTCTTCCTTGTTTAGTATCTGAAGGAATTCCTAACGAAGCGTTTGTAACAAATAACATTGCAAAATTATCTTTGAAGGATCCAATAAAATTATGGATTAATTGGATCCTTAGTCATCTTGAATATTACAGAGAAGACAAAATAGATGTCATTGATGGAAAAGGATATAATATTATAGAGACAGCCAGTTATCTCCAAAACTTCTATCTTCAATTGAATAAGAAAATGATGAAAAATTAGACTAATGTGGCCAATATACAAAGCCTATTTATACTCAAAATCAATTTTGTTCTGAATTAAAAGATTGCTTATTATATAGTGAACATCTATTCTCATATTTTATATCTTCCATTAATTTTCTATTTACTGAAATAATATCAGCAATAAAGGAAGTTAGAATAGTTTGTACTCCAAATCCTGCCAGTATAGAGGTCAAAATTAATGATTGTATATGACCATTACCATCTCCAATTGAAAAGAAAAATAGATATCTTATACCTAATAATAATGCAAGAAGCATAAAAACTATTCCAATGTTAAAGAAAAAACGAAAGGGTTGGTATACAACAAAGATCCGGAACATTGTTCCCATTGATTTTTTTATATAAGAAGGAATTGAACTAACTAATCGTGACGGTCTTAAATCTTCATTAATTCTAACAGGAACAGAAGCAATTGCCATGTTATATCTTCCAGCTTGAATTATAGTTTCAAGAGTATATGTATAACTATTGTATACGTTTAATCGCATAGCAGCATCCTTTGAGAAAGCTCTAAAACCAGAAGGGGCATCTGGAACATCTGTATTACTTATTCTTCTAACTACGTATGAACCTAGTTTTTGAAGAGCTTTTTTTATTGGAGAAAAATGTCCTATATTACTAATTGGTCGTTCACCTATAACAACCTCTGCTTCCCCATTCAATATGGGCTGAACTAATTTGGGAATATCATTAGCGTTGTATTGATTATCTGCATCTGTATTAACAATTACATCTGCATTTTGCTTAATAGATTCAAAAATACCGGCCTTAAACCCTTCTGCAAGACCTTTGTTTTTAGGAAAATCTACAATGTAATCAACACCATTTTTTATGGCTATTTCTTTTGTATCATCCTTACTTCCATCATTAATAATTAACCATTCGACTATATCAAATCCTTCAACTTTTCTAGGCAAGTAGGATAAAGCTTCAGCTAATGTTCCTGCTTCATTGTAACAAGGTATTTGTATAATTAATTTCATTGATGATCTCCTAAATCTTATTAAATATCATTTTTTTTCGTGCCCAAAATTTTATTATATAATTAATCAGTGCACTTACTAATCTAGAATATATATAAAACAATCCGACTTTCTCAGTAAATAACCACATCATTCCTTGATTCATTAATAGCCCGAACATGCCTATACTTAGAAAAATAGTAAACTCAATATGCTTAGGATTTTTTATAGATCGACCTCTAAAAACCCATAGGTCAGAAGTTATATAATTAATAACCATTCCCATTAAATAAGCAATTGGTGTTGAAATTAAATAGTGTAAGTTAAAGATCGAAGTTAATAACCATAGTATAGAAAAATCAATGACAAAAGAAAAACCAGAACTAAAAAAATATCTAATTACTTGAGTTAATAATGTAGAAGAATCACCTATAAACCAATTTCTTATTTGTTTCATAAAAATTTAATATCCTTCTTATACAGTGGTCTAATTAAATTCATACCAGTCATTACGCAGATATTAATTTAACTTTACCATAATAAATATCTTCTAGGAATTCATCATCTAAAGATTGATGTCTCCTCCTATAATCCCCCCATTATTAATAGGAGTAATTTGTAGAATTATCTAAAACCATTCTAGGGGTAATGCCGCCCAAAGACGAATGAGGTCTTTCATTATTGTATATCCACATCCCTCTTGTCGCAAGTTCTTGTGCATGATAGATAGATTTGAAGATATTCAACTCTAGCCATTCATGTCTAGCAGTTCTATTAA
>NZ_AUFW01000031.1 GCF_000426705.1 Spirochaeta cellobiosiphila DSM 17781
TATTCAACAATTGTTCCATCTCTATAGACCCAATAGTTAACTGCATTATGATCATCTATGGCTCTATTGGGACTTGTCTTACATGTGGTTGAATCAGTTCCACCATAATTACCAGCAGTGAAGTGAAGACATATTGCTGTCTTTTCTGATTTATCTACTTTGCCTAGATACATTTCTTCTTTTTGGAATTGCTTATCTTTTAGTATTTTAGCTTTAAGGTCGTTATATTCCTCTGAATCATTCTCATATTCTTGTAGTTGTTTCAGCTTACGCATTTTTGTTAAAGGTAGATTTATATCTAAGATTTTTTCTTTCATGAGGAAAGCTCTATCATTAAAATACGATTTTAACTTACCTGGAATAATACTAATTTCACAGCGCTCATGGTATATACTCATTTAAAATCCTTATTTACCTAATTTTTCATCTACATATCGTTTATATTTATTGAAATATCTTTCATAGGATTCTCTAATACTATCATAATAACTTTCTTTATAAGAGAACTTCCAATCTTCATATAAAGCAAATCTTAAAGTTCCATCAGACCTTTTTTCTGGATAATTTAGTTTGTAGTTATAGAGAGTTCTTGTCCCTTCTATATTCCAGTATTTATCTCTATTCAGTATTCCTTCTATACTCAATTTGTTATCATAGGCAATTATATAAGGTTGTCTTCCATTATCCTCAATATTTCCAACCTCATAGCTTATTCTATAACCATATTTTTCAATATCCACATGATCTAGTTGAATTAGTGATACTTGATTCTTATCTATTAGATTATGTGTATCCATATCCCATTGATTACTTCGACTATTATCCTTCATTAGGTAATAGAAGGTGAATGCTGAATAAAAGCCTCCATCCAGGGTTATGGATAACTGTCCAGATTCTGGGAACTCCTCTATGTCACTTACTTTTGATTGATGATATCCATATAATATCCAAAAATTTGGTTCTGATAGATTTTGTCTTAAATTGGAATAACGCTTTAAGCCACGTATATATTCTAGGTCTGAATCAGTTTCCGATTTTTCTAAGTATCTAGAGGCGAGAAAATAGGACAGACTTAAGTTCTGAAATACTTCATCCAGAACAATAGCAAGGAACTCCTCATTATAGTAACCTTCCTGCTGAGCGTACAATCCGCTATCTTGATTTGCCCAGTACTGAAGGTACAGAGATCCCGCACAGGCAAAGTTATAATGTGCATAGACATAGGTGGGATCAATGTTCATAGCTTCAACAAACAATTGCATGGCTGATTCATAATCACCCTTCACATATAAATCATAACCAGCACTGTTGAGAGTCTTCGCATCGAGCTCACCTAAATCCAGATTATATTTACTAATTATCTCTTCTAGGGTTAAATAGGAAATCGCTTGCCATGACATCCTTCGTACATTAAGCATATCCAACATCAAAGATTCAGGTAATTCTGTAACATCAGTAATCCCCTGCCAGGTCTCATAGCCTAATGTGGACCAATAGGGATCACGGCTATTAGCTGTGTCTGTATTAACAGGAGCTTTTTCTATAACGACATCTCCAGGATTTGTATGTTCCTCTGTTTTTACAATATCTTCTGCACTGGGAGAGGGGGCTTCTTTAGTCTGATCTGCCTCAGCCTTCTGAGGACATCCTAAGAGTAAGAGACTCAGTAGGGCTAATAATAATGGAAGTAGTAATTTTCTTGGATTCATATTTCCTTCACTCCGATTCGTTATAGCTAGACATTTTAATGATGATTTTATTGGTTATTCCCGTTGTAACTTTAGTTTTACCTTGGACTATTTCGAGATCCGTAACACTCCCATTTGGCATGGCTCTCACTGGAGTAGATTGTGTTGATGGACTTGCAATGTGTACAATAGTATGGGCTGTTAGATTACTTCCTATAGGAAAGTATCCTTTTTGATCACCCCTTTCGGCAGCATTTAACCATTGTATAGGCGTCATTTGGTAGAGTTTGTTTGTATTATTTTCAAGAGGAAAAGAAGTGGTGAAGCCATTATAGTTTTCCAAATATTCCCAGTCAAAGGCAGGACTGATATCCCATTTTACTACTGCATTAGTGTCTTCATTTCGATATCTTGTATTGACATGAGAAAATATTCCTGCTTTTTCTTTATTATCATTCATGAAGCTACTCCAATCAGTAACTAGTTGCCTCATAGGTTCATTCCATTCAAAATGATCAAAGCGTATATCATATGGAAGAAAACGATAAGGGATATCATATTCTTTACATAATGTTTTTAATAATTTTGCAACACTTTGAGTTTGTAGTGTTGTAAATGCTGCATAATAACGATATCCTCTGTATTCACTGTGAGGATATCTTCCGAGTTTGTCATAATCATTATTTGCTAAATCTATATATGCTAAATCTTTACCTTTGCATTGCTCATCCTTAGAACAGTATATTCCACTACAAGAATGTAAATATCCATCATTTTTTAATTCTAGCCAGCCATAATTTACTATTTCAATAGCAATTATTTTGGGATTGTAAGTGTCGCCTCCATGGGAATGGTGGGCCCAATATTCAGGTTCCATATATTCTACAATTGTTCCATCACGATATACCCAATAATTAACAGCATTGTGTTTTTCTATAGCTCTATTCGGTTTTGTATTACATGTTGTTGAATCAGCTCCACCAAAATTGCCAGCTGTGAAGTGTAGACATATAGCTGTCTTTTCTGATTTATCTACTTTACCTAAATACATTTCTTCTTTTTTAAATTGCTTTAGTCTCGATATTTTGGTACTAAGTCTAATGTAATCATCAGAACCAATCGTATATTCATTTAGATGTTTTAATTTACGCATTTTACTTTCTGGTAAATCAATGTCGAAAATTTGTTCTTTCATTAGAAATGAATTTTCTATAAAATACTGTTTAATTTTCTCTTGTATATTGCCAATATCACAATAATTATCATATTGAGCCATTTCTATTCCTTATTTCTTAATTTTTTGTCAATTAAATTTGAATTCATTTTATGATACATGTCGTAATAAGTACTAATTGAGTTAAAATATTCTATATTATTAGAAATTTCCCAGTTCTCACAAAATTGGAATTTAAGTGTATCATCAACAATATTTTGTGGATATTCCGCATCATAACTATATAAAGTTTCCCTATTTTCAACTTTCCAATTATCGTCGTTTAATAACAAGCCTTCAATTTTGAAATAATTATTGTAAGCAATAATGTATGGTTGTCTTGATATAGCATCATGATCATTGTTTTTATCATAATTAATTCTATAACCAAATTGAGGACGCTCATCATAATCAACTTTAATTAAGTGTACCTTATCAAAATTAATAAACTTATGAAAATCGTATTCCCATTGGTTGTTTAATGAATTTGAGTTATTAATAAGATCTGATATAGTTAATGCAGAATAAAATCCACCATCCAAAGTAACTGATAGTTCTCCAGATTCAGGGAACTCATCAATATTACTTACAATAGATTTATGATATCCATATAGATTCCAAAACTCTGGTGTTGATGAGTTTTGTCTAAGGTTTGAATAACGTTTTAGACTACGAATGTATTCCAAGTCTGAGTCTGTTTTCGATTTTTCGAGATATCGAGATGCTAGGAATACAGAAATACTAATATTCTGAAATATTTCATCTTGAACAAGTGATAGGAAATCTTCATCATAATAGCCTTCTTGCGTTACATATTGACCACTATCCTTTTTTGACCAATATTGAAGATAAAGAGAACCTGCACAAGCAAAGTTATAATGAGCATAAACATAGGTAGGATCTATTCTCATTGCTTCTACAAACAACTGCATTGCCGATAAATAATCACCCTGTGTATACAAGTCATAACCCACACTGTTAAGATTCTCTGCTGTTAACTTACCTAATTGCAATTGATATTTAGTAATAATTTCTTCTTTTGTTGGGTAGGACAATGATTGGAACATCATCCTTCGTACATTAAGCATATCCAACATCACGGATTCAGGTAATTCTGTAACATCAGTAATCCCTTGCCATGTTTCATATCCTAATGTGGACCAATAGGGATCACGGCTATTAGCTGTGTCTGTATTAACAGGAGCTTTTTCTATAACGACATCTCCAGGATTTGTATGTTCCTCTGTTTTTACAATATCTTCTGCACTGGGAGAGGGGGCTTCTTTAGTCTGATCTGCCTCAGCCTTTTGAGGACATCCTAATATTAAGAGACTCAGTAGGGCTAATAATAATGGTAGTAGTAATTTTCTTGGATACATATTTCCTTCACTCCGATTCGTTATAGCTAGACATTTTAATGATGATTTTATTGGTTATTCCCGTTGTAACTTTAGTTTTACCTTGGACTATT
>NZ_AUFW01000032.1 GCF_000426705.1 Spirochaeta cellobiosiphila DSM 17781
AAAAAGAAAGTCTGGCGACGACCTACTCTCCCACCTTGCGGCAGTACCATCGGCGATGAAGGGCTTAACTTCCGTGTTCGGAATGGGAACGGGTGGATCCCCTTCTCTATGGTCACCAGACAATAATATTCTTCAAAACAAGATACTAAGTCAATGAAATAGTATCCTCTTTAAAAGTTCTCTTTTAAGACATGTTTTTTAAGGGATAACAAATAATATGGTCAAGCCTCACGACAAATTAGTACTGGTATGCTAAACATGTTACCATGCGTATACACCCAGCCTATCAACCTGATATTCTCTCAGGTGTCTTTAGGAATCTTTAAGATTCAGGGATGTCTCATCTTGAGGTGGGCTTCCCGCTTAGATGCCTTCAGCGGTTATCCCTTCCAAACATAGCTACTCAGCAATTACTCTTGGCAGAATAACTGATACACTAGAGGTTTGTCCATCTCGGTCCTCTCGTACTAAAGATAGATCCTCTCAAACATCCAACGCCTGTGGCAGATAGGGACCGAACTGTCTCGCGACGTTCTGAACCCAGCTCGCGTACCGCTTTAAATGGCGAACAGCCATACCCTTGGGACCTGCTCCAGCCCCAGGATGCGATGAGCCGACATCGAGGTGCCAAACCCTGCCGTCGATGTGAACTCTTGGGCAGGATCAGCCTGTTATCCCCGGAGTACCTTTTATCCGTTAAGTGACGGCGCTTCCACTCGCTACCGCCAGATCACTAAGACCTACTTTCGTACCTGCTCGAAGTGTCCCTCTCGCAGTCAGGCTACCTTATGCCTTTACACTTACACGATGATTTCCAACCACCGCAAGGTAACCTTCGCGCGCCTCCGTTACGCTTTAGGAGGCGACCGCCCCAGTCAAACCGCCCACCAGACATTGTCCAGTTACCGGATAACGGCAACTGTTAGAAACCTAACCTATCAAGGGTGGTATTTCACCAACGACTCCTCACACACTAGCGTGCATGGATCTCAGTCTCCCACCTATCCTACACATGATAAGCCAAGTTTCAATATCAGGCTGCAGTAAAGGTTCACGGGGTCTTTCCGTCTAACCACAGGTAATCGGCATCTTCACCGATACTTCAATTTCACCGGGTCTCGCGTTGAGACAGCGCTCAAGTCGTTACACCATTCGTGCGGGTCGGAACTTACCCGACAAGGAATTTCGCTACCTTAGGACCGTTATAGTTACGGCCGCCGTTTACCGGGGCTTCAATTCACTGCTTCGATTACTCTAACAGCTCCTCTTAACCTTCCGGCACCGGGCAGGTGTCAGTCCATATACTTCTCTTTGCAGATTCGCATAGACCTGTGTTTTTGGTAAACAGTCGCTTGAGCCTCGTTTATGCTACCCCCTAGAGGGCCACACTTCTCCCGAAGTTACGTGTGTATTTTGCCGAGTTCCTTAACGCGAGTTCTCCCGTACGCCTTAGAATACTCATCCCGCCTACCTGTGTCGGTTTGCGGTACGGTCCCTATACTTATTAACGATAGCAGCTATTTCTCGGCACCATGAATACGCACTCTTCGCTTTCCCGTAGGTCCACTCCCCTTCATGGCTCAACTCTTCAGGCGGACTTTCCTACCTAAATCAACATCTTACCATTTAGACCGGGACGACCATCGCCCGGTAGTGTTTCTCCTTATGCGTCACTGCTTCTCTAAATATAGAGGTACTGGAATATTAACCAGTTTCCCATCGACTACGCTTTTCAGCCTCGCCTTAGGGGCCGACTAACCCTGGGAAGATTACCTTCACCCAGGAAACCTTAGGCTTTCGGCGGCTAGGGATCTCACCTAGCTTTTCGTTACTCATGCCTGCATTCTCTCTTCTGATAGATCCACAATACCTTTCGGTACTGCTTCGACTCCCTACAGAATGCTCCTCTACCCCCATTAGTAAACTAATGAGCCGTAGCTTCGGTTCTATGCTTAGCCCCGTTACATTGTCAGCGCATGACGACTCGACCAGTGAGCTATTACGCACTCTTTAAAGGAGTGGCTGCTTCTAAGCCAACCTCCTGGCTGTCTTTGCCATCACACTTCCTTTTCCACTTAGCATAGATTGGGGACCTTAGCTGACGGTCTGGGTTCTTTCCCTCTTGACTATGAAAATTATCTCACACAGTCTGACTCCCATATTTTGTCTTACGGCATTCAGAGTTTGACTAAGTTTGGTACCCTGTGACAGGCCCTAGCCTAATCAGTGCTTTACCTCCGTAAGAAACCATATGAGGCTAGCCCTAAAGCTATTTCGAGGAGTACCAGCTATCTCCGGGTTTGATTAGCCTTTCACTCCGATCCACAGTTCATCCCTGCCTTTTTCAACAGACTAGGGTTCGGTCCTCCACTTGGTTTTACCCAAGCTTCAACCTGACCATGGATAGATCACCCGGCTTCGGGTCTATCCCATGTAACTAACTCGCCCTATTCAGACTCGATTTCTCTTCGGCTCCATGACTTCTATCACTTAACCTTGCTACATAGGATAACTCGCAGGCTCATTCTACAAAAGGCACGCCATCACCTCTCAAGGAGGCTTTGACCGCTTGTAGGTCCACGGTTTCAGGTTCTATTTCACTCCCCTCCCGGGGTGCTTTTCACCACTTCCCTCACGGTACTCGTTCACTATCGGTAGCTATCTCGTATTTAGTCTTGGAGGGTGGGCCCCCCAGTTTCCAACAGGATTACTCGTGTCCCGCCGTACTCAGGTACGCATTAGCGTCACTTCAATTTTCGCTTACAGGACTTTCACCTTCTTTGGTAGGCTTTTCCAAAACCTTTCTGCTAATCTCCATGAATCACATGTCATGCGCCCTACAACCCCTAATTAGCCGAAACTAATTAGGTTTGGACTCTTCCCGCTTCGCTCGCCGCTACTAAGGGAATCTCGTTTGATTTCTTTTCCTCCAGGTACTTAGATGGTTCAGTTCCCTGGGTCTCGCCTGATATGACTATGTGTTCACCATACCATACATATTATCTAATATGTGGGTTACCCCATTCGGACATCGCTGGATCATAGGATGTTTGCTCCTCACCAACGCTTTTCGCAGCTTACCACGTCCTTCTTCGCCGGATAGCTCCAAGGCATCCACCATGGACCCTTTCTCGCTTGACCATATTATCTCTTATCCCTTCCCTATTTACATGTCAAAAGAACTATTTTT
>NZ_AUFW01000033.1 GCF_000426705.1 Spirochaeta cellobiosiphila DSM 17781
AGGACTTTGCCTTCCAGTATTTTGCTTTCTATACCAGAGGATTTGGAAGCCGGGAATTACAAGGTTGAGGTTCGGACTATGTCTGGATCGGTTTTAAGAAGTGGTTCTTATTATGAAGATGTGACTGTTAGGTAGATATCTGGTAGAACTTGTTAGGTTTACTGTTTTGCCCTCTTGGTTATGACTAAGGGGGCTTTTTTATTTGTCCACTGAGGAATTCAGAATTCGTCAGTTGGTGTTGGAGGAATTTGTCACTTGAGGAATTCTGAATTTGTCAATTGACCTAGGGTGTCATCCTCAGGCTCCTTTGGTGTCATTGTCACTTGACCTTGGGTGTCAAGTTCAGGCTGGTTGGGGGTCAGTGTCAATTGACGAAGGGAGCTATCCTCAGGCTGAATTGGTATCAGTGTCAACTGATATAGGAAGTCACACCAAGATTAGTTCAAATAATTCTACAAATGCGTATACAAGTAACACTTCTTTATTATAGAGACTCTCTAACTTTCTTTCTTTTATTTTGTTTTACTCAATCCCTTGAACCATTTTAATTCGTCGACTCTCTTCTTCAGTAAACTCAGGTGTTTTAGTAGTCGGCTTGTACCAAGCAAAGCTACTATAGAAATCATTCCAATCTTTATTACTAAAGGCATAACCGTTGTAGGCGTAGATTGTGTTAAGGTAATATCGAGCCAGAATGGATCGATGTGTCTCTATCTGTTTAATGTCACGTCGACACACTTCTACATAGAGTTGATCTAGGTAGGATTCAATACTCTCTTCATTCATATCATCATTTATATATTTCACTGAGTTATAGAGTAACTTTTCATCAATGTTCTTATTCTGAATACCAGTAGTAAGTGCTACTTCCTGAGGATAAGATTCTTCCCAATGATACCCGGGAAAGGTGAGTTCATAAAGGTCTCCCTCATCTAATTCCAGTACAAGTTTATACCCCTCTGGACTAAAGAGCATATCCTGAATGACATGTCCTGAGGCAACATCTAAGATCTTCTCAGGCTTCCCCCCTTCTTCTGGAACGAGAAAAAGCATTTCATTGTAACTCGTATGTTCATCATCCGTGTACTGCCTACCAACAAAGGCTATCTTCTTCATGGCTTTAGAGTAGGTCAGGATTTCTTCTATCTTGAATGGGGAATCTTCTGTTAATTCACCTTTAACTCCGTAGGCGCTTAGGTCTAGGGGAAGACGATAGTAGTCGAAGTCACTTTGAGGGGTTGGATTGTCCTCATTATAATCCTCATCGAGAAACGGTTTGCTTTTTACATTTAGAATCATAATTTTACTTGGGAAGGTTTCTCTATCTTTTATTGCTCTTGGAAGAAATGAGCCTTTATAATCATCCCCATAATCCGAGGGACGTCCTGTCATAAAATAAAATGGCTTTAGAAAATCAATGTTTTCTCTTAATACTACAGTAGCCATGAATTTAGATCCATGCATTTCTTTTATGGTATACATTCGACTTACTAGATCATCTGGAAACCCAGAAGGATAATAGATTAAGATTTTATATTTTTCATCAGTATCACTATAATAATGTTCTTTGTTTATATATGCAATTACAGGGACTACAGGTGGATAGAAAGTAAAATGATAATAGGAATCACCTTCAACACCTAACAAAATATATTGATTGGGGAGACTATTTCTTAATACTTCAATATCACCAATAGGATACTGACGAATTCTGATTTTATTTTCATCTTCGAAAAAAATATTCCCATCAAATTCATTTAAATAATATATAGAGAGATTTAAATCTTCTGGATATGGTTCTGTACCTGCATGTCCTTCTGGTGTTATTGCAAATATAGACCCTATAGAATGTATTACCTTGTTTTTTTTAGGGCTTATTGAAATATTCTTATCTGATGATTTTAAAGGACCTTCACTATATGTGAATATTACATTCCAAAAGAGAAGTACCATTAGTATAATATTTTTCATTTTTATTATTTATTCCTCTGAACTATATACTAGTTATATAATACATGATGTCATTTCTAACCAGTCTTTTAAGACATCCGTTTTTCCCCTTCCTTCATTAACTTGATCTCTTGGATACTGGAAAAAAGAAAGTCGCTAGGGCAAGAGAATTAAGCCGAACCAATAGATCAAAAGTTTCTCTATCAAGGACAATCTTCATTAAGGTTAGTACTTATTGATCGACAAATAACAGTACTGTTAAGACAAAAGTAATCCGTCGACTAAGCTTGTTGTTAACTTGTAGTTTAGGCTCATTTAATCGTCGTACCCAGAGAAAATAGGCAAAGGCAAAGAGTCCCATGATGACTAAAGCGATTAATCCGTAGCGCCAATGGGTGCAAAAAGCCATTGCAAAGAAGAATAGTAAAGACAATTTTAAGTCATCCCGACTGAATCTATACAGGAGAAAAGTAGTTATTCCTGCTAGTGTTAGACTGATGAGTCCTTTTAGTAACATGTTTTTATCCTTTTTTTGTATTGTTACAGTAATTTTGTATTTGTTTAATTATATCCCTTTTTATAGGTTTTATATGAGGATTTTGACGATTAATCTAAGCATGTTTGTTATCCTATTCGCAAATTAGAGGACTCTAATACCAATCCCTTCATATCAGCCAAATCTAGTTCTGCTTTTACATGTTCAGGAACCAACAAAGATACTATACCCTCCTAATTCCTGAATACAGGTAGAAGCCCTCCTTCAGGTTCTTTTACAACTATATTATCAATAATACAAAGAGTACTCGGATCTATAGAAAACATAGTATATTGGGAATTCTCATAATCCATTTCTGGTAAATTACCAAAAGGTCTCAATGTAAAATAGTCATAATTCAATATCAATTCTAGTATGAACTCAGGCCTTCTAATTTTAACATTTTTCTAACTATATTATCTTGTACATTTTTATACCTTCCAAGTATTAGCTTATTCCTGAAATAATTTTATTAGCTCCTGCCGATAAGCGCCCTCTTCATCAGTGATATAAGCATAGAATCCACCGAACAATCCACCGGGATTTGCTTCTACAATTATAATATCTGAATCAGTATCAAAATATAAGGTAAGTTTAATACTCTCACCATCTAGCATCTTGTATTCCAATAATGC
>NZ_AUFW01000034.1 GCF_000426705.1 Spirochaeta cellobiosiphila DSM 17781
AAGCCATTATAGTTTTCCAAATATTCCCAGTCAAAGGCAGGACTGATATCCCATTTTACTACTGCATTAGTATCTTCATGTCTATGTCTCGTGTTAACATGAGAAAATATCCCTGCTTTATTTATGCCATCATTCATAAAGCTATTCCAATTAGTAACTAGTTGCAGATAGCGAGACATTATTCATACTCCCTTCTCTGTATCTATCAAATCGCATATGGTAAGGTAGAAAACGATAAGGGATATCATATTCTTTACATAATGCTTTTAGTAATTTTGCAACACTTTGAGTTTGCTTTGTTGTAAATGCTGCATAATAACGGTAGCCCCTATACTCACTGTTAGGATATCTCCCTAGTTTATCATAATCATTATCAGCTAGATCAATAAAAGCTTTGTCTGGTCCTTTAATAGCGGCATCAAGTTCACAATATGTATATATTTCACCTTTTGAATCTACCCATTTTAAATCACTACCTTCTAAATATATGGGTCCATAATTCACAATTTCAATTGCAATTATTTTTGGATTCTCAGTATCAGCACTTGAATGATGTGCCCAATATTCAGGTTCCATGTATTCCACAATAGTCCCATCTCTATAAACCCAGTAATTGACGGCATGACGCTTGGCATCAACAATATCTGAAGGTGTTTTACATGTAGTACTGTCTGCGCCATTAGTAGCACCAGCAGTAAAATGTAAACATATAGCTGTCTTATCCTTTTTGTTTTTTCTGCCAATAGGCATTAATTTCTTATTAAACATCCCCCTATTAATGACAGATTTAAGTCTATTAAAAGGTTCAGAGTCCTTCGTATACTCATTGAGCTTTTTTAGTTTTCTCATCTTGGAGATAGGTAACTCAATGTCGAAAATCTGTTCTTCAATTAGATAAGGGCGCTCGTCTAAGTATTCATAAACTATCTTAGATATTTTACTTATATCACAGTTATCGCTATAGAGACTCATCGCTATTCTCCATTTCTTCAAATTTTTCTTTTATTAACTCTTTTTTGTATTCATAATCATCATTATAAAAATCACTTATAGTCATAAAAAAGTGTTGCTTATTAGAAGGACTCCAATCTAGATACGAAGAATATATTCTGTTTCCATTAGTATCTAACTTTGGATAATCAATACTATAGGTATAAACAGAACGGATACCATCATAATTCCAGTATTCATCAACAATTATTAATCCAGTTATATCTATCTGGTTATTTTGAGCTACGAGGTAGGGTTGACTTCCTTTTTCACCATAAGTTGAAGTGTGACTCCAAATAAAGCGATAACCTAATTTGGGCAAGGTATCCTCTGTTTGCTTAATAAAGTTAACCTGATTTTTGTCAATAAATTGATGAAGATGATATTCCCATAGATTTGTTGTATCTCCTTTAAAATCTATAAGTAGATCTTCGAATCCCCTAGCAGAATAAAATCCCCCATCAAGAGTAATAGATAGTTCATTAAGTTCAGGCTGAAACTCCCAATAGGTATTGGCTTCCACACTATAGAATCCGTAGAGCAACCAGAACTTCGGTTCTGATAAGTTTTGCCTAAGGTTTGAATAACGTTTTAAACTTCTGATATATTCAAGGTCAGGATCCGTTTTTGATTTTTCTAAATATCTTGAGGCTAGAAAAAAAGAAAGGCTTAGATTCTGAAACACAGCATCTTGGACATTATTAAGGTAACTATAGTTGTAAAAGCCTTCTTGTTGGGCATATAAGCCGCTATCTTGATTATTCCAATACTGAAGGTAAAGCGATCCTGCACAAGCAAAGTTGTAATGGGCATATACATAGGTCGGATCAAGCTTAATGGCTTCTGTAAATAAGACCATGGCTGATTCGTAATCACCCTTCTCATATAGGTCATAGCCTGCACTGTTGAGGTTTTCAGCATTAAGTTCTCCTAAGTTAAGATGATATTTAATGATCACTTCTTCCAGTGTCAAATAACCATTAGCTTGCCAAGTCATCCTTTTTACATTAAGCATATCCAACATCAAAGACTCAGGTAATTCTGTAACATCAGTAATCCCCTGCCAGGTCTCATATCCAAGAGTGGACCAATAGGGATCACGGCTATTAGCTGTATCTGTATTAACAGGAGCTTTTTCTATAACGACATCTCCAGGATTTACAGGTTTTTCTGTTTGTACGATATCTTCAACACTGGGAGAGGGGTCTTCTTTTGTCTGATCTGCCTCAGCTTTCTGAGGACATCCTAAGAGTATGATACTCAGTA
>NZ_AUFW01000035.1 GCF_000426705.1 Spirochaeta cellobiosiphila DSM 17781
CATAATTACCAGCAGTGAAGTGTAGACATATAGCCGTCTTTTCTGATTTATCTACTTTGCCTAGATACATTTCTTCTTTTTGGAATTGTTTATATTCTGGTATATATATACTATTAAGTTCAATATATGCTCCAGAATTTATAGGGTACTCACCCGAATGTTTTAGCTTACGCATTTTACTACTAGGTAAATTGATATCAAAGATCTGCTCTTCCCTAAGAAAAGGTCTATCATCAAAATAATCATTAATTAAAGGTTGTATAATATTGATATCACAGTAATCATCATATGCTGGCATCTTTGTTCCCTATTTGTTTAATTTTTCATTTATTGAACTTGTATTTTTTTTATAGTAATAGTCGTACATTTTCTTAACTGTATTGAAATATTGTGTTTTGTTAGAAGGTTTCCAATCTTCATATAATGGAAAATTCAATGTACCATCTGATTGCTTTTGGGGATATTCCAGATCATAACTATAAACAGTAGTGGTGCTATTTATCTCCCAATGATCATCAAAATATAATAAACCTTTGATGGTGAAGTTTTCTTGATTTGCTATCACGTATGGCTGTCTTAATTCACCTGTCGGATCATTAATATAATCGTAATTTATTCTGTAACCTAGAGCTGGAAGATCTCTAAAATCAACCTTAATCAGTGATACTTGATCTCTATTAATTAGTTTATGGATACCATATTCCCACATGTTTTTAGAAGAACGTCCTCTTACTATTATGTCATCGATACCTGAGGCTGAATAAAAGCCACCATCTAGAGTGACAGATAATTCTCCTAAACTAGGGATCTCATCTGCTCTTTCAAGGTTATCCGCATGATGGTAACCATAAAGAATCCAGAATTTAGGTTCTGATAAGTTCTGTCTTAAGTTATTATAACGTTTGAGGCTACGAATATATTCAAGATCTGGATCAGTCTTTGACTTGTCTAGGTAACGGGATGCTAGGAAAAAGGATATACTAAGATTTTGAAACACTTCATCTTGAACCATAGCTAGATATGCTTCATCATAGAATCCTTCCTGCTGAGCATATGCTCCACTATCCTGATGAGACCAATATTCTAGATAAAGAGAACCAACACAGGCAAAATTATAATGGGCATAGACATAAGTAGGATCGAGTAGCATTGCTTCTACAAATAGTTGCATGGATTCTTTAAAATTCCCTGCTTCATAGAGATCATAACCAAAACTATTAAGATTCTCAGCTGTTAATTCTCCTAAGTCTGGTTTATGCGTTGAGATAATTTCTTCTAAAGTTGGGTATCTAGATCTTTGGTAAAACATCCTTCGTACATTAAGCATATCCAACATCAAAGATTCAGGTAATTCTGTGACATCAGTAATCCCTTGCCATGTTTCATATCCAAGAGTGGACCAATAGGGATCACGACTATTAGATGTGTCTGTATTAACAGGAGCTTTTTCTACAACGACATCTCCAGGATTTACAGGTTTTTCTGTTTGTACGATATCTTCAACACTGGGAGAGGATTCTTCTTTTGTCTGATCTGCCTCAGCTTTCTGAGGACATCCTAAGAGTATGATACTCA
>NZ_AUFW01000036.1 GCF_000426705.1 Spirochaeta cellobiosiphila DSM 17781
AAACAACATGTCAATAGAATGGAATATGAGAAGATGCTTGATCAGCTGGAAGCAGCAGAACAAGGGTTTAACAAACAAGTAGAGTCAGCAAATGATAATATTGAAGATAGTCTTCATCAAACCATGCGTAAGGATGGATATGTTCTCAGTGGAAACGTCTATAAAAAAGACTTGGTCATTGGTTCAACGGCTTTAGATGGTTTTTTAACAGATGAAGGTATTGTTGAAAAGTATAGTGATTTCACAGATTATCAGACTGATTTTACAAGTTCTGTAGCTTTAAATGACGATCAGTTATCACAGATGAACTCTGATGCTCTTAATGGATTATTAGATAAGGCCCAACAAGAGATAAGAACTGAAATGGAAGAAGTTTTTGGATCTAAGGACGACAAAAAGACGAAAGAGGAATTAGAGGCAAAGGACAATCTGATAGCCCAATTAGGTTTGCTTGCGAATGATAACTACAGTAAAGATATGAATGAGAAACGATCTTCCGGTAATTATGATGAGGATAAAGACAGTAAGCTATCGGCCTATAAATATGTCCAAGAAATCAAATGGATGGAAAAGATCACAGAAAAAGTTGGTGAGAAAATTGTAAAAAGAACAAAAGAAAACTCTAGGGGCGAAGAAAGGATTGTAGAAGAAATAGTCCCTATCTTCGAAATACATTATGAGGAACGAACGGATCAACGTGGTGTTGATATATCCCCAGGGACTTTTGGAGCCCATGTCGGTTTTGCCCCAAGCTTTAAAGAAGATGATATTGATTTAGATAAGAATTGGACTAGTAATGTACGATTTAATGGTGCTGGTGAAATGGGAACCATTATGGGTGAGTTTATCTTTAATAAGATGAGAGAAGGAGCTGGATTAGCTCAAGCAAGTTTACCTGGTGCGCAACAAAAAGTATGGGATGATAGAGGTTCCTGGTTGGAAGCACCCACTGTAATGGAATTAACTAAAACGGCCGTAACAATCGCTACTCTTCCTGCAGGAGGAACTGCGGGTATGGTTATGAACTTGACAACAAATGCAGCCTTTAACACCCAAGGTGTTGTTAATGGAAACTTTAGTTGGCAACAAGGATTGCTCGACTTTGGAAAGAGCGCAGCTACCAGTATCGCAAGTCGTGTTATTCCTGGTGTTGGCAGCTTGGGATCTTTTGGCGAAAGTTTAGGTGATACTATTGGTGGTAAAATAACAGAGAGTTTAATTGATGGAGCCGTGAATAATGCTGTCTCAGG
>NZ_AUFW01000037.1 GCF_000426705.1 Spirochaeta cellobiosiphila DSM 17781
ATAAAAGAGAGAGAAGTTCCTTTCGATCATTTCTAAAAGTCTTTTTTTCAAGCCACAATGATCTTTAACGCATCTACAGTGCTTCACTTAACAAGTTAATTTCTTTATCAATCAACCTTTCTCGTAGAAAGGAGGTGATCCAGCCGCACTTTCCAGTACGGCTACCTTGTTACGACTTCACCCCCCTTACCGAGCATACCTTCGGCACCGTCCTCCTTTGCAGGTTAGACGAGCGACTTCGGGTACCCCCAACTCGGGTGGTGTGACGGGCGGTGTGTACAAGGCCCGGGAACGTATTCACCGCGCCATGCTGATGCGCGATTACTAGCGATTCCACCTTCATGGAGTCGAGTTTCAGACTCCAATCCGAACTGAGACCAGCTTTCTGCGTTTGGCTCCACCTCGCGGCTTCGCATCACTCTGTACTGGCCATTGTAGCACGTGTGTAGCCCAGGACATAAGGGCCATGATGATTTGACGTCATCCCCACCTTCCTCCGGTTTGTCACCGGCAGTCTTGCCTGAGTCCCCAACTTAATGCTGGCAACAGACAATAGGGGTTGCGCTCGTTGCGGGACTTAACCCAACACCTCACGGCACGAGCTGACGACAACCATGCAGCACCTGTATACAAGCCCCGAAGGGAAGCAATATCTCTACTGCCGTCCTGTATATGTCAAGCCCTGGTAAGGTTCCTCGCGTATCATCGAATTAAACCACATGCTCCACCGCTTGTGCGGGCCCCCGTCAATTCCTTTGAGTTTCACCGTTGCCGGCATACTCCCCAGGCGGTGCACTTATCGCGTTTACTTCGGCACTGAGAATAACTCCCCAACACCAAGTGCACATCGTTTACGGCGTAGACTACCAGGGTATCTAATCCTGTTCGCTCCCTACGCTTTCGAGCCTCAGCGTCAATCATCGGCCAGGAGATCGCCTTCGCCTCCGGTGTTCTTCCTAATATCAACAGATTTCACCCCTACACTAGGAATTCCATCTCCCCCTCCGTGATTCAAGTTACACAGTTTCCAACGCGTTTCCGCAGTTAAGCTGCGGTCTTTCACATCAGACTTATGAAACAGCCTGCGCTCCCTTTACGCCCAATAATTCCGAACAACGCTCGCCCCTTACGTATTACCGCGGCTGCTGGCACGTAATTAGCCGGGGCTTATTCATACATTAACGTCATCCCCCTAGCATT
>NZ_KE384554.1:0-230814 GCF_000426705.1 Spirochaeta cellobiosiphila DSM 17781
CTTAAAGATTCCTAAAGACACCTGAGAGAATATCAGGTTGATAGGCTGGGTGTATACGCATGGTAACATGTTTAGCATACCAGTACTAATTTGTCGTGAGGCTTGACCATATTATTTGTTATCCCTTAAAAAACATGTCTTAAAAGAGAACTTTTAAAGAGGATACTATTTCATTGACTTAGTATCTTGTTTTGAAGAATATTATTGTCTGGTGACCATAGAGAAGGGGATCCACCCGTTCCCATTCCGAACACGGAAGTTAAGCCCTTCATCGCCGATGGTACTGCCGCAAGGTGGGAGAGTAGGTCGTCGCCAGACTTTCTTTTTTATAAACTTGTCTCGTTAATTTTCAATAATAAGCACTATCCTTTACTTAATACTTATACTACTTTTATGATTGTTGATCTGTGTTGTGTTCTTAGTTTCTTTAGACCAATAGCATGATACCTGTACGCTATCACAATGTTAATTAATTATCGTTAAAATATTATTATTTTGTCATTTTGCTATCTTGAAGTAACAGTAGAAAGCAAAAAACAGTGTTTATATAGTATTATAAATACTCATAAAATGTGTTTATGAGTATTTATTAACCCTATCTTGCTCTCTTTGCATATCTTTTTGTTTTATACTGTCTCTCTTGTCGTATAATTTTTTCCCTTTACATAAACCAATTTCTACTTTAATAAGTCCTTTATGAATATAGAATTGTAGAGGGACAAGTGTGTAACCTTTTTCATCTACTTTTTTTCTTAGTTTTGCAATTTCTTGTTTGTGGGCTAATAACTTTCTTGAACGCACAGTGGTATGATTGAATGTATTACCAAAGGCATAAGGTGTAATGGACAAATTATTAAGCCATAATTCTCCATTTTCAATTTCTGCATAGGAATCGACAAAGTTAAATTTGTTGGCTTTCATAGATTTTACTTCTGTTCCATGTAATACGACACCACATTCTAGTTTTTGCTCTACGAAATATTGAAAATACGCTTTCTTATTGTTGGCCAACACCTTGTGTTGTATCTTTTCACTCATAATTATTTCTCTTTTAATAAAAGTCTAAACCTAATATCATCCAATTGGAAAGTATCAGGAAGGTATCCTACATCAGATGATGTGCTGTTGTATATGATGTAGCTTGGGTAATTATAGTTCTCACTCGTTAAATATACATCAGAAGAGACTCCTGTACTTGTAAGCTCCCAATTTTTAGAAGGTTTAATTTGTTTTAAGATCTCTAATGACGGTAAATAAGCTTGCAAATCAATATTATTCAAGTATTTATTATTAAACCAATTAATATAGGCAATTATATCAGAGTAAGAGGCCTTTGATACGTCTATAATTTCAGAATTTTGTTTTTCAAAATCTATCTGTTCTAGATGTTTGTCAAGAATGTAAATAGCATCATTCTTATTATCAATATATTTATTGAATGTTAGTTGGCCAACACTAATACTTGAGTTAGTTCTGGATATGGTTTTAGGAATACTATTTTTTCCAGTAATGTCTATTTCTAACTCATGAATATCTGTTAAATGTTTTAAGTATGCTGGATCAGTGTTATTCATGAGATATTTTACGAGTGATAAATAGTGGGAGGCAGATAGCGTTTTTCCATTTGTATGGAGGTTGCTTATCATTCCAGACCAGTCCCTTAATGTAAATTCACTATTAATAAGGCCAAATGTACCTAGTAAGTAATCCTTATTATCCCTTATCATATTATTAGTCTGTGATATGGCTAGCCTTTTAGAAGCATTAGTTAAGGTGTAAGGAAATTGATAACGCGTTCGTGGTTTTCCAGAATAATTCCACGCAGCAAAAGAATAAAAAGAATCATGTAATATTTTCATACTATTGTTTGATTTAAAATTTATTCTAATGGTATCTCTAGATGGGAAAAAAAGAGATCCAAATATCCTGCCTTTGACTTTACTTGTTACTTTAACGTCCTCAACATTAGGCAACGAAAAAACTATATTTTGGTTTCCTTTAGGCACAAAAGCTTTTACAGGAGTACTTCCTAATCTTTTGTCATTATTGTAGACAGCTGCCCCTCGAGGATAGGAATCTAAATATATTATGGACCCGTTCTTTCGTATTCCGGGGTATAGTAAAATAGCAAATAAACCTATTATTAGCAAAAAGGTATAGAAGACTGGTATATACGTTGTAGGTTTAATTTTGAGAATGGTAGGTAGCTTTACTGAAAGATTTTCAGGTATTGTGATCGGGTCTTTTTTCTTCATATTGATTGGATTATAGAAATTGGTAAATAGCTTGTCAACGATGTTTCATATGTGTTACGGTTACGAAGAAAAATTCAGGCGGAATTATAATAATGGAAGTAGCAGATTCTTTGGTAAAAATCACAGAAAAATACCTCACAAGACGAAGAGTAAAGCAGTATATACGAAAAGAGAGATCAAAGCGAAGGCATTTTATTATAGACTGGCTGGATGCTTTTCTTTGGGCTGCTGGTGTAGTGCTTCTTTTAAATCAGTATTTAATTCAGGCTTATCAAATACCCTCGCCCTCTATGGAAAAAACACTAATTGTAGGTGACAGAATATTTGTAAATAAGCTGGTATATGGCCCTGAATTGCTACCAGGAATTGCTAAACTACCTAGCCCTATAAAACCCAAGAGGGGTGATATAATAATTTTTGAAAATCCACAATACATATCACAAGGTCCAATCTTTGATGTCTTACAACGTATCATTTATATGTTGACCCTTTCTATGGTGGATATAGATAAGAATCCTGACGGAACTCCAAAACATCATTTTTTAATAAAAAGAGCTGCTGCTGCTGATGGTGATACAATAAAAAATATTGATGGATATATTTACTTTAAACCTGAAGGGGAGTCAGAGTGGTTAGATGAGACAACCTATCGTACAAGATTAGACCAAAAAAATAAGACCCAACGTTTGATAAAAGATGAAAACTACAACACGATTCGTCTTGGTTCTCATGCTATTGCATTAAATAATAGTGGAGCTACACTTACTTCTGATGAATCCAGTGCCTATTCTCAAATACAGACTGATAGAGATTATTTTGATCTCTATTCAATTCAATTCTATGCCAATAAAAGTGAATTGGCTTTAAACAGGACATCAAAAATAGACTTTGCAACCTATTATAAAGATATTAATGGTCAATTTGTGCCACATGGTTGGATACTACCTCTTGGGGATAATCGCGACAATTCAAAAGATGGTAGAAGCTTTGGGATTATAAGTAAAAAAGAGGTTCTGGGGCAGGCAATGATTAAATACTGGCCCTTAAACAGGTTTGGCTTGATAAAATGAGTAAGAAGTATCGTCCATATAATACGCAAACAGAAAAGAAACATATTGGGAAGAGAATTGGTCAAACTATCTTAGTTTTTTTTGTTTTTAAATTAATTATCTTCCAATTTTTCCCAATTTATCAATTTAATTCTACTACTATGACTCCTACATTTGAAGAAGGAGCACGTGTCATAACATTAAGCTCTAGGATTGTAAAAAAATATAATAGAGGTGATGTCGTTATCGTTAATCCTCAGAATACTCATCATTCTCTGTTTTTGACTGCACTGGATTATATAAGTCGATTTGTGACATTCGAGCAATTTTCTTTAATAAGCTATATGGATGAACCATGGGCTTCTGATAAACAATATAAACGTTTAATAGCTTTACCTGGGGATAAAGTAAAAATTATTGATAATATCGCTTATGTGAAAACAAGTGATAATGAATTGTATTTAAGTGAATTTGAACTATCAAAACATTCTTATGACATAAGAAGTAAAGTAAATGTTGATATTAATCCTAATTTACCCATAAAGGATGATATGGATGAGATTACTGTTCCAAAGGATGAGATATTTGTTCTAGATGATAATCGAATTGTTTGGGGGGATTCTAGATTTTGGGGGACTATCGACAAAAAGGCAATTATTGGAAAAGTTTTATTTCAATATTGGCCTTTTGATTCTATTGGTATTAGATAGATGTCAACTATATATACAGAAAACTCTCAGAAAGAAGTAAAAATGGGACTGTATGTGCATATACCATTTTGTAAACAAAAATGTTATTACTGCGATTTTTACTCTGAGATAGGCCAAACAAAGAAATCCGAACAGTTAATCGATAAAATTATTTCAGATCTGGATTGTAAAATAAATCTGCTTAATGTTGATATCATAGATTCAATTTTTATAGGGGGGGGAACCCCAAGTTTATTGACTCCCGATGATTTACACAGGCTTTTAGAAGGTATAAAGAAAACCATACCTAATATACCTACCGAAGTATCAATCGAAGCTAATCCAGAATCTTTGACAAAAGTGCATTTGGATATTTTAAAAGACTCAATAGTCAATAGATTGAGTCTTGGAATACAAACTTTCAATAATAAAGTCCTTGAAACATTAAATCGGCCAACAAGAGAAGAAGATATCATAAGAGTTTTAGAGGAAATTAATGATTATAGAGACAAAATAAATATAAATTTTGATTTTATAACCGGGTTACCTGATCAGTCTTATTATGATATTAAAAGGGATGTAAATCTTGTTAAAGAATATAATCCTGAACACATTAGTCTTTATTCTCTGATGATTGAAGAAGAGGCTCCCTTATACCGACTGGTTCAAAAGGGATTTATAAAGCTACCTGATGAGGATTTAGACAGAGAACTATTTAATAGTTTCAGGACCGAATTGAATAATTTAGGCTATGATAAATATGAAATTAGTAATTATTCAAAACCTGGTAAATATAGTAAACACAACACTAATTATTGGTATTTGAATCCATATATTGGGGTAGGTCCTGGCGCTGTCTCGTTTTATAATGATGAAAAAGGCAAGCCAATAAGGATAAAGAATAGCTATTTAAATGATTATTTGAATAACAATAAAAGTTCTATACAGGAAATGATACTTCTACAGGATTTTGTTTTTGAAAATATAATGATGTCGTTACGTTTAACAAAAGGTATAGAGGACTCTATATTTAAACGTAGATTTGGATATCCTTTAAAGTACATCTATCCAAAAACAGTCGAAAGGTTATTAAGTGCTAAGAAAATAGTATATAACAAAGGATATTATTCTATTCCAGAACATCAAATTGATTTTACTGATAATATAATAGCTGATTTTTTAAATGAAGAGCCTAGTAATATCACAAACTTGGATTGGACTTGGGAAGGTTGACATTACTTTTTTAACTGTGTTAATTTGCTATGATCCGAAAAATAAATAGACGAGGTGTTTTATGTCTGGCCATAGTAAGTGGGCTAATATCAAACATAGAAAAGGTGCTCAGGATGCAAAGCGTGGACGCATCTTTGCTAAGATTATAAAAGAAATTACAGTCGCTGCAAGATTAGGTGGTGGTGAGTTAGATTCAAATCCTAAATTACGTACTGCTGTTTTAAAGGCTCGTGGTCAAAATATGCCTACGGACAATATCGACCGTGCCATTAAAAAGGGAACGGGAGATCTTGATGGTGTAGACTATGTTGAGCTTCAGTATGAAGGTTATGCTATTGGTGGCGTAGCTATAATGGTCGATACACTCACTGACAATAAGAATAGAACAGCTGCAGATGTGAGAAGTATTTTTACTAAAGCAGGTGGTAGTTTAGGTACAACAGGAAGCGTCAGTTATTTGTTTAGCCGAAAAGGGTTGATAGCTTTTGATGCATCAAAATATTCAGAAGATGAAATATTTGAGGCTGCATTAGAGTCTGGAGCAGAAGACGTTAGTAATGAAGGTGAGGTTATAGAGGTTTCTACTAGCCCTGAAATGTTTGATACTATACTGGAAGAGTTATCAAAGAAAGGTTACGAAAATGAGATGGCTGAAATTTCTATGGTTCCTTCAACTACAGTAGCGTTAGATAAAGAAAAGACTCAAAAAGTTCTAAATCTTATTGAAAAGTTGGAAGATAATGATGATGTACAAAGTGTATCATCAAACTTAGAGGTTCCTGATGATTGGGAGGACAATGCTTAAGTTTTTAGGTGTTGATCCTGGTTTAGCTTCCACTGGTTGGGGACTAATTGAGATCCAATCAGGGAAAGCTCATCATGTAGAGCATGGTGTAATCAAAACAAAAAGTATGGACAAAACTGGTCATAGATTAAAGTATATATATGATGAGTTGAGTAAGGTTATTAAGCTTTATAGTCCTCAAATTGCTTCGATAGAGAGTTTGTATTTTGCAAAAAATGTAAAATCTGCTATGCCTGTATCTGAAGCAAAAGGTGTAATATTATTATGCTTTGAAAGTAATAATCTTATAACACATGAGTATACTCCTTTACAAATAAAACAAGCATTAGTTGGCAATGGACGTGCTGAAAAAGAGCAAGTTCAAATGATGGTAAAGTTAATCTTGGGCTTAAAGGAAGTAATAAAACCAGACCATGCTTCTGACGCTTTAGCAGCAGCTATTTGTGCTTTTCATAGTAATCCTATAGGAGTTTAAAACTTGATATACAGCTTAAATGGCATGATTTCCGAAAAAAAATTAGATTCTGTTATCATAGATGTAAATAACATAGAATACGAAGTTATTGCTTCTATGAACACTATAAATAAACTACCTTTGATGAAAGAAAATCAAAAGATCTATACCTATCTGTACCATAGAGAAGATGCTGTACTTTTATATGGTTTTCATGATTTAGCAGAAAAGGAGTTATTTTTAGAACTCATCAAAGTTAATGGGATTGGCCCAAAGGGTGCTATAAAGATATTGTCTGGTATTGGAGTCGAAGATTTTAAGAAAGCCCTGGAAACAGAAGATTTAAGTGTTCTATCTAAATTGCCCGGAGTGGGTAAAAAGACTGCCCAGCGTATTGTTTTAGCGTTACAAGGTAAATTAATTAGTAATACGGATAACAATTATCCAAGTGTTTCAGAAGAAATTATTCAATCTTTAGAATTGATGGGATATGATAAGAGCAGTATCATGCGAGCATTAAGTAAAATACAAATAACCGAAGATTTGACAGAGTCAGACCTGATGAGACAATTGATAATTGAATTAAGCACTAATTAAGGTTGTATAGTGGATGATATGGAAAGCTTCTACTCGATGGAAGCAAAAACGGATGATGTAAAAGACACAGCCTTAAGGCCTCTTACTTTAAGGGATTTTCAGGGACAAGATAAATTAAAAGATAATTTAGAAATATTTATTAAAGCAGCTAAGTCGAGAAAAGAAGCATTAGATCATGTATTTATTAGTGGACCTCCAGGATTAGGGAAAACGACCTTGGCTGGAATAATGGCAAACGAGTTGGGAGTAGAAGCCCGAGTAACTGCAGCTCCTGCACTAGATAAACCAAAAGATCTTGCTGGTCTGTTAACAACAATTCAGCCAGGAACTGTTTTTTTCATTGATGAAATACATAGACTAAAACCTGCTATAGAGGAGATGTTGTATGTGGCAATGGAAGATTATGAACTGGACTGGATTATAGGACAAGGCCCAAGTGCTAGAACTATTAGAATCCCTGTGCCTCCATTCACTCTTGTAGGTGCTACAACCAAGCCTGGAAAAGTATCCAGTCCTATGTATACGAGATTCGGAATAACTTTGAAGATGGATTATTATGACAAGAGGGAACTAATCGACATACTTAATCGTTCTTCAGATATTTTAAAAATCGATATTCATGAGGAAGCCGCTGATTTGTTGGCTAAATGTTCAAGAGGTACTCCTCGTGTTGCCAATAGGTTATTAAGAAGAATGCGTGATTTTGCTCAGGTGAATGGGGATGGTATTATAACCAAAGCTATTGTTGTCAATGGGCTAAATAGATTAGGAATTGATGATAAAGGTCTAGAGCGTCATGACCGTGATATTTTACGCGCGATCATCGAGAAATATAATGGTGGTCCTGTAGGTGCTGAAACTTTAGCAATATCAGTAAGTGAAGGTATCGATACATTGGAAGACTTTTATGAGCCATACTTGATCAGGCAAGGTTTCTTAAAACGTACCAGTAGAGGTCGAGTAGCAACTTTACGTGCCTATGAGCTATTGAAAATTGATGTGAAGGATAATGATGAAGGCCAAGGAATTTTATTTTGAATTACCAGATGAATTAATTGCACAAACTCCACCATCAGAGAGAGGGAGTAGTCGATTATTAGTATATAACAGAAAAACAAAACAAGTCTCTCATGAGCATATAAAAGACATGGTAAAATACTTACCCAAAAATAGTTTGATGATATTTAATAACTCAAAAGTGAGAAAAGCTAGGTTATATGCTACAACTGTCCACGGTGGAAAAGTTGAGGTATTACTAACTAAAAATATTGATGGCTATAAGTGGAAGGCAATTGTCAGTAAAGCAAAAAAGCAAAAAGTTGGTAAGAAACTCTTTTTTCCTGCAAATAAGAGTTGTGAAATTGTTGAAGTTTTAGAGGATGCCAATCGCATTGTTAAGTTCGACTTTGAATTAGATGATAACTATTTAGATGAATACGGTCATATTCCTTTACCTCCTTACATAAAGCGTGAGGATACGAAGGATGACGCTGTTCGATATCAAAATGTGTATTCTTCTGAAATAGGATCTGCTGCTGCACCAACAGCAGGGTTACACTTTACAGAAGAAATTCTCAATTGTATAAAATCTGAAGGTATCGAAATTGATTATGTTACTTTACACGTAGGATTAGGAACCTTTTCTCCTATGCGTTCTGAAAATGTGAAAGATCATACAATGCATACGGAAGAATATCTCATTACACCTGAATTATTTAGTAAAATTAATGAGGCAAAAAGACAAGGGCGTCCTATCATTGCTGTTGGAACAACCTCTGTAAGAGCTTTAGAAGCCACATTTAGCAGTCCAACACCAAGAAGTGGTTGGCAAGAAACTGATATCTTTATTTATCCTGGTTATGAGTTTAAAGTGGTAAATCATTTGTTTACTAATTTTCATACACCAGAATCGACACTTATTGTTATGGTATCTGCTTTTGCAGGAATGGATGTTATAAAGAATATATACCAAGAGGCCATTAATGAAAAATATCGTTTTTTTTCCTATGGCGATGCAATGTTTATTTTATAAAACCCTCCCAATCTTTAAATAAGTTATTTAATTCTCCTACTTTATCAGGATCGGCGATTCCATTTTCGCCTGGTCCTGGAAATGTGGAAGAATCCATTTTATTTAATTCTTCTCTTACTCTAATCAATCTATTTATTTGTTTGTTTATTATTGATTCATAATTCAATTCATCATGATTAATTCTATAGGCTTCGTCTTCCCAGAACTGAATTCCCTCTAGAAATAAGTAGGGATAATTTTCTGTTTCCTTCGCTAATTTGACTGCTTCCACCCAATGAGGTAGAGCAAAATTATATATTTTTTCGGCTATGTCTAGACTTCTTAGAGTGATGTCTTTATAAGGGGCATTATAGAAGTAAGCTTTTTGCTTATCGAACTTATTTCCAAGTATTAGATAGTTTTCAACAATCTTTAAATGAATGTGCATATCGAATAGTTTTTGATATTTATTCCATTCTTCTTTTGTTTCAATACGCGTTAATGCATTCAACGGATTTGCAAAATCTGCATCCAAGGCTTCCTCAAGATACATAAGATTTTCCCAAGTTCTATTAGGGTAAGCATACAAATGACGATGATATAATTCATATACCTGTTCCTTGTAAGTAAGTTTATATGCCCATAACGGATGGTTAATAAATAATAGGAATAAAAAAGATGCCATTAGTTTGTTCATTACTCTAAGATTATCGGTATTTTGTTTCAAATTACTTATACTGATTTGATATCCACTAAGTTTAAATTATTATATCTGTTTTATCTAATCCATCTAAAATATGAAAAATTATTCAAACACATGTATTCATGTTTATAACTCCCTTATATAATTTGAATAATGAAAACGTCTATATATCATATATTACTGTTGATGTTTTTATCGGCAAATTTGTCGTATCCAGAGACATATCGAAAGGATATCTATATTGGAGGCAATATTACTGATGAAAATATTGAAACTGATAACTTTGATTTTATTTTTGACGATAGTTTTCCAAGTTTAAAAAGCCAAAATGACAGAGAATCTTTGAAATTTATACCAGGTTTTAAAAAACATGACAAAGAAAACAAAAACGGCTATGTCGATTATGAATGGTCAATTGTAAAAGGTTCAATTTATTACAATAAAAATGGACCCAGAAGACCAATTGAAATTAATTATAATCAAATTAACCCGACAATTGTTTACACCAACAACAGTGGTAACATTTATCCAGGTATTATCCTTCAAAATCAGAGTTTGAGTCTCATGTATAAAAGTATCAATAATGATATATTTTTTCATCATAATATACCTTTATATTCAAAGATAATGGATTATCGTATTAGCTACGATAATTTATTAACACTTTCTGCAAATTGGGGAGACTGGGGGGCTAGTGTAAATAGCAATAATAGTTTTTATCCACTTTTCAATATAAATTTTCCATTAAAAACATATAAGATTGCTTTAATTTCGAGTGAATGGAAAGAAAACTATGGTCAAACCTATCTGTCCTATACTCATACAAGCATCAATAGTTTTTATGAAATGGGAGTAGGGTTTGTTACTGATTATTTTGGATCACAACCTCCTCAGCGTTTAGAGACATTATTAATATCTAACATTATATATAAAAAATATTCCTTGAATGTAAGAACCAATTTAGGTATGGAGACTTTGGGAGGACAGATCCTAATCGATTCAAAGGTGACTGATAACTTCAAAATCGGATTGGCTATTGATAAAGACAATATTCCTTTAAATAAAGCAATTTCAACAGGATTTGTTTTTAAAATATATGATTTTGAGATAGAATTGGGTACTCAAGATAATATAATCTTATCATCATTATCATACACTAGGAGTTTTTAGGTGTTAGACTTAATTAGAGACAATTGGGTTATGTTATTACCAATATTAGTTCTTTCCATTATTGGTATCTCTCTTATTCTTGAAAGAACCTTTTTTTATTTATATACCAATGCATTATCATCTAAAAAATTTAATATTGTCAAAAATCTTTTAAGAATTGGAAATTTACATCAACTAAGAGATACCGTAAAAGATCAACATTCCGCAATTGATAGTTTGATTCTAACTTTTATGTCTAGACAAGATAGTACTTCTGAAGTTCTTGTACCTATTTTAGAAGCTTCCGCCATGGAATGGAAAAATAAATTATCAAAAAATATCAATATTCTTTTAGCGATCTCTAATATTTCCACACTTTTAGGTTTATTAGGTACTGTAACTGGAATGATCTTAACCTTTTATAACATGAAAAATACAGGAGCTTCCGACCCTAGTTCTCTTGCAGGAGGTATATCGCAAGCCTTGATAACTACAGCAGCAGGACTACTTGTGGCCATTCCTAATTTATTTGCTTATTACGGTTTTTCCGAGACATTAGATAAAAGATTAGATGAATTGGATATTTTGATTAATGAATTGATAGCATTTAGGAGCAACTAGAACTAATATGCGAAGATTAAGTCTTAAAAGAAAACAAAATCATGATAAAAGTCTTCCCTTAACACCATTAATAGATATGGTCTTTCTAGTAATGATATTTTTTATCATAAATACTAGTTTTTCCTTAACTCCAGTTCTTGATATAAAACTTCCAAAAGCAAGTAGTAGCAAGCCTGATTTGACCGAAAAAGAAATTTCAATATATGTACGAGCTACAGGATCAATAGTGATTGATGATGAGGAGTATAATACAGAAAGTCTTCTACAGGCTTTAGTTGATAAAGAAAAAGAAATTAAGATATACATCTATTCAGATGAATTTACATCTTATGGTAAGGTCCTGAATATCTTGGACGTATTGAGGTCTAATGATTTTGTAAATGTATTTTTAGTTACCGATAAGAAAATAGGGAATGAATAGATTATTCATATATACAACATTTACTTCAATAGTTTTTCACTCTATAGTAATTTTGGTGTTAATTTTATTAAAAATTAATACTTCTACTGATCAAGTAATCCCAATAAATATGATATCTAGTAACAAATCAATAACTTCAAACACGGATACGTTAAGAAAGAGAAATGAAAATAATGGTTTCTTAGCACAAGAGAAGGATTTTGATATATCCAACTTACCTTCTGATTTCGAGAATGTAGAATCAACAACTTCAATTAAAAAATATTTGGTAGATAATAAAGCATTTCAAATCATGTCTAAATCAGAGAATAATTTTTTTGCTATGGATACAGAAATAATAAGTAATACATCACAAGATATTATTAGTACCAACAATGACGTTAATTCAAAATATAGTATTGTTTTCGAACCAGACTTTAAATTCATAAATCATAATGATAATATAAATGAAAGTAGGGATATTGAGATTGATGTCATTATTAATACCTCAGGATATGTTGAAAATTATAAGATAGCAACAACTGGAAATCCTGATTTGGATGCAAGTTTGGAAGAATATATCAGAGAGTTAGTTTTTAGTCCTTACATAGGTGAAAGAAAATATACTATAGAATTTAATTTGAAAGTTGGTATTAAAAGTATATATGAAAAATAAAACTTTTAATATTAATATTAATATTGGAACCATTATAGTAATTGTAGCAATAATACTTTCATCTTTATGTACTTATCCTTTAATAAAAAGAATCCAATTACTATTTAATGAAGGTAAAAACAATGCGATTCTTCGTTTAGAAGATAAAACAGGTTATAGCATTTCATATGAAAGCATCTCACCTTCCATTTTCCGTAATTTTAGGATTAAGTCTCTTAAAGTTGTTGATCCGATAACGAAAACTCAATTATTATCAGTAAATAGTGTTAGAGTTTATTATAATATATTTAAGCTGATTGCTCGCGATTGGGATGGTTTTGTTGATGAAGTACGTTTTGAAAACACCACCTTAAATCTAGATTTAAATAAAAAGAGTGAAAATGGAAATACTAACTCAATTAGCCCATTAAGTAATATAAAATTACCAGAGGGAATAAACATTTCTGGTAAAAATATATCTGTCAATATTCTTTACCGTGCATATCAGATCTCATTAGATGATTTATTCTTTCGTTTGGAAGATCGTGAATCAAATTATAGAACACAGGTATCCAGTAACGTAATTATAACAAATATTCAGACACAAACTCATATATTGGATTCTAAACTACGTATTTCAGGGGCAACTGGTAAGAAATTGACTTGGACTAACTGGAATACAGAAATAAAGAAAACAAAATCAGATTATTTTATTATAGAAGATCAGAATATATATTTAGAATATTTTGAGAATAAAATTCACATTCAAAAGACAAGAGATAAGTTACCCCTGGATTTACAGTTTAATTATAGTTTAATAGATACGAAATGGTCGTTGAAGATATTAAGTGAGAAATTTAGATTAAACAACATTGTTAAGTTTATTGGTAAGTTAGACTTTATAAATGGATATGATTTAGATAACTTTACACTTGATGCTTCAATTTCAGGAAATTGGAAACAGAAAACTATAGAATATTCTGCGTCTGGTTCTTTTGATTCATACTTAACTTCATTATTTAAAGATAGTCATATTGATCTAGACATTAATGGCTCTCGATTTTTGACAAATGTCAATAGTTTGCATTTATCCAGTCAGAATGGAGAAATAGTATATTCTGGTAACTTGGATTGGAAAAATCAATTACCCGATGGCGTTGTTCATTTACAGTCAGTACTTATCCCTGGTTTGTTTAAAAGAATTGATACAAGTCTATTAATTAATTCTAAATCTTCTAATAAAATTATAATCACATCTGATTTAATAAATGTTGGTACTACAATTATAGATAGTTTCAGTTTGGATATTTTTAAAATTAAAAATACTTTGTTAGCTACTGGATCGATAGATATTCCAATACTCGATACGGCTTCCAATATTGATTTTGAATTTAATATAAATCTGGATGATCTCAATAGTATCATGGGTTATGCCAGCGTAAAAGAATTACCTATTAGTGAAATTTATAAGATAGCTGTACCCGATAAGTCTTTTAATTTAGATTATTACACTGCTTTGTCCAAATATAATTATAATAGTGATATTTTTTTAAGAATCAACAAAGGTTCTTTTTTGATTAGCTCTTTGTCAAACAAAATAAATAACTCCATTGATAAGAATGATAATATAAATTTGTCATTTTCAATATCAAATAATATCATAAGTATTAGTGATATTAATATTTCATGGTTTGATAAGAGTATAAAAGGGGAAATAAAGCTAGAAAAAGATGATCATAAGTACAATATAAGAAGTCAATTAAACTGGCTTGGAGAATTATATGTCTATACTGGTGAATACCATTGGAATTCTTCTAAACCTTTAACTATTAATTATTTAAATAGTGAGTTCATTAATTGGCAGAAAGATAAATTAGGTAATAATCTAATTTCTATTAATATTATAGATTTTCCTCTAGAGTTTAATAAGTTCTTTACTACAAGTTCTTTGACATCAAGTATTTATATTAACGACAAGGGAATAGAAGTAAATATAGATAGTTTAGCTACAACTATTAAGGCTCCAGTATCAAATGTTAGTACTACATTAAACATTTCTGGACGTTATAAGAAAGGAATAATTAATATAGAAAATATTTTAGTTGAGTCTGAAGAGGCGGACTTAAAAGGGCATGGTCTATTGTCTGTTACTCCTGGTGTTTTTCCTTTCGCTAATGGAGAATTGACTTTACAATCAGAATCGACAACTGAAAATATCTCTATCTCCTTAGATTCTAAAATTAGTCAAATATCGTTAAATGTTGATAGTTTGCCCGTAAGTAGATTTTTTGGTAGTCAGTGGAGTGGAAATGTTGAAGCTACAGTAAATATGACTAAAGAAGAATCATTAGTTATTAAAGGTAGTATTAAAGCTCCAGATTTAATCTATAAAAATGATTCTATACAACTTAATAGTCTTTTTAGATATGTTTCTGACAATATAGAGATTTCTAAGACTAATATAAAATACCGTCAAATGAGTTTGAATAATATTTCAGGCAACATAGCCACATCACAATTAAAAGGCACCCTTCAAGGGGATATTCTAAGTAAAATGGGTAGAGATGTTTTTCAAGGTCATCTGGACCTCAACATAGATACCATTAAATCTGAAACAACCAATAACAGAATAGGTTATATAAAAATATCAGATATTCTCCAAAGTGGTCAGATATATGATGATTGGCAACTAAATTTCTATTCTGAAAACTCTATAAATAATATTTTTTTTAATGGTGGATACAGAAACTCTATAAATGGATCATTAACAAATCTTAATACATTAAATTTTTCAATTGATAGACAATCTCCCGTAAGTCTTGACGGATATGCATTTATTAGAAATGGGTCATTAACTACTACACTTTCAAATGTAAAAGTAGAGTTATCTTGGCTAAATAATTTCTTAAATAGAAGTGATTTCGTAATCCATAATGGAGTTCTTACTGGAGAGGTTAATGTAATTGGATCAATAAATGATCCCGATTTCGATGGACATTTTATACTAACTGATTTTAATGCTCAAATTCCGTACATTGAAAAAAATCTTTTAATCGATACCTCAAATATAAAGATATCAGATAAAGAATTAGTTATCGATAATACAAATGGTCGTATAAATCGAACTAACTTGAATTTTTTAGGTACTGGATTAATTGATCATTGGATTCCCTCGTCTTATCAAATCAAAATAGACATTCTTGATAATCCTGGTATTCCATTTAGCTTTGGAAAAAACTATTTGAGTATTGATGGTGATATAAATGGAGCTGCACAAATGGAAGGAAATTTCCAGACTGCAGTAATTACAGGAGATATTACTCTTAGTAATTCTGAAATTGTATTAGGTTTAACTGATGATAGCGCTAACAATAAATCTGAAAGTACAAATTTTAAAGCTATGCTTGATATGAATGTTAAGGTTGGACCTAAAGTACAGCTGTATGCTCCAAGTAAACGTTTTCCTTTAATTAAAGGCTTTTTAACCATAGGTAATAACCTTAATTTCTACTACAATCAAAGTACAAATGAATACGCAATCCAAGGTAAATTAGCTATCGATCGTGGTGAAATAAACTATTTAAAGAGCAGAAGTTTTTATATTAAGGAAGGTATAATAACTTTAAATGAAACTAATGAGTATTTTGATCCTCAATTAGAGGTTAGAGCCGAAACTAGAGAAAAAGATAATAACGGAGATAGCTATACAATTACTCTCATACATTCTGGTTCATTATTAAACTTTAAACCTAGATTTGAATCAAACCCTCCAAAAACAGAAGCCCAATTAATGGCTCTCATGGGTTTACCAACAATATCAGAAAATGGTGATTTAATAACTTCAAATGATGATGTTTCTGTGTTGAATGAAATATCTGCTTCAGAAGTAGGAGCTGATTTAGTTGGTGATACTGTTGGTATTTTTTTAATTCGACCGTTTGAAGCAAAAATTCAAGATTTTCTTAGGCTTGATTTGTTTACATTAAGATCGGAAGTATTAAAGAAAGCTATTTTGGAAAGAGATGAAATAACATCTGTTAGTGATGTTCTTGACAATACTCGTGTTTTTTTTGGAAAATACCTTTCTGATGATATATTTCTTGAAACTATCCTTAATTTTAGGAGTTTAGATGATAGTAAAACATATCTAGAAGCTTCTGACACAATTGGAGTGGACTTGGAATTTGGCCTAACATTTGATACACCTTTGTTTCAGATCGGTTGGAATTTAGCTCCTGAAGAAGAAGATAGAGAAAATTTATATTTAAAAGATACTGTTTTCTCTTTGGAATGGAGAAAATCGTTCTAAAGATAAGAGGAGTTTTGATGCTAAAAAATAAGGTAATCGTAGTTGCTTTGTTGTTAATACCATTATACCTGTTTGCACAAGAAGACAATTCTAACTGGTATAACGGAAAAATTATTAAAGATATAAGATTTGAAGGGTTAAAAACGGTATCTAAATCTGAATTGAATGGGATAGTTAAGCCGTTTATAGATCAACCTTTTTCAGATGCTCTTTTTCGAGATCTTCAAGGTCGTCTATATGCGTTAGAATATTTTGATGGTCTTATTGTTCCTAATGCTATTCCTGGTAATGAGAGTCGTTCAAATGTAATCATCTTATTTAAAGTAAAAGAAAAGCCTTTGGTAGATAAAATTATATTTGATGGGAATGATAAGTTACGAAGATCAGAATTAATGGGTGCAATAGTTACTAAATTGGATGATATGTACAGGAAAAGTAGAGTAACATTGGATGAAGATGCTATTATCAAAGCTTATAAAGAAAAGGGTTTTGAAAAAGCCAAAGTCTCTAGTAGAGTAGAGACTGATTCTGAGAAGAACCTAATTAATTTATATTTTCAGATTGATGAAGGAATACAAACTACAATAAAAAAGATAACCTTTGAAGGGAATCGTTATGCCTCTGAAAATACACTTAAGAAATTATTAGATTCAAAGGTAAAAGGTTTTTTTAATGATGGGGCCTATCAGGATGATGTAATAGCAATGGATCGTCAAAAAATAGAATCATATTATTGGGAAAAAGGATATATCGATGCAAAAGTTGTTGATATTGAAAAAGTATATGAAGATGTTGAAGATGAAAATAGACAAGAGGTCAGTCTAAATTTTTTAATCAATGAAGGTAGTCAATTTACCTATGGTGGGACAACCTTTACAGGAAATAAGATATTCTCCTCCGAAAAATTACGAGAAGAAATAACCCTTAAAGATGGAGAAGTTTTAAATAAAAATGAATTAGAATCCGATTTTTCAAAAATTACAGACTTGTACTATGAAAATGGATATGTGTTTAATACAATTAACAAAAAAGAAGTCAGATCTGGTAGTGTTGTTTCATATAATATTTCAATTATAGAAAGACCCAGAGCACATATTAGAGATATTGTAGTGAAGGGTAATGAAAAAACGAAGGACTATGTGATTCTGAGAGAAATACCGTTAGAATCTGGTGAGGTATTTAGTAAGAAAAAGTTTGTTCAAGGTTATCAAAACTTAGCAAGGCTACAGTATTTTAATAATGTGGTGCCTGAGACTCCTGTTTCTGATGATGGTTTGATTGATTTGATCTTTAATGTCGAAGAAGGTCATACTTCTGATATTATACTTGGAATCGCGTTTAGTGGGGCAACTGATTTTCCCGTATCAGGTCAAGTGAAATGGCAAGATCGAAATTTTTTAGGACGTGGTCAGACTATTGGTGTTGAAGGAAATTTTAGTCCCACTTCTCAAAATCTTGATGTTAGTTTTTCAGAAAGCTGGATAGCCGGAAAAAGATGGTCAGGAGGTTTTGATTTAACCGTCGCTCACACACTGTACCAAAATGTTCCACAGGATATCATGAATCCAATTTTTGATGAAAGTAATAAAATCATTCCAGATCCTTATACTGGGGCCTATGTTTTTAAGTCTGATTATACTGACTATAACGGAGATCCTGCTAACCTTTCAAAAAATTATTCTGAAGGAGATACTTTCCCATTCCCTGTTACAGACAATGCATGGATTTCCACATACAACTTAGTTCATGATTATGATTATTACTCAGGAAATAACTCATCAGGATCAATGGAATATGATGAATATTCTGTAACAATTGGAGTACATACTGGTTACACCTGGAATTTAGGTGTAGGAAGGTTTAATTTAAGTTCTGCTATAAGTAGTGGATTATCACTAATAGATTATGATGATACTTTATATAGACCTGCTGATCCTGACATACGTAATGCAAATGGACAATGGCGATTACAAAATAAATTAATATTGGGTACTAGTTGGGACACAAGAGACTTGAATTACAATGCAACTAGTGGTTATAGAGTAGCTGAAAGATTGACTTTAACTGGTGGTTTTTTAGGTGGTGATTTTCATTACACTAAAGAACAACTGACAGGTGAATATTATAAAACTCTATGGAAATTGCCAATTTCCTCTTATGACTTCACTGGAGTTCTTAGGTTAAAATCAACAGGAACTGCTTTGATGGATCCATTTGATCCGTTTTATAATAGGGATATAGATGTCGGGATATCTTCTGTCAATAAGCTATCTATTGATGGAATGTTTACAGCAAGAGGGTGGAGTGACGTTGATGAGAACGGTACAGCATTATGGGATAATAAAGTTGAATTAAGAATCCCTATTGTGAAGAATATAATTGCTTGGGATTTTATCTTTGATGCTGTGGCTTTATTTGGGGATGACACAAAGAATTTAAGTGGAAACATCTCAAAATTGGACTCCTTAAGTGATGTTAATCTTGAAGACTTCTATTTTAGTTATGGTTTAGGACCAAGATTTGCTATTCAGAATTTTCCACTTGCATTCTACTTTGTTAAACCATTTGGTTATATTAATGATGAATGGGTTTTTGATAATGATTCCCCATGGGAGAATATGAATTTTATATTGACGTTTGGTATAGACTTATTTTAAGAAGAGGAAATAGATGAAGAAATATATAAGTTTTTTAGTTTTAATATGTTTAGTTAGTTCTTTTGCTTTTGCTGATCGCATCACAAAAGTGGGAGTTGTTGATTTATCACGCATTTATTCAGTGTATTACAAAGAGTCAAAAGCTGTTAGAGAAATAGAAGAGTTAAAAAAGACTTATCAGAATGATATTAATAGAATGAATGATGAGATTAGACAACTAACAGAAAAGAAAATGAAAGCAGAAAATGACGGAGATGATAGCACTGCTCTTAAGCTTGATAATGAAATTTTTAAAAAGAAAGAGCTTCTAAAAGAATATGCGAGTATGAGGCAAAGTCAGTTGAAGAAAAAATCAGACAGTGTTTTAGAAAGCTCGGACTTTTTAAAGGAGATATTATCACAGATTCAATATGTTTCAGAAGCTGAAGGATATTCACTTATATTACAGAAGA
Source organism: Spirochaeta cellobiosiphila DSM 17781 (assembly GCF_000426705.1). NCBI lineage: Bacteria > Pseudomonadati > Spirochaetota > Spirochaetia > Spirochaetales > Spirochaetaceae > Spirochaeta > Spirochaeta cellobiosiphila. The sequence continues at coordinate 20,040 of NZ_KE384554.1, forward strand.
ATGGAACAAGTTCAAATTTAGTGTGGTATTCCCCTGATGTCGATATAACAGATGCTGTACTTGATAGATTAGTTAAGTCTAAGCAGTAAGATGCTTTTCTTGAATAGAAAAACCCTTAATTTTTTAAGGGTTTTTTTTGTGCTTTTGTTCTACATGTTGTCTGAGTATCTTTCGAACATTCTCAAACTTTTTTTTGTTTTCTTCATTTAGCGACATAAGATTCTCATGTGCCGACAATAAAATCTCTGCAGTTGCCGATGGAGAATCAGAGATTTTATGATAATCCAATCTGAATTGAGAATTATTCTTTACTATGTCTATTATTTTCATGATACCAAGACTGTTAAGTAATTTAGTACATTGTTCAGAAGGATTTGTAATTTTAATGTGTTTACCTTTGGACCTTGTAAGCTTCTTATTAAAGCCTATAAGTAGTCCCATAAAAGTAGAGTCCATATAATCACAGTCAGATAAATCAACTATTACATCATCTGGTTTGTTTGCGCCTTCAAAACGTTGAAAAACAATATTTTTCAATTCAAAGCACAAATTCGCTGTGATATGTCCTTCAGCTCTTATATAGAGTCGATTCTTATCTTCAGAATAGTATAATGCTTCTTCCATTTGCTGTTGTATAGCCTTTCCAATATCCACTATAATCCATGTACTATGTCTGAAACAACCCCTATGATGAAACAATACCAGGATATTAAAAAGAAGAATAAAGACTCAATCCTTTTCTTTAGGTTGGGTGATTTTTATGAAATGTTCCGTGACGACGCTGTCGAAGTTAGTTCGCTACTTAATTTAACTTTGACAAAGCGTCATAATATACCTATGTGCGGGATTCCTTATCATGCTGCTGAGGGATATATTGGAAGGTTACTAAAATATGGAAAGAAGATAGCTATTTGTGAACAAGTTAGTATGCCAACCGATGGAAAAGGAATAGCCAAACGTGAAATAGTTGAAGTAATAACTCCAGGTACTATAACTAATGAAAATTATTTAAATCAAAAAGAGAACAACTATATTGTTGTAATAGGCTATTTTTCTACTAGTCTTTCCTTAGCATTTGCTGATTTATCCACTGGGGAATTCCAGAGCACTAGTTTTAGAATTGAAGACGGTTTAGAGGTTTTAAGAAAAGAATTGCAGAGAATAAATCCTTCTGAAGTTATTGTTCAAGATAACATCAATGAGATTTTCCCTGGCATCAATGCTCTATTGTCCTCTAGACCTAATTTGGTAATCAATAGATATCCTGATTGGCAGTTTGACAAAGAAAGCTGCTATAAAACACTAATAGAACATTTTTCAATAATTAATTTAAAAGCATTCAATTTAAATGAATCCAGTCCAGAAGTTATCTCAGCTGGTGTGTTGATAAGTTATTTGGAAGATACTTCAAAATCTCATCTCCGTCATATTAGGACATTGAAAACTTATTCACATCATCAATTTCTTGTAATGGATGATTCAACACAAAGAAATCTGGAATTAATAAGAAATCTGACTACAGGTGATCAAGCTTTTACTTTATTAAAGGTTCTAGATCAAACAAAAACTGCTATGGGTGGACGTCTTTTAAAAAAATGGATATTGAGTCCCTTGATTGATCAATCAGAGATAGAAAAGCGACATGATAATGTTCAGTATTTTTATCAACACCAGCTTCTTTTGTCTAAAATTCGTGATCAACTAAGCAAGATTCAAGACATTGAAAGATTAACTACACGTGTTGCCATGGACAAGGCTCATGGCAAGGACCTTTTAGCCTTGTCCAATAGCCTTATTAATATTAGATCCTGTGAACCAACTTTAGAAGAATATAATAAATATATAAACTTTTGGACAAATGATGAGGCAAATGTTAAGAAAATAGATTCTCTTGGGGCTTTACTTAGTAATAGTATTCATCCTGAACCTAGCATTCTGACAACAGAAGGGCGGCTCATAAAGGAAGGTTATAGTTCCGAAGTAGATGAATTAAGACAATTGCAAAATAATGCAAAAGTTGTTCTAAATAATTATCTCAGTGAACAAAAATTAGAATCAGGTATTACTGGTCTAAAATTAAAATACAACAAAATTCTTGGTTACTTTTTTGAGGTGACTAATTCGAATTTACAAGCAGTTCCTGAACATTTTGAACGTCGTCAACAATTAGTAAATGCAGAACGATATGTAACTTCTAGATTAAAGGAACTGGAGAATAATATACACAACGCTGGAGAGCGTTTAATTGAATTAGAAAAAAAACTTTTTTATGAAATACGTGAAAAATGCAAAGACTGTATTGATATTCTACAGCAAATATCTCAAAGCATAGGAGAGGTAGATTATTTTCAATCAATGGCGTATATAGCGACAAGAAGAGGTTATATACGTCCTGAAATCACTAATTCTAGAACTTTGAATATTGATGGAGGCCGTCATCCTGTTGTTGAAGAGGCATTGCCTTCTAATGAATTCATACCAAATGGTATAAGTCTTGATCCAGATAAAAAAAGTTTTGCCATGATAACAGGTCCCAATATGGCAGGAAAGTCTACCTTTCTTAGACAAATCGCTCTAATCAGTATCATGGCTCAAATAGGATCCTTTGTTCCAGCGTCTAAAGCTCAGATAGGAATAATTGATAAAATATTTTGTAGAGTTGGAGCAAGTGATAATTTAGCAAAGGGAGAGAGTACCTTTTTAGTAGAAATGAGTGAAACAGCTCATATTTTACGAAATAGTACTAACCACAGTCTTATTATAATGGATGAGGTAGGTAGAGGTACAAGTACAAATGATGGATTATCTATAGCTTGGGCTATTTGTGAATATATCATTGATAAGATAGATGCCAAGTCTTTATTTGCTACTCATTATCATGAATTAACTCTATTAAAGAGTAAAAAGATCCAAAATCTGAGTATGGATGTAAAAGAAACGGGTGAAGACATTGTTTTTCTTAAAAAAATAAAAAAAGGTCCTGCCGGAAATTCCTATGGTATTCATGTTGCAAAGCTTGCAGGTATTCCTCTTGAAGTTGTTTATCGAGCAACCCAAATACTTAATGAAATTGGTGATACTGATTCGAAAATAAACATTCCTGATAAAAATAATTCTGGAATCCAATCTGGTTTATTTTCTCCTGAAGAACTAATATCCAAAGAATTGGCAGGGATGAATCTAAATAATATGACACCAATTCAGGCTTTGAATTTGTTACATAGATGGAAAAATGAACATAATCTTTGAAGGGATATAGATAATTAATTTGTATACCTTATATGAAAATTGATATTTTCCCCCAATACTGTGAACTTTGTGGATCTTTGATAGATATAGGCACACACTTTTGTGATGGTTGTGCTATTCCCAATGGGATATTTAGAAATAACTTTTGTAAGAATTGTGGTATTATATTGCCTAGTCCATTGATGAAAAAATGTAGTTCCTGTTCTGATAGCAGCAACTATAATACTTACTTTCTAATGTCTTATGAAGGGAGTATAAAATTGATAATACAAGCATTTAAAAACGTAAAAGAGGATAGATATTGTAAGTATCTGGCTGATTTATTTATTAGGCTCAGTCCTTGGATTTATTCATATGACATCATTATTCCAGCACCTTCAAAAAGAAATATACTAACTAAGAAAGGTAGCTTTATAGACATAACTAAGTACATGGCTAAGCATTTTGATCTGAATATAGTATACTTACTTAAGAAAATAAAAAATACTCAGCAGAAAAAACTAAGCCTTCAAAATCGTCATAGAAACTTGATATCTGTTGATAAGTACAAAATTCAAAAATATATGAAATACACTAACAAGAGAATATGTATAATTGATGATATTTATACAACAGGTAATACCATAAAACAATGTGTGTCAGCATTAAAATCCATTGGGTTTAATAATATTGACGTGATTACACTTTGCCGCGACTAACGTTGACAGTATCTAATAAAAGTGTTAGTTTAGTCAAAATTACGTTAGACAATTGTATTCAAGAGTCTTAGAGGCTCTTTTTTTTGTGCCAAAAAAGGAAGTATATGTTAAAAGATAAACCAGAACATCCCCTTTTTGATGAAGTAGTGAATATCTTGGCTCCTTTAGAAATATGTCCTTTGGAATTCGGTTTACACCGAAATAAAGGATTAGTAAGAGCTGATTTGGTAATATATAAGAAAAGTGGGGTTTCCCATGATGATTGTCAAAAAACATCTGAAATTCTTTTACCCAAACTAGAAATCTTACTAGATAGTCAGGATGTGAATTTGGAAGTTTCATCTCCAGGAATTTCAAGAAACATCAAGACTTTTTATGAATTAGAAGTTTTTGTTGGACAAGGAGTTAGTTTATATCTCAAAAGTAAGTCTGAATGGGTTAATGGTGTCTTAACGAAAAATAAAAATAGTTATATCATTACCAAGGATGGTATAAATATAGATATATCACCGGAGGATATTCAGAAGGCTAAGCTTGATGACTCCGTAGGAACAGGTAGGTAGAAAATGGCATCTGAGTTTGCTGAGGCTATAAGGCAAATTGTAGCAAACAGAGGAATTAGTGAAGATCTAGTTCTTAGAACTGTAGAAGAATTCTTATTAGCTGCTTACAAAAGACGTTTTGGAACAGCAGATAATGCTGTAGTAAAAATAACCGAAGAAGGTGAAAATGTCGGCTTGTTTGCAAAAAAGATGATCGTAGAAGACGTCTACGACCCTGTCTCTGAAATGAGTTTGGAAGAAGCCTTAGAATATAACGAAGATTGTGAATTAGGTGATGAATTACTCATTGAAATTGATCCTAAAGAATTTGATCGCGTGGCTATTCAATCTGCTAAACAAAAAGCACGGCAAAATCTAAAGGAAATTCAAAAAGATACATTATATTCTGAGTTCAAACAAAAAGAAGGGGAAATGATCATAGGTTATTTCCAGCGAGAAAGAAATGGTAATATTTTTGTTGATCTTGGAAAAACTGAAGGAATTCTCCCTAAAAGGTTTCAATCACCAAGGGAAATCTATCGTCCGGGAGATAGAATTAAGGCGTTAATTTTTGAAGTAAATAAAAATTCAAGTGGCTTACAGATAGCTTTAAGTAGAACTCATACAGATTTTGTTAAGCGTATCTTTGAGTTAGAAGTACCTGAAATTTATGATAATACAGTAGAAATCTTTAAAATTGTCAGGGAGCCTGGATATCGAACAAAGTTGGCAGTCTATTCCAATCGTGAAGATGTTGATCCTGTTGGAGCCTGTGTTGGATTGAAGGGTGTAAGAATCCAAGCTATTGTACGAGAGCTTGAAGGTGAAAAAATTGATATTCTTCGTTATGAAGAGGATCCTTTAACATTTATCAAAAATGCTCTTTCTCCTGCAGAAGTTATACAAGTTATTATTTTGGATGAAGAAAAACGTCAGGCATTAGCAGTGGTTAAAGAGAATCAATTATCTTTAGCTATTGGTAAGCAAGGATTGAATGTCCGTCTAGCAAATAGGTTGGCTGATTGGAACATTGATGTTAAAACAGAAGAACAGTTTGAAGAAATGGATATTTCTTTAGAATCAAAATTAGCGGCAAATGCTTTATTTGATACTGTTGAAGAAGAAAGTAGTGATGAAATCTCCCGCATCGATGAACTTCCTGATATTGATAACAGGTTGATTACTGCATTAACAAATGCGGGATATGAAATGATAGAAGATCTCATTTCCTTGACGGACAAAGAACTAATAGGGATTGAGGGGTTGACCAATGAAGATGTTGAGGTGATCAAATCAGCAATTAGTGAAAATGTAGAGATAATTGAGGAAGAGGAAAGCGAATCTGAACAGCCTGAAGAAGGTGAGGCAGAAGAGGATTCATTTGAAAGTGGTGATGAGGAGTATGAATGTCCAGAGTGTGGATCTCCTATTACTATTGACATGACATCTTGTCCTGTCTGTGGAGTTGGATTGAGCTTTGAGGTTGAAGAGATAGAAGAGTAAGAAGGAATAAGATTAGAACATGCCAGAGGATAAGAAAGAAAAACCTAAAGCGACTTTAATTAAACACAAGAAGTCTACTGACGTTCCTGAGAAAGATGAAAAGCAGGAAAAGAAGAAGGTTGTTGTAGTTAAAAAGACTCATAAAGTTGTTAAGAAGACTCATAAAGTCGTTGCAAAAAAGAACGACGAAGATACAGACGAAACTTTCACTAAAAATGGATCACCTGATAAAAAAACATCAGGCAATTACAATAACGATAATAGAGAACGTCGCCCACGGGATAATCAGGGATACCGAAGTAATTCTGATAGATCTAACAATAATGGTGGGTCTGGAAGATTCGATAATCGACGGAGCAATACTGGTCGAGATAATAACAGTCGTAATACAAATTACAGAGACCGTGATAATAATAATCGTCCTCAAGGAGAGAGACGTAATTATCGTGATAGAGATCAAAGTCAAAGTAATAATGTAAATAGACCAAGATATCCTAAACGCGAAAGTACCGGGGATGCTGTTAGAAGACCGTTTAATAAGGACAATAACAACAGACAAGGTAATGATCGAAGGCCTAATAGCCGACCTGGTAACAATTCTGGAGGAAGAGGTTCTTTCAATAGCAATAGACCAGGTGGTAATAACCGAGGTGGTTATGCTGGTGGTAATAACAGAAGTGGTGGAAACAATAATGCAACAGCACAACCTTCCATTACGGATGGTAAAAAAACATCTGCAAAGAAATTTAAGGCAAAGAAGTCTAAGAATAGTTTTGTAAAGAAAAGAGAAGAACATACAGAAAAAATGTTCACTCAGAAAAAGAAGTCTATTCAAAAAGCGAACCCTGTTCCAAAAGAAATCGATATTATGGAAGTAATAACTGTTTCTGAATTGGCAAGAAAGATGAACTTAAAAGCAAGTGATCTGATTGGTAAATTAATGGGTATGGGTATGATGGTTACCATCAATCAGCAGATTGATGCAGATACAGCAACTCTTTTAGCTGAAGAATATAAGTGTAAAGTTAACTTGGTTAGCTTATACGATGAGACAATTATTGAATCAAAAGAAGACGAAGATGTTGATCTTACTGAACGACCACCTATTGTTACTATTATGGGACATGTTGATCATGGTAAAACCAAGTTATTAGATGCAATAAGAACAACAAATGTTGTTGCTGGTGAATACGGTGGGATCACACAACATATTGGTGCCTATCAAGTAACCACACAGAATGGTAAAGTTGTTACTTTCCTTGATACTCCAGGACACGAAGCCTTCACTTTGATGAGAGCTAGAGGTGCTCAGATTACGGATATAGTTGTATTGGTAGTTGCGGCAAATGATGGCGTTATGCCTCAGACTATTGAAGCTATTAACCATGCTAAAGAAGCTAAAGTACCTTTGATAGTAGCTATTAATAAGGTGGATTTACCAGAAGCAAATCCTGATCGAGTTAAGCAGCAATTGTCAGAATATGAACTGATCCCTGAAGAGTGGGGAGGTTCAACAATGTTTGTCGAAATCTCTGCTTTAAAGCGGCTAAATATTGATGGTCTATTAGAATCAATATTGTTACAGTCAGAAATGATGGAGTTAAAAGCTAATCCTGAAAGAAGTGCTGAAGGTCATATCATTGAATCAAAAGTTGATCAGGGACGTGGTGTCGTTGCTACTGTTTTGATTGAGAAAGGTAAACTTAAAATAGGTGATAGTTTTGTTGGTGGTATTCACTATGGTAAAGTGAGAGCTATGTTTAATGACCGTGGTGAAAGAGTGAAAGAGGCTGGTCCTTCTATGCCTATCGAGATTCTTGGATTTACTGGAATTCCTAATTCTGGAGATCCTTTCCAAGTGGCAAATACTGAAAAGTTTGCACGACAGATTGGAGAAAAAAGACAAGAACTCAAAAAGGTTGAGGATGCTAAAAATGTTAAGAAAATCACTCTGGCAAATCTATATGATTCCATACAAGATGGTGAAGTTCAGGAATTAAAGGTAATCATTAAAGGTGATGTCCATGGTTCTGTAGAAGCTTTACAGGTATCACTAGAGAAATTAAGTACTAGTGAAATCAGACTTCATGTAATACATGCGGCAGCAGGTGCAATTGTAAAAGATGACGTTTATTTAGCTGCAGCATCAAACGCAATCATTGTCGGATTCCATGTAAGACCAACCCCTCAGGCTTTGTCTATTGCTGAAGAAGAAAAGGTTGAAGTTAGGAAATACAATATCATTTATGACGCTGTTGAAGATATCAAAGAAGCCATGGAAGGTATGTTAAGTCCTGAGCTTAAAGAAGAAACTATTGGTTCTGTAGAAGTTCGTGAGACATTTAAAGTTCCTAAAATTGGTGTTATTGCTGGTTGTATGGTTACAGATGGTACAATACGTAGAAATGCAATGGTTAACCTCATTAGAGATGGTATTCAGATATTCAATGGAAAGATTTCATCATTGAAACGTTTTAAAGATGATGTCAAAGAAGTTAATCGTGGATATGAATGTGGTGTAGGTTTAGAAAATTACAATGACTTGAAGGTTGGTGATACTATCGAAGTTTATGAAATTCGAGAAATTGCCAAGAAGTTGTAGGGAGTATTTTTACAAATGGCTAAGTTTCGTCCAGAAAGAATAGGTAACTTAATCCGAGAAGAAATAAGTCGTCTAGTTAGTCATGAAGAAATAAAAGATCCTAGGGTTAGTTCTTTTTTATCCATTACAAGGATAAAAGTTGCCCAGGATCTTACTAATGCTAAAGTGTTTATCTCCTCTATTGAAGGGGAGAGCAAACTTCAAAACGGTGTTAATGGACTAAATAGTGCGGCAGGTTTTATACAAAAGCATTTAGGTCAAAAACTAAGAATGAGAAATATTCCTAAATTGGTATTTGTAGCAGACTCATCTATAGTAGAGGGTTTTATAATAAACCAAAAAATAGATGAACTAACTAAGGAGTCTGATGATAACTAATGGAATTATATTAGCTGATAAGAACATAGGTCAGACATCTTTTCAATTCCTTGGTACAATTAAAAGAAAACTAAATACTAAAAGAGTTGGACATGCTGGTACTTTGGATAAATTTGCCAGCGGTTTAATGATTGTATTAGTTGGACGTGCAACCAAATTAAATGCTCTCTTTTCAGGTTTAGATAAATCATATATTGCTACTATGAGTTTTGGTGTTGAAACTGACACTCTTGATCCCGAAGGACAAGTAATTAAGACTGCTAATTTGCCCGATTTGAATCAAATAGAAAAGGTATTGCCTACTTTTCTTGGTACAATTAATCAGATACCACCGGCATATTCAGCAATCCACATTAATGGGAAAAGGGCTTATGAACGTGTTCGTAGCGGTGAAAAAGTAGAACCCCCTATAAGAAAAATAGATATTAAAAGCTTGAAAGCCGTATCTTATAATGAAGAAACTCTAAAATTTGAAGTTTTTTGTTCAAAAGGTACTTATGTACGTTCTTTGGCGAGAGATATTGCATATTCTTTGAACTCTTGTGGACATTTAGAACACTTACGCAGAACTAGTATAGGACCTTTCAACTTAGAAGATTATAAACAAAATGTACTCATAGGAAGTGATGAGTTGCTTAAGAAATTGTTTAATTGGGATAGTCTTTACTTGAAGCCCGACTACTATAGTTATACAAAAGATGGAAAGGTATTGTATCCAGAGTATTTTATAGAGCCACCCGAAATCGAGGGTACTTATTTTCTTTATAGAGAAGATGACGTTTTTGTGGGAATTGTAGAATTTGCAAATAGAAGTTTAAAATATTATTATTTAGAACGGCTTGACTGATGAATGTGCTATCGTGGGACAAATTTCGTGCAAAAACAAGTGAAAAGGTACCATCTGCCATAACTATTGGTGTTTATGATGGTGTTCATATAGGACATAAATCTTTGATAGCTAATATATTGGATAAAAATCTATATTCGATAGTTTTTACCTTCGGTAATAGTCCTAAGAGCTTTCGAAAGTCTAATAAAATGAAATCATTGATGTCTATTGACGATAGGCTTTTAACTTTTGCTTCAATGGGGATAGATGAGGTTGTACTGATTGACTTTTCTCCCGATTTTAGTAAACTGACAGGAGAAGATTTTCTACAGGAAATTGAGAAAAAGTCCGACCTTCGCCAAATAACCATCGGATTCAATTTTCATTGTGGTAAAGATAGAGATACCAATTCTAGAGATATAGAGAGTAGGTATCATAATAGCAATACTAAAGTTGATATAATTGATCCAGTTTTTTTGGGTTCTGAGAAAGTTAGTAGTTCGACAATTCGTTTAGCTATTCAAAATGGGAACTTGCAAAAAGCTAATGATATGCTAGGTCGAAAGTATTATATAAATATTTTTGGTAAGGCATATGAACAAGAGGGAGTATACGTTATTTATAAAAATGATATTCCTTATCAACTACCTAAAACCGGTGTATATCCGATTACAATTCAGGGAGAAAATAACACTCTCTGCTCAACTGAGCTTGAAGTCTATGAGGATAAAATTAGGTGGGTGCAAAAGGACGGATCTAATCCAGTTTGTATTGTTTTTGAATCATAGTAAGGAGTAAATATGTCTTTGGATAAGAGCAAAAAAGAGACGATTGTATCTAATTTTGGAAGAAGTGCACAGGATACAGGTTCTAGTGAAGTACAGATAGCATTATTAACTAAGAGAATTCAAGAGTTAACAGAACACTTTAAGACACATAAGAAAGATCATAGTTCAAGAAGAGGTCTTCTAAAACTCGTAGGAAGACGAAGAAGATTGCTAAGGTATCTTAAGAATACTAATATTGATAAATACAGAAGCTTAATCAAAGAACTAGGTTTACGTAAATAATAACAAGGATAAAGAATGATAAATCGTGTAAGCATAAGGATCGGTGAAGAAGATCTGATCCTAGAAACTGGACGAATGGCTAAACAAGCAAACGGATCAGTTTTCGCCACTTATGGGGGATCTTCGGTTCTCGCTACGGTATGTTGTTCTGCAAAAGAGGGGGAAAAGTTGGACTTTGTCCCCCTTTCTGTAGATTATAACGAAAAGTACTATGCCGCAGGTAAAATACCTGGTGGTTTCCTTAAGAGAGAAGGACGACCAAAAGATAAAGAGATATTGGTAAGTCGATTGATAGATCGTCCAATGAGACCTCTTTTCTATAAAGAGTTTGGTCGAGAAATACAAGTTATTCCAACAACTGTATCTACAGATCAAATTAACCCTCCTGATGTTATAGGAATGGTAGCCGCATTTGCTGCTGTTTCCATATCCGACATTCCTTTTAATGGCCCAGTTGCCGCTGTACGAGTTGCTCTCGTCGGTGATGACTATATTGTTAATCCAACATTTGAACAAATTAGTAAAAGTCGCTTAGACATAGTTGTTGCTGGTACTAATGATGGAATTACAATGGTAGAAGGTGGAGGTAAAGAAGTTTCTGAGGAACAGATGATATCCGCCATTGAAAAAGCTGAGCCGGTTTTAAAACAAATATGTGCCGCTATTGTCGAACTGTCTGATAAAGTAGGAAATGAAAAGCTGTCTTTACCTGTGTGGGAAACCGTTGTACTAGAACAAGAAGATGCCATTAAGACCAAATATTACAGTGCTTTAGAAGAAGCTTGTTTTGTAATAGGAAAGCATATTAGATATAAGGCCATAAAAGATCTAAAATTATCTGCATGGGCAGAATATGGTGAAGAAATTGGCGATGAGAATAAAGAAATCTTTAGTGATTTATTTGCCAAATGGGAAAAAGAAATTGTTCGTTCTTCAATCCTTAATAATAAAAAAAGAACTGATCATAGAAATCCGGAAGAAATACGAAATATTACAACAGAAGTTAATGTCTTAGATCGTACTCATGGTTCTGCTTTGTTTACTCGTGGTGAAACGCAGGCTTTAGCCGTTGCGACTTTAGGAACTGTATTCGATGAACAAATTATGGATGATATAGATGGAGATAAACGAGCTAAGTTTATGCTTCACTATAATTTTCCACCATTTAGTGTTGGTGAAACAGGACGTATGGGAACAGGACGTAGAGAAATTGGACATGGTCACTTAGCTCAAAGAGCTATTGAAGGGGTCTTACCTGAAACAGCGTCTTTTCCCTACACATTGAGAATAGTGTCAGAAATACTGGAATCTAATGGTTCATCATCTATGGCAACTGTATGTGGTAGTTCTATGTGTTTACAAAATGCTGGAGTTCCTATTAGAAAACCTGTTGCTGGGATTGCAATGGGATTGATAAGTGAAGGTGACGACTATGTTATTCTAAGTGATATTCTTGGTGAAGAAGATCATCTTGGAGATATGGACTTTAAAGTTGCTGGAACAGAAGATGGTATCACTGCCTTTCAGATGGATATTAAAATATCTAATGTCAGTCGTGCCTTAATGGAAAAAGCTTTGGATCAGGCTAAAAGAGGAAGAATGCATATCCTAGGAAAAATGTCTGAAACTATTCATGATCCTGCGGAAGATGTGTCTGAATTGGCTCCTAAAATCATCAGTATGAAAATAGATCCAGATAAGATTGGTATGGTTATTGGACCTGGTGGTAAAAACATTAAAGCAATTTCTGAATCTTGTGATGCCTCAATTAATATTGAAGATGACGGTACCGTTACGATATACGGTAAGAAACGTGATGGCGCTCGAATGGCTGAAACAAAACTTCGTGGTATGATTGAAGATCCAGAAGAAGGTCGCGTTTATGACGGAACTGTTAAACGAATTGTTGATTTCGGTGCTTTTATCGAAATCCTTCCAAATAAAGAAGGTTTATGTCACATCTCTAAATTGTCTACTGAAAGAGTAGGTGCAGTGACAGATGTTCTTAAAGAAGGCGATGCTGTTAAAGTTCGATTAGTAGAAATTGATAAAATGGGACGTCTTAATTTAAGTATTGTAGATGTTGATGAAGAAGTTTGGAAGAAGAGAAGCCAACGTCCTGGAGGAAGCCGACCTCAAAAACGGTAAGTATAGTACTTGATTAGCAAAAAAATTCTCTCAAACGGAATCACATTAATTCAGCAACCAATAGAGAACGTGAAGACCTGCGCCATTGGAGTAGGTCTTCCTTTTGGTTCCAGGCATGAAAGTAAGTCCATAAATGGATATACTCATTTTTTGGAGCATATCCTTTTTAAAGGCACAAAGAAGTTTTCTACTCTACAAATAGCAACAAATATAGAAAAATCTGGTGGTCAGATAAATGGATATACTGATAAAGAAGAAATATTTTTTCAAATATGGATACCAACAGATTCATTAGCTATCGGACTTGATACCATTGTCAGTATGTTATTTGAACCTTTGTTTGATCCCAAAGAAATTAAGCGTGAAATTAGTGTTGTGGTTAATGAAATAGAAGCCATTAAAGATGATCCTGATGATTTAATACAAGAATGCAATTTTCAGGAAATATTTCAAACAAATTCATTGGCAAATCCTATAGCAGGGTTACGCAAGACTATCGAGAAAATAACACCAGAATCTATTAGACAATTTTATAATGATATATTTTCCACAAAAGACCTTATTTTTACAATTGTTGGCAATTATAAAAGTATAAACATAGTAGAACTCTTTAGCGAATTACCTATTAGATCAGGTAATTCACCAAGTTTTGAAGCAGTAACTTCTTATAAAAATAAAGGAAGAGTTTTAAAATCAGAATTTAATCAGATTCAAATATTACTATCAAAAGTTATAGAAGGGACTCCCTCTCTTGAAGATTCACTTAAAGCACAGCTATGTTCTAATGTTATTGGTGAGACTATGAGTTCTCGCATGTTCCAGAAAATCAGGGAAAAATTAGGTCTGTGTTATAGTGTTGGGTCTTTTTATCAAGATTATAATGATTTGCAATTCTTTCAAATTTATGCCAACACAAGTGAAAAGTATAAGACTAAAACATTAGATGCCATGTATCATGAATTGGAGAGCCTTAAGAAAGGTGTCACTAGTGAAGAGTGGCTTATAGCAAGAAGTCAATTTACGGGAAGTCTGTTGTTGTCAGATAATGACTATGAATATCACACAAAACGGTTGTTTAATCATTGTGTGGCCAACTGGCCATTACTTGACACTACCCAGTATATAGAAATTATAAATTCCATTAGTGACAAGGATTTGGAAGAATACCTTGAAAGGATAGTTGCTGACTCATGGATAAAGGTAATTGGATGAATAAGATAACAATTAAATATAAAAAGGGAGCACGTAAACCTTCATATGCTACTGTTGAAGCTGCTGGCGCAGACGTTTATGCTCTTCTGGATAAAGAGATTCTATTAAAACCAGGAAAGAGAGCTCTTGTTCCTACTGGTTTATTCATGGAAATACCTCCTGGATATGAAATCCAGGTTAGGCCAAGATCAGGATTAGCCTATAAAAATGGTGTAACTCTAGTAAACAGCCCTGGAACAATAGATTCGGATTATAGAGGTGAAATAAAAATTTTGTTGATCAATTTAGGTGAAGAAGACTTTACCATTAAGGATGGTATGCGTATTGCTCAACTGGTTGTGGCACCACTTATTCAAGCACGTTTTGAAGAAGTGCTAATCATTGACAGCACAGAAAGGGGAGATAAGGGATTTGGTTCATCAGGTCAGTAAAGTTCTCTTTATTTTCTTATTTTCTACACATTTATATTCATTAGCTCAACAAGAGGATATATCATATAAAGAACTAGTCCATAATCCAAATATTGATATCCTGTTAAAGCAGAAAGAACCATCAAAAATAATAAATGATTTTGAAAAAAACATTTATCTATCTCGGGATGAACTTACTAAAAACCAATATAGAAAAGCGCTGGGTGTTTTTCTATATAAACAAGGGCTAAAAGCAGTAGCTATAAAAACATTACAGGATCTTCCTGAATACTATTATACCGACCAAATAAATTTAATTTTTAGTGACTACTTTTTATTTGAAAAAGAAGAGAAAGATAAAGCATATTATTATTTTTCCAGAATAGATAAAGAAAATAATTTACCTAAAGAAGAGAGCAATCTCTTTGAATTATTAAGAAATAGGTTACTGTATTTTAAGGTTGATCAAGCTATCTACCAATTAGAGGATCATAATGTATCTGAAATTCTAGTTGATAATGAAGATATATGGATAGGAACTTGGAATGGTGGAATCTTAAGATACAGTTTTAATACTGGCGATTCTATTGTTATTCAGCCACCAAAACCAAGTTTAGAGTCACAGGCAATACGAAAAATAATATCTTATAATAATGAGATTTATATTGGTCAATATACTGGTCTATCTGTATACAACAAGAGAAGATCGCAGTTGATACCACTTTCGTTAGATAAACAAATTAGTCAAATACAGGATATCATAATAAAAAATAATGTTATGTATATATCAACCTTGGAAAACGGTATATGGACCCTCACTGAAGGTAAATATAAGATGATTCATGGTGGTGATTATAATTATACAGTATTTCAAATATATAAGAATGAGTTGTATGTAGGAACTGTGAATAAAGGACTTTGGATAATAAATGATTCTCAATTTGATCGTCCTATAAAGGCTTTAAATAATCAATTAAATATAAGTTCTTTAAGCTTGTGGAAAGGTATGCTAGTTATTGGTACTTATGGTAAAGGACTATATTTTTATGATGGAAAAAAAATATCTAATATTAACAAAAGTAATTCTTTGTTAGGAGATGATTGGATCCTTGATATTGTTCCTAATAAAACTGAGTTATTTGTAGGTACCTTTGGTGGTGGTTTTTCGTTAATAAAGGATGCAGATCATATAAAAACGTTTAATGTTAATAATGGTTTTTTGTCACAAGATGTTGCAGCCATATCAGTACTAAAAGACTATATCGTTCTTGGAACATTAGGTAATGGTGTTTATCTTGTTCAATATCAAAAATTATGAGAAGAAGTTATACAAAAATTTACATATATATAAGTAAAGAACTTATTTTCAGTTTTCTCGTTAGTTTTCTGTTTTTTTTCTTTTTATTTTTTGTTAATCAGATACTAGTTTTAGCTGAAGTTATACTATCCAAAAGAATACCCCTGTGGGATGTCCTCTTATTAATTTTTTTTAGTCTACCGGCGATTATTGCTTTATCAGCTCCTTTTGGATCCTTGGTGGGAGCTTTGATGACAGTTGGCCGTTTATCATCAGATAACGAAATATTATCTATGCAAGCTGTAGGGGTATCATTACCTAGGATATTTATTCCGATTTTTTGCTTATCTATTATTATTTCCTTAATGAGCTTTATAGTTAATGACTATTTTTTACCTTTGGGAATACTTAACTTCAATAAACACTATAAGAAAATAGTCTACCAAATGCCTCAATTAGAACTAGAATCTTATATGGTCAAAAAAATTAATGATACTGTACTAATAACAGGAGATGTAAAGGACAATCTTATCAATAATCTTCTTATCATTGATAAAGATACAGAAAAAAATAATCGTGTTATATCTTCATCCTCAGCTGAGTTGATAAAAGGAGATAAAAATAGCGATATATTAAGTCTTAAATTACTTGATGTCTTAGGTCTGACACCTGATAAAAAAGTGAAAAATGACTTTGAATATTTTGAAAGTGATAAAATGTTATATAATATTTTACTTAAAGATTTAACAAATCAAGTACAAAACCTCTCACCAAGAGAAATGAGTTCGTATGATGTTTATCAAGAGATAAAAAAGAAAGAAAAAGATTTTTTAGTTAAGAAGACAGAGAATAGAAGGTCAATTGATAAGAATTTTTTTGATTTAAGTGTAGCTTATTCCAGTAGTACTTCTGAATCCGTAGATTTAAAGCGGTATAGATATGATGACACAGATCTAAAAAGAAAACTTAGAACTTTAGAACGATCTAAAATGAAGATAAAAGAAGATCGTTCTATTCATAGTTGGAAATTAGAATTTAATCAGAAATTTAGCCTTCCTTTTTCATGTATTGTTTTTACCTTTATTGCGTTTCCTATTGGATTATTTAGCAAACGTAGCGGCCGATCTGTTGGTTTTGGAATTGGTGTTTTATTATCACTCATATATTGGGGACTATTGGTTAGTGGAAGAACTTTGGGGTATAAAGCAAATTTGAACCCGGTGATTTCCATGTGGACGCCTAATATTTTGATGTTTACATTAGGATTAATCCTCTTTAGTATCAGGTTAAAACGATGATACTACAAAAAATGCTTTTAAAGAAAATTCTACCTGTATTTATTGTAGCCGTTTTTTTCTTTGTAACCATATTAGAATTACTGGATTTATTTACTAATTTATGGAGATATCTTCAAAATGAAGTCAATTTAGTACAGGTCGCATATCTTGCTTTATTATATCTACCTAAATGTGTATCCTTTTCCTTACCAGTAGCTTTGTTGTTTGCTGTATCATTTTCTTTAGGTGATTTATATGCAAATAATGAGCTTATAGCTGTATTTGGTTCTGGCGTCTCATTACTATATCTGACCATCCCCGTTTTTATATTAGGTTTACTCATATCTGTCACTGGTCTTATTTTTGATAATTATGTAGTTATTCCTACTTACAAAAATAAAAATAATCTATCTAGAGAATTATTACATCAACAAACTAATTATAGTAATTCCAATGTTATCAAAATGAGTCAGGAAGGGAGAATCGTATATTTTGCTAATTATTACAATGATAAAACAAAAACATTATCAGGCCTTATCTACCTTGAAAGAAATAGCGATGGTACTATCCTCAGACGAATTGATGCTGATTATGCAGAATATAGAAATACACAGTGGACATTTAATAAAGCGAGAGTTTTCTTAAAATCTTCTGAGAATGAAGTTTATTTCGAAGAAGATTATGATCAAATATCTGAAGAGAAATTCAATGAAGATCCTGAAGTTTTTAAAAAACAAACAACAGATATTGATGAGATGAATTTAACTGAAGCAAAAGAGTATATTCATTTCTTGCAAAAAGGTAATCTTCCCTATAAAGTAGCTCTGACTGATTATTACAATAGGTTTGCCTTTGCTTTTACACCCTTTATTGTGGCTTTCATTTCTTGTGCCTTGGGTGGAAGATTTAAAAAAAATATTCTATTAATGAGTCTGTTATCCAGTCTTATTATAGGAGTTGGATATTATGTAATCCAATTAGTTACTGTAATAATGGCAAAACTTGATATATTACCACCTGCATTTGGTGCATGGTTTGGTGTGATTTTTGTCTTCATCTTTGGAGTCTTTTTATTCTCCAAGGCTAAAACATAGAGGAGTTTTAATGTTTACAATTAAGGAAACCGATGGTAAAGCACGAAATGGGGTTATGCATCTTCCACATGGAGATGTGCAAACTCCTGCATTTATGCCTGTCGGTACTAATGGTGCTGTCAAAGCCATTAGTCATAAAGGTATTGAGGAAATTGGGCCTAACTTAATACTTGGTAATACTTATCATCTTTATTTACGTCCAGGTATAGAAATTATTAAAAAAGCAGGAAGTCTACATAAATTTGCCAATTGGAATCACAATATTTTAACAGACTCAGGCGGATTCCAGGTATTTTCCTTGGCGCCTTTTCGCAAAATAAAAGAAGAAGGAGTGAGATTCCGTTCTCATATAGATGGAGCTTATCATGAGCTCAGCCCGGAAAAGGTAGTTGATATACAAACCATATTCCGCTCAGATATTATGATGCCACTTGATGTTTGTACAGCACCCGGTATTGATTATCGTCAAGCTTTAGAAGCCTCTGATAGAACTACTAGATGGGCTGCTAGAAGTATGGCTCAAAGAAAAGAAGCTCCCGATGACTATTTGGGAAAACTTTTCTTAATTATCCAAGGTAATTTTTACGAGGACTTAAGAAGAAAGTCTACCGACGAAATCCTTGAATTAGATTCACCAGGCGTGGCCATAGGGGGGTTATCTGTAGGAGAACCTTTTGAGGAGTTTTTAAAGCATTTAGAAATGACTGCCAGTTATTTACCCTCAGAAAAACCTCATTATCTCATGGGTATAGGAACTCCCGAGTATATTTTTGCAGCTGTAGAAAATGGAATCGATATCTTTGATTGTGTTTATCCTACGCGTATAGCCCGGAATGGAACAGTATTCACGAGAAACGGTATTATAGCTCTTAAAAGAAAAGAATATGAGACTGATTTTACACCCATCGATCCTGGTTGTACATGTCATGCCTGCCAAACATATTCTAAATCCTATCTTAGACATTTATTCAAGGCAAAGGAAATCCTTGGTCCCATGATGACAACTATACATAACTTGCATTTTTTACATCAAATGATGATTGAAATAAGACAAAGTATAAGAGAAGGTCATTTTCATTCCTTCAAAGAGAGTTTTTTTAGACAATATGGGCAAAAATAGATCTACATCACGTAATACTGCTATTGTAATGGCTAGTACTTTGCTTTCCCGTATTCTTGGATATGTTCGTACTATGATTTTAGCTAAGTATTTTGGGATAACATGGATTGCAGATGTTCTTAATGGGGTATTTAATATCCCCAATAACCTGCGGAAATTGATGGCTGAAGGTGCTTTATCAAGTGCCTTTATACCGTCTCTAAGTTTAGCTGAAAAGGAAGATCCTAAAGAAGCGGTTAAATTAACAAAATCACTTTTGGGATTCCAATTAATAGTACTTATACCTTTAGGTTTGCTTGTACTTTTCTTTTCTTATCCTATTATAAATACACTTTTAGTTTATGATAATGAGGCTAAACGCGTTTTGGCTTCGCAAATCTTTAAATATTTTATTTGGTATTTGCCATTGGTTTCCATAAGTGCTGTCATTATGGCAGTGTTAAATGTGAAGGGACGTTTTTTCTTAACATCTATTACTCCCATTATTTTTTCTATATCTGTCATAAGTTCTATAATTGTTTTTTATAAAAAATTAGGTCCTTTTGGTATGGTCATTGGAGTCTTAGTAGGAGGAGTATTACAGATACTCATCCAATTACCGGTATTCTTCCGCGAAAAATTTTCGATAATACCGTCTTTTAACTTTCAATCCCCCTTAATGAAGAAAGTTTTAACAAACTGGCTTCCTATTATGGTAACTTCTTCTATATTCACTGTAAATCAACTGGTTGCTCATAATTTAGCTTCCAGATTGACAGAAGGAAGTATTGCAGCCTTTAGTTATGCCATTGTTTTCTGGCAATTGCCCTATGGATTATTCACTAATGCTACTACTACTGTCTTATTTCCCAAGATGAGTAAGGAAATTGCTAATAAAGAATATGAAAAGGCAAAGTCTACAATGTTGAGAGGGTTAAGTAATCTTATAAGTTTTCAAATTCCTTCTTCTTTATATCTATTTGTAGCAGGTTTACCTTTAATCGCAGTGTCCTTACAGAAAGGAAACTTTGACCTTGCAGGAACAATTCTGACTAATAAGGTGCTTATTCAATTCACAATCGGATTATTTTTTGTCGGAGCCTATAATTTTACAAACCGATACTTCTATAGCCAAGGTAATTATTTCATACCTCTTAAATCTTCTATCCTCGTTGTAATATGTGATGTCGGATTAAGTATATATCTCATGCACACCAAATTAGGTGTTGCTGGTTTAGCTACAGCCAATTCCATATCTTTTATCATAGGCTTATTCTATTTATTTGCTAACAAGGGGATAAAGGTAAGCTTTCATGATGTAATTCCTCTTTTAAACACAACTGTCAAATGTGTAGTCGGATCTATAGTACCATTAATTGGATTAATTGGCTTTGTGTATTATCTTAAAGGTATATGGAGTCAAGGAAGTACTATTGAAGGGTTTACAATTCTAGCCATTGGGTCCTTAATCTATGGACTACTAACTCTAACTTTTTACTATTTGGTTAAAGTCGACTTTATACGTGAACTAATTAATAAGAGGCGCAGATGATATATTTATTTCTTTTAATATCTTTGCTTATAACTCCTGTTTATGGTGATGATGATATAAAGAGCATTAAACAGGATCGTAAAGATACCATTCAATTCGGAATAGATGATCAAGTTATTAGTCTCATCACTGACTTAAAAAAAGAAAAGGAAGAAGAATATAATGCAGATTTGTTAAAACTACTGGATCAGTCATCAAATACTAAACTTAACAATGCCATACTTGATTTGTTCAAAGAGCAAGAGACTGATATCGCAGCAGAATGGGCCCTTAATGCCTTAAAGACTGAGGCTTTTGATGACCAAGCCTCGATATTAGCTAGTTTATCCTATCTTCGAATCATCAAGTATAAAGATTTACGTTCTGTAGTGGATGATTATTTAGAAGATGAAGACCGAGTTATTTCTTTAGAAGCCATACGAGATCTTGGAGCTGTTGGAGATGCTGATGATGCTAAGCACTTATTGGATTTATTAGATGATGACGATATAGACGATAGTGTTCGTCCTGAAATACTACGAAGCTTAGGACGTATTCATAATATAGACACTCTAGAACGTATTATTAAAATCGCTGATAGTGATGAAGAAGATAAGGATATGCGTTTGGCTGCAATATGGGCATTAGGAGAAATAGAGACTAGTGAAAGTCACAATGTCCTAATTTCCATTATGACTGATCAAGATCCCTTTATTAGGACGGAAGCTTTAGGCGCTTTAATTAAACATAAAAATGAAGATCTATCAGAACTATTTATTAAGTCCTTACGAGATTCTTACTGGAAGATTAGAATTGAAGCCCTTAAAGGAATAGGGGAGAAGAAATATACAGAGGCTCTGGATAATGTTATTTATATGGCTAGGAAGGATCCAGTCGAAAAGGTTCAACTTCAGGCTATGGATACTGTAGGTCAATTCGAATCGGGTAAAGGTAAAAGCTATCTCAAGGAATTATTTGAGAATAAAGATACTAAGCCTAAATTACGGCAAAAAGCTTTTCTTGTACTATTAGAACATGATAAGGGCAGTCTGAAGTCCTCAATTGAAAAAGTAATGAAAGAGGAATGGGATGAAGATAAATCATGGATACTAGATGTTATTGGTAAAAACATAGCAACAACAAAATATTCTGGATTCAGTAGCCTTTATGAAAAGTTTCTCACTCACAAGAATTATATCATCCAGATATATGGCTTAAGAGGTATTGAAAATAATAATCTAACAGGTATGAAGAATAAAATAATCCCTCTAGCAGGAGAAAAGCAAAACGGTTTTCTAAGAAAATATGCTTACTCCGTACTAGAAGAAATGGGCATGTCCAAGGATGCTGTAGACAAAGCCAATGAATCAGAAACTAAGAAGAACGAACCTGACGCATAAGAGCATTTAGTTCATCCAAAGGTGAACGGTAAGGTTCAAAATATATGGAAAGTATCTGGTTGGTTTTAGATTTTACTTTTATCTCCACTCCAACACAATCTTTAATTAACTCTTCTGTATTAAGTACATTGTTATTAGATTGATTACGGTAAAAGTTATAATGACCGTTTTCTAATGTTATCTTTCCAATGTATCCATTTATAGGTTTAAGAAAAATCTTAAAACTATGATTACGACCACCTACTATATGGCTTTGACCATCCTGAAAATATTTCGTATTAAAATTCCCTTGATATCTATTTTGTTCCACTAAACCGCCTTCCATAAAAACCCTCATTAATAGAGCTTTTGGTAAGCCATTCTCGTCTAGTGAAGCCATGATCGGTGGTTTATATGGGGTTTCTCTTCTTTGTTCTCCATAATGTTGTGGAGAGGGTGAAGACAAGTCTGTTGCATCAGAATTATTGGATAAAGAAGCAAGACTTATCTTTTGACCTTTTTTAACATGAGATCTCTTTTTCTCTGTACGTAGTGGTAGGCTATTAGCTGTTGGAGAAGAACTTCCTCCAGAAGTAGATAAGGACGTTCTCTTCACCGAAGGATTCCTGGTCTGTGAAGAGATATCATTATCACTAACCAAAGCTGTTTGCTTTTGTTGTTCTTCCTTATAAGAAGCTCTGGAATTGTGCACCACATTTTCCTGTTCCCGATTACGGGAAGCAAGAGGAAGAGACATGGAATGAGAGATCTTTAAGAATACAGAAAACAATATAATAATAACAAGTACACCTACAAAAAGAGTAGCTATAATTAAAACAATATTCTTATCGAAGAAGCCATTTTCTTTCAATTCATAAGTTATCACAAAGTTATTAGGAGTTGCATCAAACCCTTTTGCAAAATTAAACCGGAACACATCCTGTTGTTGTCCATTCTCAATAGATGATGGGAAATCAACAGATAGTTTAATATTCCTTTCTTTTTGAGGATCTAGAAAAATATCAACAGGACTTGCCAAAACATTACGATTATCAACAAATAGTTTTCGTATTTTAATTAAGTTAGCTTGGTTGGTATTATTAATGAGATGTATCTTAATTTTTCCAGAACGTTTAATAATCCCCAAATCCCTTTCCATTGTAATTCTGGGTAAACCAAGAGCTTTTTCTGACATATCTTCTGTTTGTTCAAAGTTAACAACAGGAGTATTTAACTCATTAGACAAATCCTCGTACACATTTGTACCTAAAGGTTCTGAATTATCTTTTGGTTCTTCTTTGTTTAATGCTGGATTAATACTATTAGAGGAGGACGTCTTTCCCTTTGAATCAGTTTGAGAAGAAGACTCTTCCTCAGTGTTAACTAAATCAGAAGTAGAGTCTTTAACTTCAATATCAATCTGGTCATCTTGCTTTTCATTGATCTGAATTAAATTAATATTCCATCCTTCCTGACGAAGAATATCTCCCTTTTTCTTGATAGCCTCTTTCAACGCCTCTTGAGAATTAAATACATAACTTGATCCTGGAGGAGGATCATGTATTCCATCTGTTAATACGAGGATGACTTTCTGGCTCTCAGGAGCTAAATCACTGGTATACTGATGTAGATAGTCTAATGCTAATAATAGATCCGTGTATTCCCCTAATGGTTGAATTAATAATAGTTGGTTTAGAGTTTGTTCTATATCAGCCTTTGAATTAATCTGACGTGTAATCTCCAAATTTGGTTTTTCATCAAAACTAATAAAATAAAAGTGATCTCCTATATTGAGATGTTTCTTAAGAAGATCTGTAAAAAGATAATCATTAACATCTTTATAGGAGTCAAACATGGACGAAGATGTATCCATAAGAACGATAACGTCCTTATTTTCTGCCCACAGTAGGTGTGCAGAAAATAATAGGACTAATAATAATAGTTTTTGGCGCATTAATGTACCTTGTGTTATTAAAAGTTTAGTACGGTGATGCCTTCAACCTTGTATTCATATTCTCTTTCATTGATGGTGAATTTCAAAGAATCACCAACTTTACCTTCGAGAAGTTCATGACCTAAAGGAGATAAGTAAGAGATAACCTTGTTATTAGGATCAGATTCCCATGGTCCAAGGATGCTATACTCTTCCTCTTCATTTGTATTTAGATTGGTTAAAACCACCTTAGTACCAAAAGCTATTGTATCACCTTTTACATCTTTAGCATTAACAACTTTTGAATTCCCGATACCTGCTTTTAATTTTCCGACACTAACATTTAGATATTCCTGTCTTTCCTTACCAGCTTTGTATTCTGCATTCTCTTTTAAGTCTCCTAATTCAATAGCAGAACCTATTTCTGCAGAGTTCTTAGGTATTTCGACTTCAATGATTTGTTTAAGTTCTTGTTGCTTAGCATTGTAGCTTGCCAAAGTACAAAGAATAGCTTTTGGAGCTGCTTTTCGCTTAGTTTCGCTTGCTTGAACGCCTCTCGTGAAGAACTTGAAGTCAGGGAATCTATCTGTGATGATATTTTTAAGGTTAATAACAAGGGTAGGATCAAGATCTTTGACATCTTCCAGAAGTGTAATCAAGCGAGACACACTTTCTGCATCTGCTGTTTCAAAATGAGTCTTGAGTTTTTCTTCTTTAAACAAGAAATTATGAATTTGTCTGTTATATTTTCTATTGTTAGATACTTCTTTACGGTTTTCAATATCCCGTCCTGTAATATCTAATAAGTGAATCATGGCAATATAGAATTTTTCGGAATGAAATCCTAATTCTTCAAACCATGGTTCTTCTACAATGTTTCTTGCAATCCAAATAAGAGCTTCCCTCATATCTCTGTATCTTTCTAAGATATTAGATATCAAACCTTGAAGCTCTTCCGTTTTCTTATTATTTCGTAATTCATCTACAATGAACCTAGTCAGGTAGTAGGGGAACAAGTTGCAATAGATTTCAGGCCAATTAGCAACATTCTTCTTAACCTGTATAAGAAACTCTTTTCGAAGATCGCTGTCATCAAGTTTTTGAAAAAGATCATTGATATCCTCTATTTCATCAAATAATTCAATGAACTTGTAATTATATCCAGGGTTAAGGAAAGGATACTGTTTAACAAGTTTTTGAATAAGTAGAAAAGATCCCATTACTTGTTCATTAACATTACTAAAGGTTTTTAAGAAGTTGGAAAAATAGGCGAATAGTTCCAAGAAGTATTCACTTTCAGGATCTGATAATTTAAGAAACTCATGCAGAGTGGATATTCTATTAAAAAAGTTTTTTTCAGCCTTAAACGTATTGAAAGCTTTCTCTTCAAAAGAAATTGGCTTATCACGAACAACAAACTGATCTGCTTTATCAGGAAGGTTACCGAATTCGGAGTTAGTTTTTAAAGTCTGGCGAGCTTCAGTTGACCAACTAGACCATTCCCCTTGTGTTAGGACAAAAGGAACAAGTTCTTTTTTGATCTTCTTCATATCTGCAACATTATCAAAACTCTTAATGATCATTTTAAGAGCCCAGGGAATGTCTTTTTTTACAGATTTCTTAAGTTTTTCTTTTGACCAAATTGCTTTTAAAACCCAAATATGATCTTTTTGAAGGGAGGTTAGAGCACTAACTGCCATCTTAAGAGACATTGAGTGTCCTCGTTTCCGTACAAAATCAATAACAATGTTGTCACCTTCGATTTTGCTTATCCGCCCAACACCCCAAGTTTTGTGATGTACAAAGTTACCCTTGTCAAAACTAATATGTTTTTCAAAATCACTAATGGCTTCATGAACATTACGCCATCCCTGTGATAGATTTGATACGCGAATATATTCATCTAACTGACTGTGACCTTCATATTTCTTTTTATAGATATCTACTATGTCTTTACGAGCCTTAAGATTCTTTGCATCATAGGATAGAATTCTCTTTAGAACTTCTAGAGCTTGATCCCACATTTCCTTTTCTTTTAACACAGGAAAATAATCTTCCAGTAGTAGGGATGCTCTTTCATTGCTCATACTCTTGGCAATTTTTCTTTCAAGAAGGAAGAAAAGGTCAAAATCTTCAGGAATATATTGAATCAGTTTAATCCAAATATCCCTAATGTTGGTATACATCTTTTTGTTGATGTATCTGTGCATGGCTTTCTTGTAGTATTCTACAGCTGCTTCTGTATCACCTTTTTCTTCTTTTGATTCAGCAATCTTTCGAACGATGTCTGCTTCTTCAAAATCAACTTTGATTAAGCGTTCCCATACATCATAAAGTTTTTCTTCATCACTTTCGTTAGTATAACATTCAGTAAGTGTTCTAAGGGCATACTTGTTTTCACCAAAACTCAAGATTCTGTTGGCTAAATATTCAACAATATTCCACTTGTGATTTCGTGAGAATAAGTTAATCAACATGACTATATTAGAATCATCTACCAATTGCTTACCTAAGGAAATCATTCCCGATAAATAGAGAGCAATAATGGAATTCTTGGAATCAACCAAGTGGGTGTTACAGATTTCTAGTATTTCATCTTCTGTTTCTGAATCATCAATTTTATCGAGCAGATTATCTAATTCTGAAAAATTACCGATCGAAAAGTTGTTAAGAGTTGTTCGTGTCCACTGCTCTTCGTGCAGCTTCTCGGTAATCTCTTTAATAATCTCTTCACTCATTTTGGTAAGCTCCTTGTGTTAGTTAATGTATTTCTGGTAAATCCTGGCATCCAGATGTTTGATGTTTTTCAACATCTCATTTATACGGCTACGATCTTCTTTCTTACCTATATAGTGATCGATCAGCCAAAAGTAACGGTTTATCAACTTTGGAATTATGTACTTGGACTCCTCTTTGTTATCCTGCATCATAGCATTAAGTGAATATATTGATTGCTTGAGTTGACCAAGTTCTACCGGTTTAAGTTCTCGTTTTATATTAAATATTCCATGCAAAACGCCATACACCGGAACCCATTCCTGCAGTTCTCTGCCGCTGTAACCATCCTCTTTTAAAGTATCCAAAAGTTTACGGATTAAACCTGATTCTAAATATTCAAGTTCAATCTTTTCAGCTCCAATAAAAAAAGCTTCCCTAAAGAAGACTTTTGCGTATTTAAGCTGACCAATTAGTGCATAAGTATCAGCCAGTTCGGCATAGACACGTGCAGAAGGCATCTTACTAAGGGCATCTTCTAGATAGTCCTGTGCTTTTTCATAATCACCTATCCCTTTGTACAACCGCCCCAGTTTGAGCCTGACTTCAGGGGTTTTCTCACTAGTCTCGTCAATTATGGATTCATAACTCTTTATAGCTGAGTTAAATACCCATCTTTGAATGGCATGTGTAGCCATTAATTGATCCGCCTTAAGCTTAGGAACAAAACGAGACACAAAACCCTTCCATTCATAAAGTCTCACTTCTGCCAACTCTATAGAATCGTTAATGTTGTCTAGTTTATCTTTTCTTTGTCGCCAATACTCAACACATTTAAGTGCAGACAAAAGTTCCCAGTCATCGAAAGAGATCTGTAATGCCTGTTCTAATTTTTGCCCCGCCTTTTCAAATTGTCCTAATTCAAGGGCCTTATAGGCTTCATCCAGTAATGGTCTAAATTCAGTTGATCTTATTGAATTAGATGGTTTCACGAATCAAAAATCCCATAGCCCTTATTTCTATTATAGCAGACCTAAAATTTTAGTCAATCTGAGTAAACTTAATTCTTTTAATTTGTGTTTGAATAACAGTTTGAATAAAAGGAATAAAAGTGTTAAAAGTTAACTATGAATAAGCATACAATAATTGCGCCATCTTTCCTAGCGGCTGATTTTACATTAGGTAAAGAAAGTATAAAACTTATGGAAGAAGGGGGTGCTGACTGGGTACATTTGGATGTTATGGATGGATCTTTTGTCCCTGACATAACCTTCGGGCATAAAATGGTAGGGGATATCAATACTAAAACAGATTTACCTCTAGATGTTCACTTAATGGTGGAACATCCCCAAAGTCATATAGATAACTTCATAAAAGCAGGTGCTGATTATATCACCTTTCATATGGAAGCAGAGGTTCATTCCCATAGAACTGTGGAACTGATTAAACAAGGGGGTGTCAAAGCAGGCATAAGTATTGTTCCTTCGACCCCTGTAAGTGCTATTAAGGAGTTGATTCCTTATCTTGATCTAGTTCTTGTTATGACTGTAAATCCTGGATTTGGTGGTCAGATAATGATACCGAGATGTTTGAACAAAATAGAAGAAATCAGAGAGATCTCAAGTCGTGTCAATCCTAGTCTATTAGTTAGTATTGATGGCGGTGTTAATAGTGATACTATTAATGTTATAAAAACCTATGCACCGGATGTTATTGTAACAGGGAGTGCTTTCTTTAAGGCAAAAGACAAAAAGTCTTATATAAATACATTAAGAAGTAAATGAGATATAGATTAAGACACAATGTGTCGATAATTGATTAAGAAAACTACCATTTTAGGTCGAGGTTATGCAGAGAAAACTTTGGATATTATATCTATTAACAGCAAGTCTATCCTTTGCTCAAGTCAATGATGGTGCTTTAAACACTGCTATCAATCAATATAATCAGGGCAAATACAGCGAAGCTACTGAGAGCTTGCGTAATATCCTATTGGACTCTGATAAAGCTAATCTTCAAGGGGATGCTTATTTTTGGTTAGGTAAAGTCTATGTAACAACTCTTGAGCTTGTACAAGCTGAAAAGAACTTGGAGTATTTTCTTCAAAACTTCCCTAATAATACCAATTATCCTGAAGGTATATATCAAAAAGGACGATTGTTATTTTTCCAAAAAGAATATGCCAAGGCCATTAATGTTCTAACTGATTTTATTAATAAATATCCTGATTCTTCTCTAATCTCAAATGGACATTTTTGGTTAGGTGAGTGTTTTTATGAAACAGGGCATTGGGAAGAAGCTATGACAGCTTACCAAGTTGTCATTCAACAATATCCCAAGTCCTTTAAGTTTGAAGCAGCTAAATACAGAGTAACTCTTATTTCCTTAAAAAGAAGAGAAGAAGAACTATTGAAGTTAATCAAGTGGAGTCATGAAGAGAATCTTGAAAGTTTGGAAGAATTCCAGAAGAGAGAAGTAGAATATCGCAACGCTATAAAGGATTATCAAAACAAATTGGCTATTCTACAATCTAAGAATTTGGAAAACCAATTAGTAGATATATCTGATAATCTAAAATCTCAGGAAGACCAAAACAGAGCTTTACAGGCTCGTATTGATAACTTAGAAGCAGAAAATAAAGCTCTGAGAACACAGCTAAACTCTAAGGATGCCAATATACAGGATATGACCATTCAAAATAATGATGATATCCAAAAGCTTAAAGCCCTTATTGATCTTAAGGAACGGGTGTTAAAACTAAAGGAATTCTACTATGTAGAGCTCCTACAAGAAGGAGTACAAGTTGATGGTCAATAAGAAAGGATTCTACCTCTTATTAACATGGCTCCTTATTTTCAATGTGGTTAGTGTGTATTCCTTGGAGGTAAGCCAAGGATCTCTATCTCTTAATATTAATGAGCGTAATGGGTCGGTAATCATTAAAAATACACAAACTGATGAATCATTCTTTTTTGCAGATGATCCTAGAACTAGCTTTTTTTCCTTAAGGGAGAATGACAAGTCTTATGTACTTGGTAAGGGAAACGCCTTTGATATTAATGTAAGTAAAACCGCATCTGGAGTAAAAGTGGCCTATCAAAACCCTTTTTATCTCATCATCGTGGATTATATTTTTATTGTATCTAAGAATACCATGACAGCCAATGGACTAGAAATTGATGTTAATATAAAGAATATTTCAGAACGTTCTGCCAAGGTTGGTTTGTTATTCCTTATTGATACTTATCTTGGAGAAAAAGGTGATCATTTTAATCTTTCAGCTGGTCAAACTATTAAAAATGAAAGAGTGTTTACTAATGATATGCCTCCTTTTTGGATATCGAGAGGCAATAAAAATCCTGGACTAATGGTCATGACAAATGCCATCAGTGGGGTGACCCAACCAAGTAGACTTGTATTTGCCAACTGGAAACGTTTAGAAGAAAACCTATGGTCCTTTGAAGCAGACCCCTCAAGAGATTTTAATTTACCGCCCTATAGTTTTAATGACTCTGCAGTAGCCCAGATATATGAAGATAAGATCATGACACCCCAGGAAGAACGTAAAATTAAAATTCTATTGGGGATTCAAAATAATGAAGGCTTTAATCTGAATCAAGGCGCCAGCTTGTCACCAGTTTCTGAAATATTGACGGATAGTTCGTCAGATATAGAAAATCCAACAAGGGACAAGACAATACAAATGAAAAATGACTATACAGCAGTTATTGAATTGTTGGATAATATTAATACAAGACTGAGAACACCTGAGACCTTAACTCAAGAAGAATTGACAGTACTACAAGAAGTCCTCAAAGAACTAGAAAGAAGGCAGGATGCGTATCTACAACAATGAAAGTAGAGGGGGTACTAAAAAAAGCACAAAGTTTATACAATAAGAAAAAATACAATGCTGTAATACGATTATTAGAAAAAGAAATTTTTACCTATCGTGACAACATGGATTTTTATATTCTCCTTGGATATTCCTGTCTTCATTTAAATGATTTTGGAGCTGCAGAATCTTACCTGAAAAGAGCCCAACAACTTGATCATGAAAATTTATTTCCCTATCTAGGTATTGGCTATCTAGCATTAAGAAGACGTAATATTGACAAGGCTCTCTCTTTGTATCTAAATATTCTTGATGATTATCCTAATCAAAAAATGGCAAAGCGTGCTCTCAAATTATTAAGGGATGTAGAAGATCCTAATCTATTACCGGATATTCTTGATAAAAGCAAAAAAGGATATTATCTCCCTAACTTAGGATCTGTCTGGGATCTAATGCGACCTATATTATCAGTTGTAATTGTGGCTATTGTTCTTATTTCTGGTAGTGTCTTAACTTATCCTTTGATCATGAGCCATATGGAAGAACAAAAACGTGATGGAGTCTCCTTGGATATTGATGTTGATCAATATTTTGATATGTCTGGAGAATATCAAACTGTACTAACAGAAAATGAAATCAAAGCAGGGCTTAAAAGAGTTAATCGGTATTTTCAGGATCATAAAGACAACCTTGTTCGTAAAGAGATCAATTATTTATTAATGGGGAATGTCAATGGCTTAATTAAAGATAGGGTTAGTTCTTTATTGAGCCATCTGGATAAACCTAGTTTTGCGACTCTAGACACCAATTATCCTTATTCAGAAGTGAAAGAAAATCCTTATTTATATGAAAACACATATGTAATCTGGCCAGGGAGAATTTCAAATCCCAAAATTGGAGACAAGATTACATTTGATTTTCTTATAGGATATACAGATGGTAAAGTCTTAGAGGGGATTGTCCCTGTTGAAGTAAACTTTGGTATCAACCTGGATGATGATACTCCTATTGAAGTCCTTGGGCAGATACATATCCGAGAGGGAAAAGTCTATCTTGAAGCCCTTAGTATTCATAAGTTAAAAGACTAGTACTGATATATTATTTTGCCTATTGAAAAACGTCGATTTTGCTTACTTATAAATGGTTGAAACCAAGTAACCAAATGGACCAAACCAAGTAACCAAATGGTCGAAACCTAGTAACCAAATGGTCGAAACCTAGTAACCAAAAGGTCGAAACCTAGTAACCAAAAGGACCAAACCTAGCAGTCAAAAGGACCAAGCCAAGCAGTCAAAATCGATAAAATGCAGTAAGTAAAATCTTAAATATCAGATTGATAATGGTGAAAGAAAAATGAAGAGTGTGTATCCATCTATATTGATTAAAACTCACTTATAATCTATTTTATTTAAATGAAAATTTGAAAAAGGAATAGATAAATGAAAAAATTATTACTACTCACTATAACTAGTTTCATGTTTTTTAGTTGTTCGTCAATACAAAAAGAAAAGACTTATGCTAATCTAACGAAGGGTACAGAGCTTTCTGATTATTTCCCCAATTCTTCTGGTGTATTATATTTTGATAATCTAGACGATGCTTATGAATATATTAATAGTGCTGAGTATAAATTAAAGAAAACAATTAATAAGAAAAAACAGAAAGGATTACCTGCGATCTTAGAAGGACCTAAGGTCAAATCTGATAGTCCTGTTACTGTAGCATATTTTCTATCTGCAATGAACCATCTAAGTCAGGAAGTAACTTTAGATTCTCCAAATATAGATTTAGAGCAAGTATTAAGGCGTAGTGTGTCTGTGACAAATGTTTTTATGATATTTGTTGATGATAAAGCTATATCTCTTTCTGCTTTTTACTTAAAAAGTGGTTACAGATACTCTAATAGTTATAGTCAATATCAGAAAATGTCTTTTAACAAAGAAGTATACTTGGCAGACTATCCTCGAGGTTGGGATATTGATGATGCTTTTGAATACTTAAAAGTTGAAAATTAAATTCTTCGTTTTTGGAATCTAATTTTTAAAATGAGTTATATGTAATAGATTTTTCAGTATTTAAAAGGATCTATTACTGAGCTCTTTTTTAACATGATATTTAATAGTAGAAGATATTCAAATCTATAAAGAGCAATATACAATATATTTAAAAAGTGACAGGAGACTAAAGAAAGAATAATAAAAAACTTCTTATCACTTCTGATGACAAAAATAAAGTGGCTAAAACTATAGAACGTTTTGGTGGTAAAATAAAAAATATGAGTATTCATTAATAGTACGCACAAAAATATATTAGGTCCCTTGGAATTAGTTTATGAAGAAACAAAAAAAATTAAATAGTATGCGCTTCCTCGATCAACAGAAAATTCCTTATGAAATAATTGAATATGGTGATGGGGATTTCCATAATGCCATTGAAGTCGCTGATATGTTAAAATTACCTTATACTCAATTATATAAAACACTTGTTGTGCAGAGTCTTCATAATGCTAATAATTTTTATTTGGCAATCATTCCAGCAAATGGTGAATTGGATTTAAAAAAGTTATCAATCCTAACAGGTGAAAAAAAACTTCAAATGGCAAGTCAAAAGTTAACAGAAGATAAAACAGGATTAAAAGTAGGAGGTATTAGTTCCCTCTCTCTAGTCAATAAAAATTGGCCAGTCCACTTAGATATAACAGCTATTCAACATAAACAAATTTGTATGAGCGCTGGACAAAGAGGTATACAAGTTATACTAGATAGAGATGATTACCTTCATGCTGTAAAAGGAAAAATTGCAGATATTGCAAAATAAAGTAACTAGTCGTTTTATAGAATTAGTTAACAATTCCTAGTTTTCAGTTTTTATTGATTCTATTATCTTCATAGTATTATCAAGAAAAGCTTTGGTTATTATCGGATTATCAAAGGTACTAAAAACTTTAAACCAAAGTTCATATTTACTGTCGCCATGCCAAGCTAGGTTTAAGGCTATTGTACGACACAAAAAGGGTAAGGAGAATGCCAGTCTATCCGTACCAAACATTTCTACTGATGCGGTAGGTAAGGCTAATTCTTCTTTCATTCTCATTAGTATAGGTATTGATTTTATGTCTGTAATAAAGAAATCAAGTAAAGCAACACTTTTAGCTTTTCTCATAAAACTAAATTCTGGAATGTTCCAATTGGGATAATGATAGTATTCATCAAAAAAATGGAATTCATAGAGATTTAAACATATAGCAAGATTCTCAAGGAATAGAGGGTTTTCTTTGCCATAGATAGCTAAATCAATCAATGTTTGGCTTTTTCTACGAGAAAAAGTCTTAATGGCAATATCTATCATCTTCCCATGATTTTCATTGTTCAAGTAGGAATTAATAGCAAACCTTACCTCATCAGAATCAAAGAGTAACATAAGATAGGGCATATGAGATGGTAGTTGAGGTAATAGTTTAATAATATCTGTTAAATAACCACATTTTATTAAAACATAGAGGAGTTCCACATAGGGGCCTCCTCCTTGGCCATTCACATAATCATCCTCGAGAAATTTCCGTTCAAATTTATCTGTAAAAGAATTAAGAATGTATTGAGTTGGATAGACAGGGGGAGACGCTATGGTCTCGAGAGTTGCCTGCAAATTAAAACCAGTAAGTGTTTTGTAAAATCTACTTATATAGGGTGCACAATAATTTGTATTATAATTGTAATCTTCTAGTTTATATTTATTCGATTCATATCTTTCTTTGTTTTTTACTGCAGCATCATTATTTTCAAATGCCTTAGCATCAATAATATCAAATTCTTCTGGACTGTCGTTTGCTCCTGTAAAAAAGCGATACTTGTATAGGCTATCACCTTTCTTTAACATCTTTTTACTTATTCTACACCATTGCTGTTTGCGATTTAATTCTCCCTTCTCAATCCAGCAAAATGGTGTACTTTCAATACTTTTAAAATGATATTCCGTTCTTGAAGGAGCTTTTTTATCTACAAAATAGGGATCAAAAAAAGCCTGTTCCAGCTTTTTAGGTTTCTCAACTGGTATACCTGATCTTACTTGCCTTTCTTGTTGTTCCAAAAGGAAATCTTGTTCACTATAAAAACCTGGTAGATGATGATCAAATAAAAATGCTTTCTGTAATAAATCTAAAGCTTTATCCTTTTGATCTGCTATTGAATAAAAGGCTGCTCCAGTTATGAGTAATTTATTGCATTCACTACAAGAGGGAATCCAAGTGTAATCTAATGTATGCAGATCTAATTCTTTTAAGAATTTAATACCTTTATCTATATCATTGCTGTCTAAGAGTTCTTCTAGGTACTGAACATAAAGTTCCCATGTTGAAATTAATCTTCGATCTCTTTTAAGTAATTCTGCTTCTGTTGTATCCATCATTAATTTAACCTTTGTCACTGTACCTCCGGAATCAAAAAAAGACAATTATCTTATTTCTAAAAAAGGGAAGACTACAGTTTAAAAAAACTAACCGTCTCATTTAAATGTTTAGCGCTAACTTCAAATTCTTGGGCCATCCCTGAAAGTTCTTCTGATACTGCAGCATTTTGTTGTACTGTTTCATCTAGTATTCTTAATGCGGAATTTACCTGTTCTATACCTGTTGACTGCTCTCTGGAAGCGGTACTTATTTCTTGTACAAGATCAGATGTTTTTTGAATTCCCGGTAAAAGTTGGTCAAATAATTCACCTGAATCCTTTGAAATTTTCATACTCTCTAAGGAGAGTTGGGATATAACAACGGCAGCATCTTGAGAGTTCTCCGCTAACTTTCTAACTTCAGTAGCAACAACAGCAAATCCTTTACCAGCATCTCCGGCTCTGGCCGCTTCTATAGCCGCATTTAAAGCCAGTAAGTTTGTTTGTCGAGCAATGGATTCAATTAGTTCTGTTCGAGATTGAATATTGTGCATAGCTTCTACTGTCTTATGAACCGCTTCACTACCTTTGATGGCATCATTCTTTGCTTTTAATGCAATAATTTCTGTTTGGTTGGCATTTTCTGTTGTTTGCTGAACAGTCGAGGACATTTCTTCCATAGAAGCACTGGTTTCTTCAGTTGATGCTGCTTGCTGGATAGTCCCATTTGACACTAGCTGAGCTGTTGAATTGATTTCTGAGCTTCCTGTAGATAATCGTTTAGATAAATCTTGTATATGTTTAACTATCTGAACTAATTTTTTTTGCATAGTATTTAAGGATTGTATCAGCTTACCGACTTCATCGTTTCCAAGATAATGTATTGTACTTTTTAAATCTCCTGAAGCAATATCTCTTGTTAACTTTACCGCTTTCGATAGAGGTATTGTTATGCTTCGATAGAATAATAGGGAGAAGGGAAGAAAGAAAACAAGGAAGAATCCAATGACTGCAATCAAAATAGACAATATTAGTCGATTGATCATGGAAGTAATGGATTGGTTAATTCCTTTTTTAATTGCCTCAACGTTATCAATATATATACCAGTGCCAATCCACATATCTGTTCCAGGTATCATTTCTGCATAACCTAACTTAGGCTGATCACCGTATCCAGGTTTTAAAAATACGTAAGTGACAAAGTCTCCTCCTCTGTTTGCAGCCTCTGACAATTCTCTTACATAATAAACTCCGTTTACATCCTGATTATCTTTTAGGTCTGTACCCACTAAGGCCTTATTCGTTGGAAGTGCAACGTTTATTGTGCCTCGATAAACAAAAAAATAACCAGACTCATCCTCTTCGAATCTAATGTCTTCGACAAATGATTGTACAAAACTGTCTTTATTCTCTTTTGGTACCTCTTTTAGGAGGGCACCCAATCCAATAGCCGCTGTGTGGTTGGCTACTTTTAATTTTGCCTCTTGACCACTAAGCATTATTTTACCGCTTTCATCAATACTGTAGTTCTTAATATTTTCTATTTCCAAAATGTAAACAGCATTTATTCCTATAGTCATTAATATAATGAGTACTATGAGTAGAATAATTCTTATAGAAATACTGGTCGATCGGAACATGGATTCACCCCTTACATCTAAGTCTAGCTTGTAGGTATTGATTGTCAATAAAAGGTTTAACTTGTCAAAATACAACAATGGTTTAATAATAAACTCTATGTCAAAGAAAACAGAAAAAGAAAAAATGCTTGCCGGAGAACCTTATGATGCTCATTGTGAAGAAATGATAAGCATAAGGACAAAGATAAAACACATACTTCACCGGTTAAACGTGACAGAGTATTATACTGATAATTTTAAATTAGTTATAAATGAACTATGCCCTAACTCTGCGAAGGATATACATCTAGAACCTCCTTTTTATTGTGATTATGGAGAAAACATTTTTGCAGATGAAGGGGTTTTTATTAACTTTGGAGCTGTCATTTTAGACGGGGCAAAAGTCCGTATTGGTCGTAAAACATTGATTGCTCCTGGTGTTCATATCTATACAGCAAGACATCCACTCAGTGTGGAAGAAAGAAGAGTTTGGGAGGACTGTGTTCCTGTCACCATAGGTGAAGAGTGTTGGATAGGCGGTCATGTTACTATTTGTCCAGGGGTTACAATTGGAGACCGAGCTGTCATAGGTGCTGGTGCTGTCGTTACGAAAGATATCCCTCCTGATGCCTTAGCTGTTGGGAACCCTGCTAAAGTTGTTAAATATTTAAATCAATAAAATTTCACTTAAGTATTGAAGCACTTATCTTTTTGTTTCACTATATCGATATGAATGATGATGAAACTCTTTTCATGGCTCAAAATGTTTCTTTACTAGTAAAACACAAAGTTTTTATTAAGAACATAAATATCAAAATATCTAAAGGAGACCTTATTTTCATATATGGTCAAAATGGATCTGGAAAAACCCTATTGGCGGATTATTTCTCAAGCCATTACAAAGGGTCCTTCGGCGATACCATATTAACAAAACATTCAGCAGTAGTATCTACAGCTGAGGAAAATCGCTTCCTAGAACAAGAACGTTACAATGATGCTTCAGACTATCAAGATGGTTTGACTGATAAGGGGAGGACTATTGGAGATATTCTCTATGAGTGCTCTCATTATCCAGATGAAAAAATAAAGGATCTAATTGCCTCATATCAACTGGAACCTGTTTTGGGGCATGGCCTTAAATTTTTATCAACAGGTGAATTTCGTAAACTTATGCTTGTGAAGTCCCTATTATCTAAACCAGAACTTATAATATTAGATGAACCAGTAACCGGTTTGGATATAAATAGCAGAACTTATATAAAAGATAAACTTATAGATATTAAAAATCATACAGAGGCCTTAGTTGTTATAACGGGTCGTTTTGATGATATACCAGTTACAGAGGCCAGATACTTCTTATTAACTTCTTCAGGATTAAAAGAGTTTGATACATTAGAAGATCTTAAAAAGGATGTTGGTTATTCAGAATCAGATAAATCATCCCTAGTGGAAGAAAAATATTCCAATAATACTCAAGAAAATATTTCAGAAGAAATTATTTACATGAATAATGTTAATCTCAAATACTATGAAGATACAATTCTATCTAATATTAGTTGGGTTGTGCACAAAGGTGAACATTGGCAAATAAGTGGTCCAAATGGCAGTGGTAAATCTAGTTTATTAAGCTTATTAGAAGCTGATAATCCTAAAGCCTATGGGCAAGAAATAAGGATGTTTGGAAAGCTTAAAGGCAGTGGAGAAACCATATGGGATATCAAAAAGAAAATAGGCTATGTCTCTGGAGCTTTACAAAGAAATCATAGAGTACGTCAATCTGTTCTCAAGGTTATTATTTCTGGATTGTATGACTCTATAGGTTTATATACACAACCTACAACATTCCAAACAGAATTAGCCAAAAAAATAGCCAATCAATTTGAGATAAGTGACTTGCACAATACGTCTTTTCATCGATTATCGGAAGGTAAGAAACGAGTCGTACTTATCGCTCGAGCCATTATAAAGACACCAGAATTATTGATTGTAGATGAACCTTGCCAAGGTCTTGATGATTTAAATTCGAGTTTTATTTTAAAAGTACTTAATAATATTGCTATGAAAAATGAAACAACAATATTGTATGTCAGTCATGATCCTCTTTATCAGGTAAGAGGAATAAAGAAGCATTTAACATTAGTTCCCTCTGACATTGGAGGATATACAGCTATAGTAACCAGATAAATTAAAGAAGGAATAAAAAGGGGTATTTGCTTTCAAATCAATTGATAAATATGGGAAATAATTTACTGGAAAATACAACTGATGAGCAAAATGTATTTAAAAGAACCTTTTCCATATTAATAATTGGGGCGATCATTAGTTACGATCAAGATTTATATATAGCTAAATTTATTAATTATGTTGAAAGAGAAAACGATTATCGAGGTTATATATTAAATCATGGATGGGCTCATGCTATATCTCATCAAGCTGATGTTTTTGGGGATATAGTGAGGCACAGATTCATAGATGCAAAATTGATGGAAAATGTGTTAGCCATTCTGGCAAGAAATTCTTATAGGTATGATAAGCAAACATTCATTAATAATGTTGTCAAAGAAGAACTAACATCTATTTTATTAATCCAACTCAAAAAAATGGATGCGGGACTAAATTATAGATGTTAGTACTAGCGCTAGGACATGCTTAACATGAGCATTTGGGAACTGTTGATTCCTTGGTCGCCTTCAAGCCTTCAGTCCCGTATCCATCAAACTTCCACCATTCAATACCTCCTAATAGTTCTTTTACTTTAAAACCAAGCTTTGCTAAGTTTAATGATCCTTTTGTTGAGGCATTACACCCTATACCATCACAATAACAAACTAATAGAGCACTCTTATCTAAGTGGCTGACACTCTTTGGATTCATTAAGCGGTGAGGAATATTGATGGCACTTGGGATATGTTCTTGGGTGTAGTGTTCTTCACTTCTTGCATCTACTACTAATATATTTTCCTTGTTCTGAATGAGGTTATATAAATCAGAAGCATCTATCTCATGGCTTAGTTTTAGTTTATAAAATTCTATCTGAGTCATTATTCTTCTCCTAAAAGTTACAAAATATAGTTTGAGGATATAGAGTAAATTTATTAATGAGAATTCATATATTCTGAACCATGGTTATGATGTTATTGAACAGACAATCTGATAGGAATAATGTTATCTTTGTCATTATGGATATATATCGATTGAGTTCCTTTATAGCAGTTGCAGAACAAGGTAGCATACATAAAGCAGCCATTAATCTTAATAGTACAGTATCAACAATAAGTGGACATATTAAATTATTAGAAGAGGAATTAGGGATAGTGTTATTTACTCGTCAATCTCGAGGTATGAGACTGACTGATTCTGGAAAGCGCATACTCCTCAGAGCTCGTGAAATCATATCTTCAACTAATAAGCTTTACGCCGAAGCTAGTCTTATCACAAATACAATTACAGGTGATTTAATTATAGGAATAAATGCACCTATAGATTGTCTAAGACTTTCTGAGGTAATCAAAGAATTAGATGATTCTAGTCATATAAGAATTATGTTAAAGAACTTGAGTTCTGGAAAAGTTATAGATGGACTGCAAAATAATGAACTTGATGGAGGCTTCCTTTTTGAGAATCCCAATATTTCCTCTCTAAATCTAACAGCTCTTGATGTTAAAAAACTTGTATTTGTTCTTCCTCATCGTTTTAAAAAAGATAAAGAGCTTTCGTGGGAGGAAATGTCTCGATTGACGTGGATTTGCTCAGATGGATATTGTCCTCACCAAGAGATAACTGAGTCACTTTTTAAAAAAAAGGGGTTATCTCTCAATAAAAAAATATTTATAGAACAGGAAGAAACAAAATTAAGTTTAATACAGAAAGGAGTAGGTCCAGCCTTATTGTTGGAAGATGAAGTTAAGGCTTTAATTGATAATAATTATCTTGTACAATGGAGCCTCCCTAGTGATATCTATTCTCAACTTTATTTCGCAACGAGGAATAATAATATTAATGATCCTAAAATAAAGCTTTTTATGCACAGCTTAATGAAACAATTTGTGTAATCTGAAAATTAAAACTAACTAGGAGAAGGTATTGATAGAGCAACTTTATTATAATGATATTGA
Source organism: Spirochaeta cellobiosiphila DSM 17781 (assembly GCF_000426705.1). Lineage (NCBI taxonomy): Bacteria > Pseudomonadati > Spirochaetota > Spirochaetia > Spirochaetales > Spirochaetaceae > Spirochaeta > Spirochaeta cellobiosiphila. The sequence continues at coordinate 60,958 of NZ_KE384554.1, forward strand.
CTTCACAGAAGAAAATTTTAGTGCTAAGGATATGGCTAACCACGAATTTAATAATTGTAAATTTATAAATTGCAACTTAAGCAATGCAATTCTTGATGATTCAAGTTTTGAAACATGTCAATTTGTTAACTGCAACCTAAGTAACACTCAACTTAGGAATGCAAAGCTTATAGATGTCGCTTTTAATGAATCAAAACTTATGGGAATAAAATTTAATCAGTGTAGCTCCTTGGCCATTGATATAAGTTTTAATGCCTGTCATTTAGAGCTTTGTAATTTTTCCGATATGATATTGAAGAAGATATTTTTTGATCAGTCCCAAATTAGGGATTGCTATTTTCAGAATACTGTATTAACAGCTTCCAGTTTTAAAGCTGTATCATTTCGTAATGTTCTGTTTCATAATACTAATATTGAAAAAGCGGACTTTTCAGGTGCATCAGGATATGAAATTAATCCTCTAACGAATAATGTCAAAAAAGCCGTTTTTGAAGCTCCAGAAGCACTTAACTTGCTAGCTCCTTTTGGGATTAAAATAAAATAAAGATAGCCAACTTAAACAAGGCCATGATAAGATTTTTGAAAAGGAGATTTCATGAAGTTTGTTTATTATCAACACAATGATAAAACTTTTGCGGAATTATCATCCAATAATTTAGAAATCAATGATACTTCTGATTTCTTGGATATTATGGCAAATGCAGGTTCTTCAAATCTTTTAATTCACCGTAACCAATTGGCAAAAGAGTTTTATGATTTGAATAGTGGTATGGCAGGTGAGCTATTACAAAAAGTCAGTAATTATGGTGTTCGTCTTGGTATAATTGGTGATCACACAGATTTTGATGCTGGTAGTATGCATGACTTTATTTATGAAAGTAATCGGAATGGCCAAATAGTATTTGCAAGTCAACCAGAAGAAGCCATGAATCTAATGGTCAGCTAAGTATTAGCTGGCTATTCTTTCAGTCATTTATTTATTATACTTTTTTCAATGGAAGATATAATAGATAAATTGGTTAATCTTGTTAAAAGAAAGATGGCCTTAGATGAACACACAAATTGGGTTAGTAGTTCTGCCGTTTACATGAATGAATTACGAGGTGAACTTGAAGAAGTAAACGATGAGATCGTAAGTAATAGATTGTGTTTTTTAGAAGATGAGTTAGGCGATATATTGTGGGATTATATAAATATCATTATGTGCTTAGAACAAGAAAAAGGCATTACACTGGATTCTGTGATCAAAAGAGTGTTTTCTAAATATGATGAACGTATAAGTGGATTGGAATCTGGGCAAACATGGAAAGAAATAAAAAATAAGCAGAAACTTCGTCTAGAACAAGAATATTCTAGTAAAAAATAGATAACGACTTTAATAAAGCTTTATCTCTAATGCTTCCCAGAATTTTACTTCTGTAGAAGTTTTGAGGGTATAGCTTTGTTGTCAATTCTACATAAATATAGATTTCTCTATGATTATCTTGAACAGGGTAGCCTTCTTTTTCTGTAATCTGTGTAAAAAGTTTTTCTCCTATATTGTTTATTAGCTTTCGATTTGCCTTTTCAGTTTTCAAAGAAGATTCCAAATAACTAGTACATATACCACTCCATAGATATAACTTATTATCAAGCATAATATCTGCAATGTGTGGTTCAGATGTGTTGAAGAAAACTGTATCACTAATTATTAATTGTATTAAATAGTTGTTTTCATAATCCTTTAATTCATTATAATGGGAGGTAAGATAATCAAACCAATATAAACTGTTAGCTGATTGTATTTCAGAAGAGATAAAAGAAATCTTATCTTCATAGACTAGTTTATCAAAATATTGGGTTATTGGATCACTCGGAAGAGACCATGAATAGGGTAAAATAGTAAAAAAAATACTAAACATTAGATAAGTCCTAAAGGATTGCTTGACCCGTAAAATATCTTCCATGTATATTGTTTTGCAATATAATCCTTTTTTTTTCAATCAAAATAAAACAAAAGGGTGTAAAGCAAATAAGAGGTAAAGGTATGGCAAAAAAGGAAGTAACAAAGACTCCCAGTCTAGCAGAAAAAGAAAAAGCACTTGAAGCGGCCAGACTACAGATAGAAAAGCAATTTGGACAGGGGTCACTCATGAAGATGGGCAGTGGAGCCCTTAGCCAAAAAATAGAAGCCATCCCATCTGGTTCAATTTTATTAGATGAAGCCTTAGGAATAGGAGGATACCCCAAAGGTAGAATCGTTGAAATATTTGGCCCGGAATCTTCTGGTAAAACTACCTTAGCTTTACATGCTATCGCTGAATCTCAAATGGCTGGTGGAATTGCTGCTTTTGTTGATGCAGAACATGCATTAGATCCTGTCTATGCTAAAAATTTGGGAGTAAATATAGATGAACTGTGGGTGAGTCAGCCGGATACAGGTGAACAAGCTCTAGAAATAGCAGAATCCCTAGTAAGGAGTGGTGCTGTAGATATTATTGTTGTAGACTCTGTGGCCGCTTTAACACCTAAGGCTGAAATTGAAGGAGATATGGGTGATTCTCATGTTGGGCTTCAAGCTCGGTTAATGAGTCAGGCCCTGAGAAAACTAACAGCAACTATCTCTAAATCAAAGGCTTGTTTGGTATTTATTAATCAAATACGTATGAAAATTGGGGTAATGTTTGGAAATCCTGAAACAACTACAGGAGGAAAAGCCTTGAAATTCTATTCTTCCGTACGTCTTGATGTTAGAAAGATCGAAACTATGGCCAAGGGTACTGAAGACGCTATTGGTAACCGAGTAAGAGTCAAGGTTGTAAAAAACAAAGTCGCTCCTCCTTTTAGAAAAGCAGAAATGGAAATCATGTTTGGTAAAGGAATCAGTAAGATGGGATCCTTATTGGATGGGGCATTGAAATATGACATTATACAAAAAGCGGGTAGTTGGTATTCATATGGTGATGAGAGAATTGGACAAGGTCGTGAAAACGCAAAATCATTTATTGAAGACAACCCTGAAATTGCAGATAAAATATTTACTGATTTGAGAAATAGAATATGGCCTTCAAAAGAAGAGGAAATCATAAAAGAACCTGTAAAAGATGAGAAACCTTCTGACAGTACAACTGAGAAAACTAAAAAAAAGACTACAACCGCAAAGGATACTGAGGAGTTATTTTAACTTGAGAAAAGTTCTTTTATCCTTAGGCAGTAATGTGGGTGATTCTAGAGATATATTGAAGAAAGCTGTTCAGAAATTGGACAGCTTTCTTTACAATATACAGGTAAGTTATTTGTATACGACAAAGCCCTTATATTATAGTGATCAAGATGATTTCTATAATATTTGTGTGATGGGTGAATCAGACATGTCTCCCAAAGACTTTCTAATGGAAACACAGAATATTGAAAAACAATTAGGTAGGCATAGGGCTCAGCAAATTCATCCAAAAGGGCCTAGAACTCTGGACATAGACATCATTCTCTGGGGAAATGAAATAATAAATACGGAAAATTTAATTGTACCACACATGGATTATATTAATAGAGAGTTTGTACTAAAACCTGCAATTGAATTGGATGGGAAAATCAAAGATCCTAACACTAATGAATATTTAGTTGATATACTAACACGATTACCGGATCAAGGTGTTTACTGTTTGAATGAGACATTATAAAATATTTACTTCGTATATTATTAAGGAGACAGGTAATGGCTAATAGTCTTGCTGATAAACAACAATTTTCTGTTAATGAGTTCGAAGGGCCATTAGATCTTCTACTATTCCTTATAAAAAAGAATGAAGTTAATATTTATGATATTCCTATAAAAGAAATTACAGAACAATATATTCAACATCTAGATTTAGTGACTCAGATTGATATGGATAACATTACTGAATTCTATATCATGGCAACAACCCTGCTTTTTATAAAAAGCAGGATGCTTCTTCCTGTAGAAATAGATTTAGACGATGAATTAGAAGACCCAAGACAGGAATTAGTCGCTAAATTAATCGAACATCAAAAATTCAAAAAGTTATCTGAATTAATGAGTCAGCAAGAAGAGCTAGTCGAAGTAAGTCTTGAAAGAAAAAAGAAACAAAAGATTTTTCCTTTTGAAGAAGAAGATACTATGTGGGAAAAATTAGAAGTATGGGATCTACTCAAGACATTTTCTGTAATAATGAAAAGCTTGTCATCTGAACGTATTATTGATCTCTATGAAGAAGTTTCAATTAATGAAAAGATAAGTTTGATAAACGAATTTCTCGATACAAAGGGCGAATTCTTTTTTGAAGATCTTATTATTAATCCCGGTTCTATTATGGACATAGTTTGTTCGTTCCTAGCCATTCTTGAATCGGTAAAGATGAAAAGAATAAGTATTTTTCAAAATAAAATGTTTGGAGATATACGAATAAAGAAATATTTGGGTAAAGAGGATGCAATTGGAGAAGGAAACAGCATTAGTTGAAGCGATACTTTTTTTGGAGAATGAACCAATTGATGAAAGAAACATTGCAAAAATAGCTGGAATTCCAAAAGAAGCAGTAGTTTCTGTATTGCAACAACTAAAGAATATCTATAAAGATAGCTCTCATGGTTTAGAGATAGTTGAGATAGCTGGAGGTTATACATTCGCCCCAAAAAGTGATCTTCTCAATTATCTAAAAGATCATTATGGTAAGAAGAATGATGACAAATTGTCTAAAGCTGCAATGGAAACTCTTTCTATCATCGCTTATTCACAGCCAATAACTAGAGCGGAAATAGAAAGTATTAGAGGTGTATCATCAGGTAATATGATACGAATGCTTATGGGAAAGAACTTTGTTAAGGAAGTGGGTAAGAAAGATGTCCCCGGAAAACCTGTTCAATATGGTACAACAAAAGATTTTCTTAAAAGTTTTAAATTAAATAGCATTGCAGACTTACCAAAACTTGATGAATTGGAGATGAAAAAATTTGAGCTCGATCCCAAATGAATCGAATGATGAAGTTCGATTACAAGTATACCTATCTCACGCAGGAATAGCTTCTCGTCGTGGCGCTATTGATATCATTGAATCTGGTCGTATTACTGTCAATGGTCGTACCATTAAGAAACCTGGCCATAGAGTTAGTTTAGATGATGAGATTCGATTTGATGGCAGGCCTATTAATGTTAAAAAGAAATTTATTTATCTGCTTCTACATAAGCCGACTAAATATTTATGTAGTAATGCTGATCCTAGTGGCAGACCTTTAGCCATAGATCTAATAAAACCAGTTATATCCGAGCGTTTGTACAATGTAGGGCGTTTAGATTATCTAACAAGTGGTTTATTGATTTTTACAAATGACGGTAGCTTTAACGAAAAAATGATTCATCCCCGTTATAATGTTGAAAAAGAATATACTGTTGTCACCAAGAAGGAAATACCTGTTGAATTAATGGAGCAATTTAAAAGCGGTATTTTAATCGATGGTACTCGTTATAAAGCAAAGGATTATGAATTACGTGGCTCAAGACAAGTTAACTTAATATTGGAAGAGGGTAAGAATCGTGAAATCAGAAACGTTTTTCTCTCCAAAAACATCTTTGTCAAAAGAGTACACCGTGTCCGTTTGGGGAATCTGCAATTAAAAGGCTTATCTCCTGGTCAATTTCGATTTTTGAAGCAAACAGAAGTACAAAATTTGCTTGATATTGCTGAAGGGAAAAGGAAAAATCCTAAATTTATAAAAAAACAGCGTAGGAGTTCTGATTAATGGTTATTGCAATGGATGGTCCAGCTGGTGTAGGCAAAAGTACAATTTGTAATAAGATAGCTAAACTTAATAATATATTCTATTTAAATAGTGGAAGTCTTTATAGAGGTATAACTTATTTTTTTTTGTCAAATAAAATAGATTGGAAGGCTGTCACAGATATATACAGTTATCTGCAAGATAATGTTGTTTTAGATTTTATAGAACATAATTTACATTTGAACGGAAGCAATATAGAGGATTTAATAAGAACTGATGAGGTGGATTCTCATGTGGCTCAAATATCATCAATTGTTCCTATTCGAACATTTGTGAATGAGAGAATAAGAGAAATAAGTCATTCTATGAGCATTATTATCGAAGGTCGTGATATGACTACAGAGGTCTTTCCTGATGCAGAATTGAAGTTCTATTTAGATGCTTCTATAAAAAAAAGAGCTTTAAGAAGGTATAATCAAGGTATTAGTGGTCTGTCTTTAAGTGAAATTGAAGACAACATTGCACTAAGAGATAAAATAGATAAAAACAAAAAAGTAGGAAGTTTGAAAATTGCTGAGGGTGCTATATATTTAGACACTTCGGACTTGACCATAGATGAAGTTTGTGCGAAAGTAACTTCACATATAAAAGAACTTTTGAGTTAGTATTAGGAGTATTAAGGAAGTTATGACTGAGAACGATCCCAAAGTCGATGAAACCTTTAACCAGACAGAACTACAGGAGCAATACCTAAAATCACTCGACACCCTGGAAGAAGGGCAGATGATAAAAGGGACTATCGTTCAAGTCGGTTCTGAGAACGTATTTATTGACGTCGGTTATAAATCAGAAGGTAAGATATCAATTGATGAATTTACAACGATCCCCAGTGTTGGTGAAGAAGTAGAGGTTCTTCTTGTTAAAAAAGAAGGAACCAATGGACAGATAGTTGTATCAAAGAAGAAAGCAGATTTAAAGTATTTCTGGAAAAACATTAAAGACGCTCATAAAGAAAAAACTCCTATTGATGGGAAAATAACTAAATCAATCAAAGGTGGATTTGAAGTTGATTTAGGTTTGGGATTAACTGCTTTTTTACCAGTATCTAAGACAGATGTAGTAAGAGTAGAGAATCCTGAAGAATATATCGGTTTAGAAAGTAAGTTTACTATTGAACGATATAGCCAAGACAAGCGAACCAGCATTGTTGTAACAAGACGAGACTGGCTTGAAAAAGAAATAGAAGAACGAAAAGAAAGGTTTTTTACTGAAGTTCAAGAAGGTGATGAAGTTGAAGGAACTGTAAAAAGTTTCACCTCCTTTGGCGCTTTTATTGATCTAGGTGGCTTTGATGGCCTTTTACATATAAATGATATGAGTTGGGGACATGTGTCCCGTCCTAAAGACTATGTTCGTAAGAATCAAAAAGTCAAATTAAAAGTAATAAAATTGGATTCTGAAGATAAAAAGATTAACTTAAGCTTAAAGCATTTCACTGAAGATCCTTGGAGTAATATTAGTAGAAAGTATTCAACTGACGATGTTGTAACAGGAACTGTTACTAAACTTACTGATTTTGGTGCTTTTATTGAATTAGAAGAAGGTGTTGAGGGATTAGCACACGTATCAGAGTTGAGTTGGGTAAAGCGAATAAAGCATCCTAAAGAATTGCTGAAGATTGGTGATAAAATCGATGCTAAAATACTTGGTATCGATTCTGAAAGTCAAAGAATATCACTTGGTGTTAAACAAGTTCTACCTAATCCTTGGGACGATATTGAAGCAAACTATCCAGCAGGTAAAAAGCTTAGTTTAGTTGTTAAAAAAATTACAAATGCAGGGGCCTTCTTAGAAGTAGAAGAAGGGATAGATGGGTTCTTGCCTGTAGAAGATTTATCCTGGACCAAGCGATATAAAAATGCTGGTGCAGTTCTAAAAGTTGGTGAAAGCTTTGATGTTGTCGTTACAGAAGTATCTGCAGATGATAGAAGAATTCGATTAGGAATCAAACAGTTATCAGATGATCCTTGGCAATCTTTAGCAGCGAATTATCCTAAAGGTTCTGAGATAGAAGGTGTCGTAACTTCAAAAACTGATTTTGGTGCTTTTGTAAAAGTAAGCGATGGAATTGAAGGGTTAATAAATAAAAACCAATTAGCTGATCCAAAAGAAGTCAGTGTGGAAGAGGCTTTATCAGGAATATCTGAAGGTGATAGTATTAAAGCCATTGTAACTGAAATTAGTCCTGGTAGACAAAGACTATCGTTGTCTATTCGTGAGTTGAAGAGAAAGCAAGAAAGAGCTGAGATCTCAAAATATATTCACGAAGATGAAGAAGAGCCAAAGACAACTATGGCTGCTTTCCTTAATAAGGATAATGATTAATTATTAATCCATGAATATGGACAATAATCGATATATAGATCCTGATAAATTTCAAACCTTAATCGAAATTAATCAGCAAATAAATAGTCAAACAATAAAAGAGAGTATGCTATTAGAAAGTGTACTCTCTTCTTCTATGCAGCTAATCCAAGGACAAGCTGCAAGCCTTTTATTAGTTAATCATCAAGACAAGAAATTATATTTTGAAATTGCTTTAGGTCCTAAAGGAAAGGATGTTAAGAAATTTACTCTAGAACTTGGACAAGGTATTGCAGGTTGGGTCGCTCAAAAAAATCGTAGTTTAATTGTCAATAATGTAAGTGAAGATAAACGATTTGCCGGCTCCATTGATGAAGACAGTGGTTATAGAACAAGAAATATTTTAGCAGTACCTATGCGAATAAAAGATAGGTGTATAGGTGTTATTGAAATACTAAATAAAAAAAGTAATTTGACTTTTGATAATGAAGACTTATTTTGGCTAGAAATATTTGCAAATCAAGCAGCAATGGTTTTAGTTAATAATAGAAGATACAACCAACTATATACCGAATATAATGAATTCAAAAGACAGTTCCCTCAAAGCAATTCCGAAGACAAACAATATTTTTTTAAAAGCTATGCCATCGAACAATTATTCAATTCTATAGATAAAATAGCACAATCTAATGGATCCATTCTTATATCTGGAGAGAGTGGTGTTGGCAAAGAAGTAATGGCCAAATCGATTCATGATAAAAGCCCAAGAAGGCAAGGTCCATTTATTGCTATTAATTGTGCCTCAATTCCTAAAGACTTAATGGAAAGTGAACTATTTGGACATGAGAGAGGTGCTTTTACGGGTGCTGTTAATAGTAAAGTAGGTAAATTTGCTCTTGCAGATGGTGGTACTTTATTTTTAGATGAGATCGGTGATATTTCAATTGATTTGCAAGCAAAGCTATTACGTGTTCTACAAGAACAAGTGTTTACACCTGTAGGTAGTATTGAAAGTAGACATATTAATATACGGATAATATCAGCCACCAATAAAAATCTAAATGAATTAACAACTAAGGGTTTGTTTCGTGATGACTTGTATTATCGATTAAGTGTTTTTCCAATCAAAATACCACCTTTAAGAGATAGACCTGAAGATATAGAATATTTGACAGAAATATTTATAGAAAAAATTTGCAAGAATATGGATATTGAGATAAAAAGGATTTCAGATGATGCTGTTGATTATTTAGTAAAATATTCTTGGCCTGGTAATATAAGACAGCTATATAATGTATTAAACAGGGCTATCATATTAAATGACAATACCTCAGAAATAATACCAGATGATTTGATGTTGGAAGATAATAATGATAATGATAGATATAGTGGAAAAACTTTAAAAGAAGCCTTAAATTTGTTTAAAAAATATTATATAACTAAGATTCTTGGCCGTAGTAAGGGAAACATATCAAGAGCTGCAAAAACCCTTGATGTTCAAAGAACTTATTTATCAAGACTAATTAAAGATTTAGATATTCACAAATAGAAGAGGGGTGTTGGATGCATCAGAATGAAGAGTTAACACTAAAACAAAAGTTTATAAGCGGATTGATTACTTTTTTTCAAAAGAATAGAGTATTCTTCATTATCGTTTTAGTTCTCCTAATTGCTGCTGTAATTGGTCTAGCAGTTTATGATTCATATCATAAGGATTCTGTTGACACACAAATTGCAAAAGTAGAAGTGATTGAAAATGAATATCAGACTCTACAAGTAGCAAGTGATAAGGAAGCTAAACTTAATAACCTTATAGAAGAGATAAATAATCTTGAATCTTCTGAGTCATTAAGTAAATGGCCTAAACAGCGATTATTATTTCTAACAGGAAAAGTGTATTTTGATCTACAAAATTGGTCAGAAGCAGCAGATACTTATCTAGAGACTGCTAATGTTCAATCATCTTATTTAACCACTTTATCATTATTCAACGCTTCTGTTGCTTATGAACAAAATGGGGATCTGAATAAAGCACTAGAAATATTAGATCAGTTAGAGAGTTATGACGATGAAGCTGTTGAAAAAATTCATGGATTGTTCAATAAAGGACGATTATTGGAAAAGCTTAATAGGACGCCAGAAGCCATTGAAATATATCAATCTCTAGAAACAAAGTATCCTAATAGTGATTGGACAAAGCTCGCCAAGGAACGTATAATTAAGATCAAATAGAGTATATAGCCGGCTAAAAAGCCGGTTTTTTAAGGTGGTCTTAATATGAAAAAAAGTAAGACTTTACGTTTTTTGAAGACTGAAAATTTTTCTTTCATTATTGCACTTTTCATATTTTTAATAAGTAATTTATTACTTCATTATACAACTATTCCTAAAGAACTTGAAAAGCATTACCATGATTTTTGTTTCCAGGTTAGAAATATAATAAAATCAACATCAGAACAAGAAGGTTCTGTAAAACGTAATTTAAATAATAATATTAATAGTGATATACAAATCATAGCTTTAGATTCAAACACCCTTAACAGGGTAGGCACTTGGCCTTTTCCTCGTTATCAATATGGAAACTTTTTAACCAATTTATCTCGAATACGAGATGTAACTCATAGAGAGAATAGCGTCTTCCTGGATGTATTTTTCATTGATAAAGGTACACCTGCTAGAAATGATGGTTTGTTTGCAGCAGGAATAAAGGAAAACGGTAAAGTTTTTTCAGAGATAGATATAAACTATCTACCTCTAAATATAGATGATAGTAAACTAATGAAATCCAGAATGGATGTTTTGTTTGATAATTATGGTGAGATTGAAGATATAAAAAATGTATCTAATAGTTTTGAAACATTTTATGGAGTCACAGTACCGTTACTTCCATTTGTCAAAAATTCCTATGCCTACGGACATGCTTCCTTTGTGTCTGATTCTGATGATCTTTATCGTAAACAAAGAATTGTTGCGAGAATTGCTTTCTTGAATGATGAGTTTGAATTATCGAAAATTGATGTCAACATAAATCTTAAAAAAAACGAATATTTAGCATATTATGATTTTGATAATAGAGTTATCCCTATATCAAATTCTGAATTAAATAATCTTAATTTGTTAAAGCAACAAATTATGGAACGTAGTCAATATAAATTAATAGACACAGACAATGATGGAGAGCCTGATGGAAAAGAATTTTATATCCGTAGATTCGAAGAACACTATATTCCTTCTATCACCTTATCCTTGGCTCTTAACTATTTTAATAAAAAATTAAGCGATGTACATGTTACATTAGGTGAAGTTGTTAGTATCAACAATCCACAAATGTGGGATAAAGAATCGAATTCATGGGTTCCTTATAGGATATTGAGAGAATCACCTATAATAGATGAGGATGGTAATACTTTAAAGGCTGCAGTATATGAAGATATATCAATTATAGAAATCCCTATTGATAAAAAAGGTGATATGACTATTAATTACATGGGACCTGCGTCTAGTGAGTTCTCCACTGGGCATCAAACATATAATATAAGATCTCTAGCAGGGTACATTAGCAGTATTCGAGGTGTTGATTCTTCAAGATGGCCCAGGACAATGGCATTAGACAATAAAATTATTATGATGGGTGCTTTTACAAAAGGAATTGCAGAGGACGAAAAATATACTCCTTATGGACCAATGTATGGAGTGGAACTTCATGCTAATGCATTAAATACCATATTGATGAATAACTTTCTAAGACCCATTCCTTTTTGGATTAATGAGATAATACTTGCGTTAACAATTCTAATTATTTCTATTATATCTTCTCGTATATCAACTATACTTGCTTTTTTCATAAGTATTCTCTATGCATTTATTCTTTTCATAGCTACTACTATATTCTTCGAAACCCAAAATTTACTAATTAATTTCACTGTACCTGTAATAGCGATTATTAGTTCATTTACTATGGTCACAATCTACAGGGTTATGACAGAAGAAAAGGATAAAAAAAGAATTCAAGCGATGTTTGGTCAATATGTAAGTCCAAAAGTGGTTAAAGAATTAGTAAATACAAAAATGCCTGAACTAGGTGGTGTGGATAGGGAGTTAACAGTTCTATTTTCCGATATTAGAGGTTTTACTACTTTATCAGAGAGTCTATCACCACAAGAGTTGGTCAATCACTTAAATAAATACTTAGCTTCAATGACTGATCTAATTTTGGAATATGAGGGAACACTTGATAAATATGTTGGTGATGAAATTATGTGTTTTTGGGGAGCTCCAATTCCTCAAAAAAATCATGCAGAACTTGCCTGTAAATGTGCCTTACGTATGATGGCTGTCCTTAAAGAACTAAATGAGAGCTGGCCGGAAGACAAACGTATCGACATAGGAATAGGGCTGAATAGTGGTATTATGACAGTAGGGAATATGGGATCACAAGGACGGATGAACTATACCTTAATGGGTGATAATGTTAATCTAGGAGCGAGGCTTGAAGGAACCAATAAACAATATCTGACAAATGTAATCATAAGTGAATATACATATTCACTTATAAAAGACACTGCTATTGTAAGAGAGTTAGATAATATAAGAGTTAAAGGTAAAAACAAACCTGTATTAATATATGAATTAATTGATTTTGTGGACGGACTAGATGTGCCTAAAAAGATTAAAAATTAGTGTAACTATTATTAGTGTTTTATTTCACATTAGTTGTGGATTACCTCAAGATGAATTTATTGGGAATCCTGTAAAGGATTATTCAAAGTATGCCTCAAATAGTAAAAAAATATCCTTTATACATGATAGCAATCTATCAACCATTGGTGTTGACCTCGTTGGATATGAAATATTTTATAAGATTGTAAAACAAAGCTTAGTTAATACAAACAGTGATTATTTGGACAATGAAATAGATTTTTATGATGGTACAAATTCATTATATGAGTTAATTAAAAATGGCAAATATTCAAAAGTACTGCTTTTACCTAGATTACCAACTGATGACAAAACAAAAGAGCCTGATGATAAGGGATATCTTTATACTAATTATAATACCTGGTTAATAGAAAATTCATGGCCAAGTCAAGACTTGCGTATCGTTATTGATTTTGAAAACAGTTATACTACAGATTCAGATAGAATTGTAAATCTAGATGTGTTATATAAAGCATCTGAAAACCTCATCTCTGAATATGAGCTTATTAGGTGGACTAATTTTACTTTTTCAGATCGTCAGAATAGGTATATTGCGACAAAAGATTTAAATAATGGTTATATCAAACTATTTGAATTTACTAACGATTTCATTTATCGTAATTCAACTACTATGGCTGATGATATTGACAGTAGTATAACTAGTACAACAAAGGATTATGCTATAATATTCTTTGCAGATTCACTTGGTCGATCAGAAGAAAACTTTTCTTTTGTCAGAAGTAATTTAGTATATGTAGGGACTATTGAGGTCTCCTATTAGGAGAGTCAAATGCAACAATTAATAACAATAATATTAGTGTATCTTTTAGTCGGATCATTAGACGCTTTTTTATTTACATACATTATTCAAAAAGAGAAAAAGAATTTTATAGCAAACTTAATTATCGCAGTTCTATCAGCTTTTGCAGGTGGAACAATATTTTCTTTTATATTAATTATTTTTGTAAAGGATCATCTTGAATTAGCAAAGTTTTATTTTGTACCAGCCATAATATTTTCAGTTATTGCTAGTTTGATATTTTTTGATGCAAATAAAGAAAAATAAGTTATAACTGATGTTTTGAATTATAATCATTATTGTCAATATAATGTATATTTGGTCTACTTAAAGGAAAATAAATGTCTTGGAAAGAAAAAGCAAGTTATGAGTTTATTAAATTACTTGATGTAATAGAAAAATTACGAGATCCCATTACTGGTTGTCCGTGGGATATAAAACAGACTCCGTACTCATTAAGATCGGACCTACTTGAAGAAACTCATGAAGTAATAAATGCAATTGATGAAGAAGATTCAACTCATATCAATGAAGAATTAGGTGATAATCTTTTCGTCTTGATGATTATAGGTTATATGTATCAACAGGAATCAAAGTTCAACATTTCTTCACTTATAAAAAATGCCTCTGATAAATTAATTCGCAGGCATCCTCATGTTTTTGGTAATAATGAATCTATAACTAATGCCAATGATGTTATTAAACAGTGGGAAGCAATCAAAGTTGATGTAGAAGGACGAAAACCAAAAGACTCAATCTTAGATAAAGTAAAATCATTTCTCCCTTCCCTAAAACGTGCTTATAAAACGCAAAAAACAGTCGCAAAAGTCGGTTTTGATTGGAAAAATAATGATGAAGTATGGGATAAATTATATGAAGAAATTGATGAATTGAAGCAAGGAATTTCCAACAATGACAATGCAAATATTGAAGAAGAATTGGGCGACCTTCTATTTACTGTTGTAAACTTATCTAGAAAATTAAATATAGATCCAGAGTTAGCCCTTAATAAAAGTACTGAAAAGTTCCATACTCGTTTTAAATTTATAGAGGAAAAATTTAAAGAGCTTCAACTTGATTTAAACGAAAGAAATTTTTCGACTATGGATTCCCTTTGGAATGAGTCGAAAAATCAATAATATTAAAATTCAGAGGATAGGTTTTACTTTCTTCTGTTAAATCATCAATTTTTATAATCTCAAAATGTCTATTCCAAAAATCTTCACCAAAAAAACTCTTTAACCATTTTATTGGGTTTCCTTTTTGTTTATTTACATATTGATGTATACCCAAGATATTATTGGACGAATTTATAGAAAAGTTTTCAACATCAAAATCCCAATTCTGAATTAATGATTCTTTAAAAATTGCTATTTCGTTATTCTTATTAAATTTAATTTCATATATAGATTCTCTGTGCATTGCCATTAATGAAGGTGTTTTTCTTTTGGGATCTTTATATATCTCAAAAACTCCTTTGAAATACATTCCATGTGGCGTTTCTTTATTTAATAGTTGAATTAAAACTTCACAATCTATATTAGATTTTAGTTCAGCTATCATCCATTCAGAACTACTCTCTATACCTATAGGTAAAGGACGTGCAAATTGTACCTTCGGTTTTGGATGAAAACCTTCCGTCATAACTGTTGTAAACCCTGATCTAAGAAACATTTTTCCGAAAATATTTAATAAATTTAGGTGACTAATGATGGATGATTCCTTCATTCTAGTATAATTTATCAAAAATGTTTTAGGTTGTTCTGATAGTCCTATAGGTGGTAAAGCTGGTGAAACTATAAGGGGAATTTCTGATAAATCGGGATTTGCTATATTTACATCTTTCTTACAAACTCCACAATTATGACTGCAACTATCAGCACACATATCTGTCATTTGACATGTTTTAGACTTCTTTAATTCATCAGACAAAAACTTATTTGTTATACCAATACTTATGTCTTTCCATTTTTTACTATTGGAAGGCCTACATGTTTCTTCAATCACGTTCCAAGTTGCAGAATTTATAACATCATTCCATATTGGATAATTATAGTATTCGTCCCATGCATCTAATCGGGCCCCACTACTCCAGCCTTTTAAAAATAAATCTCCAGCTTTTTCATCCCCTCTTGCTATGATCCCTTCCAATATTGATTGGAAGGGATCATGATAATGTACTTTTATAGGATATCTCTTCAATAAATATTTGAGTTGTTTAAATTTTGCTATAGCCTTTTGAGGTTCTAACTGAACAGCGTCTTCAAATACCGTATGTGGTTTTGGAATAAATACACCCACATTGACATTTATATTAATCTTGACAGCTTCATGGATCTTTATTAAGTAATTAGCAATTTCTTCTATTTCGGTGTCGTCTGTATTTGGTAGTCCAATCATAAAATAAAACTTAGCTAACTTCCACCCACGATCTTTAGCCATTATTAACAAATCAATTGTTTTGTTAATTGGTACAAGTTTGTTAATGTTTTGTTGCCACTCAACTTTTGGTGTCTCTATTGCAAATGTTAAACCGCTTTTCTTTACCTTAGAAACTTCTTCTATTAAAGGTAAACTCAACGAATCAACTCTTAAACTTGGTAATCCAAAACTTACACCTAAAGCATTATATTTTTTATTAAGCTTTGATATTAGATCTACAGCTCCTGGATAATCTCCTGTAGACAAACTGGTTAAAGTAATATCACGATACCCATTCTTAAAAATATTATAGTAGACTTCTTTATCAATAGTTGCATAACTTTTTGCTCGAAAAGGTCTATAAAATATCCCAGCATGACAAAATCTACACCCTTTAGGACAGCCTCGCATTATTTCCACAGCTCCATGATCCTGTATAGGTTTATATGTTGCCATAGGAAACTTTATTGTATGTTTATTTGAAGCAAAATCACTCCAAATTGACTTATATGTTTTCTCCGTTTTACCTGGGAACCATATGGACTTATGACTCCTAAGTAATCCAATAAGCTCAGTTCTAGAGCCTCCTTGTTCTTTTAATTCTTTCATCTTCTCAATAAGATTTGGTAATTCTCCTTCTGCTTCACCTATAAAAGCAGCATCAATATATTTACTATAAGGATATGGATTCGTTACAGCGGGGCCTCCAATAATAACTATAACATCATTTTCAGTACGGTCTTCTGAATATAATGGAATATTAGAGCTGGCAAGTATTGTGAATATATTTGTAATAGATAATTCATAACCAATAGAAAAAGCTAATATGTCAAAATCGTTTACATAAGTCTTTGATTCTAATGTAAAAAGAGCTAAATGCTGGTTCCTCAATTCTTTTTCAAAATCGGGTGCCGGACAAAAAACTCTCTCACATTGAACGTCTTCTATATCATTTAATATTGAATACAATATTTTAATTGCTTGATTAGACATTCCTATTTCATAAAGGTCTGGAAAACATAAGGCTACTTTGTACTTTGGGTCCTTCTTGATAACTATTCCAGGTTCACCACCAGCATATCGTCCTGGTTTTTCTACTTTTGGTAATATGCTTTTTAGATCAATCCAATGCAGCACTATCTATATCGCCTGTTGTGAATACTTAGTAGTAAACCCACGGCAATAAAGCCTGTTAGTAATGAGGAACCACCATATGAAACAAATATTAATGGAATACCAGTAATAGGCATAACACCTATAGTCATACCTATATTAATCATAGCATGGAAAAATATCATTCCCATAATCCCTATAGCAATAAACGCACCAAATTTATCTTTTGCGTTTCTAGCTATATAAATGGCGCGAAATAGAATAATCATTATAAGTATGAAAACGATAATTCCACCAACAAAGCCCCATTCTTCAGATAATATAGAGAATATAAAGTCGGTACTTTGTTGTGGCAAAAAACGGTAATGAGACTGAGTTCCTTTTAAAAAGCCCTTCCCTGTTAGTCCTCCAGAACCAACTGCTGTTACTGATTGTATAATGTTCCAACCAGCACCAAGTCTATCTACTTCAGGATCGAGGAACACAATTAGTCGTTGTACTTGATAATCTTTTAATACTTTTTGAATAGCTAGGCTACCAAATAATGATATCATTACAATAACTATTACATATGCAAACCAATAAAACAATTTATGCTTCAGAAGAAAAAAACCAAATAAGCATATAATCAGCAAAGCCCCTAAAGTCAATTGCAATATCATAAATAATTTCATATTAATAATTACATTTAAAATTACAGGCATCTCTGTTGAAGTCATCCTAAACCATACGGGAGAGACTCCTAAAAAGATGGTAATAAGTCCAATTGCAAAAATAAAAAACAGATGATGAAATCTTGCTCCTGCCAGAAAAGAAACAAAAAAGAATATAGGGAGAAAAACTAAAGCTGTTCCCATATCAGGTTGTATTAAAATTAATAACATAGGACTGCTAGTTATCATAAATGCACTTAAAAGTGTTTTAACATTCTTAATTTTACCAGTATTGTTACTCATATATGTGGCTAAATATAAAATGGTAGCTAGTTTGGCAAACTCAGAAGGCTGAATTCCTAAAGACATAAAGCCTACCCATGATTTTGCTCCATTGACCACCTTTCCAAAAAGGAGTGTTAAAACAAGAATAAATAAAAAGAAAAAATATAAATATTGAGATATGTTTTTTAGCTTGTCATAGTCAAAAAACAATAGGAAAAATAAAACTATAATACCCAGAGCAAACCAAAATATCTGTTTTAGATATTCATTGGAAACATTTACCCCAGCACTAGTAATACCACTAGAATATATAAATAATATACCTATAACAACCAAACATAAATTCACAAGTAACAATAAAACATCTATACTAAAAAGAGACTTGCTTTTCACTTGAACTCCACATCACATATACCAAGCATTAAGAGCTTTAACAGCTTCATCATAATCTTGATCGGCAAAAATACCTTGTAAAATTATATCAGCAGCTTTAGGTGCCCACCATTCCCATTCGTTAGTAGCTTCTACCATGGTAACAACCACTAATTGTTCTTCTACTGGGACTCCGTAAGGGGCAAATGCTACATACCAAGAAGTTTCTCTGTCTTTAATACCGACTTGTCCTGTACCAGTTTTTCCTCCTGATTTTACAGCCCTATTTGTTATTACAACATTAGGTGTACCGTTAACAACAACACCTCGGAGATAATCTTGTAGTGTCTCCAAATTTTCTTTCGTTATTGGTGCCTCATGAAGTACTTCAGGTTCGAGTTCCTGAAGTACTTCTCCTGTAACAGGATCTAATACTTCCTTTAATACATGTGGTTTATATATTGTACCTTTATTCAATATGAGAGCCATCACGTTAGCCATTTGAATAGGTGTTACCGTTGTAAAACCTTGACCAATAGACATATTTACTGTATCTCCACCAACCCAAGGGGTATGATAAATATCCTCTTTCCACGCTGGAGTTGGGACATTTCCAGTTATTTCTCCTGGTAAATCAATACCAGTTGTTTGTCCGAGACCAAAATAACCTGAATAGTTAATAATGTTTTCGTAACCGAGATACTCATTTCCCATGGTATAAAAATAGACATTACATGATTCCGCCAATGCTTCTGCCATATTTACAGGTCCATGACCGGTACGAAACCAACAATGAAAAGTTCTATTACCTACAACATATGTACCCGTACACACTACCTTCTTAAGAGGGTCAAAAGCCTGTTCTTGTAATAATGCTGCCGTCATGACAATTTTAAAAGTTGATGCTGGAGCATAACTAGATTGTATAGCTCTATTCAAAAAAGGATATCGGGAATCCAGAGATAATTTATTGAAAATCTCAGAACTATTTTCTCTATTAAATAAATTTGGATCATAGTATGGATAAGAAACCATCGCAAGAACTTCCCCTGATGCCGGTTTTAACACTACTGCAGCACCCATTCTATCTCCAAGAGCTTTTTCTGCTAAGTCCTGAATGTCTCTATCAATAGTTAGACTAACACTATTACCTAATAATGGAGGAACTGTTTCAGACTCTGAATTTGCAATGTCACGACCTCTAACATCTACAGTTCTTAATCTATAACCTGATTTACCACGAAGTATTTGATCATATATTTTTTCAACGCCACTCTTTCCTATCACATCATCAACTTCATAACCTTGGTTATATAAGACCTGTAATTCCTCACTATTTATTTTACCTACATAGCCAAGAATATGTGATAAAGATCTTACATCTAAATAGTTTCTATTTGGACGATTTATCCATGACACACCAGGAAATTCGTTAATTCTTTCTGCAATCTGCGTTATAGTCGAATAACTAGTTCCTGTATTAATATCAATAGGTTTAAAATAGTGACGACTATTATCAGGAACTCTTTCATTTAACTTCTGTTCAGAAATACCTAAAAGATCAGCTAAATTGCTAAATAATCCATTCCATTCATCATCTTTTACTTCTGCTGGAGTTAGTTGTAAGACAAAACTGTCTATATTAGTTACTAGAGGGTAATCTTTATTACGGTCAAATATTTCTCCCCGTTTACTAGGTATAATACTGGAACGAGAAGACACCTCTTTAGATTTATCCAAGTATTGTTGACCATGAACATACTGTAAAGAATACAATCGCATAGTGTACATACAAAACACAATACATATAATTAAAGTAACACCAACAATTCTTAATGTATCAAAATTTTTATTTGTATTACTTATCAGAGAGACTGCCTTTCTGGTAAAACTTTTTTATCAATAAATGAAAATATAACAAATAAAATAGGTGCTAAAATTGTATTTAATCCAATAACCTTCCAATAATATAGATTATTTGGCCAGCTTAAAACATTATCAAATCTAAAGACAATTAGAATTACATTTCCAAGTAGTAAGAATAAATTTGAACTAATAAAGATTGTTATCATAGGAAATAATAGTTTATCAGAATTCATTAACTTACTAAAAATACCCGCTATATATCCAGTCAATGTTAATAAAATCGCATAATATCCAAGAGGTGCAAGGCTTATAACATCCAACAGTATTCCTATTATAAAACCAGAAATCTGACCTACCCAACTTCCTTTACTAAAAGAAAAATATACAAGTGTAATCAGGACTAAATTGGGTATAGTCTTCAATTCAAAAACATTTGATAAAACTGATACCTGAAAAAAAACAAATAGTCCCATCAGTAGTATCGTTACTAATATTTTCTTAAACATGACTATTCAGTTCCTTTTTCGATTAAAACAAATACGTATTCTAAAGAACCAAAACTTACTATTGGTTCTATTGATAGTTTTAATGAACTTTCATATTCTAGATCATCGATAGATCTAACCCTACCTATATATATACCTTTTGGAAATAAAGAACTCATTCCACTCGTGATAACTAAATCTCCATATTGGATTTGTGTTTTGCCTAGTTTACTAACATAATCCATTTGCAATATGTCGTCGTTACTTGATAGTCCATGGACCAGTCCTTCAAACCTATTTTTTTGTAAACGAGCAGCAATATAAGAAGTCGAATTTGTTACTGGTTGAATTATAGATGAATTTCTACCTACTGACATAACTTTCCCAACTAAACCATAATAGCCACCACTAAAGGCAATTACTGGAGAATCTGTTATAACCCCATCACTTGTCCCTTTGTTTATCGTAATACTTGTAAAACTTACAGATGGATCCTTTGCTATTACTTTTGCAGGAAGGTTTTTGAAACTAATCTCTTCAGAAAATTTTAATAAATCTTTTAAAGCTTTGTTTTCTTGTTTTAATTCAAGAAAATTTCTTTCTAGAGTAGAATAATACTGTAATTTTTCTAATGCAGCAGTATGCTCTTTCTGAAGATTCTTTAGTTCACTTATACTGCCCACAGTTGATGTAAAAAAGCTTCCACTATTAGAAACAGCAGCCTCTATATGTGAAAAGACACTAATTCCGACGTATTTAGGTATATTTAAAACATTGGTTTTATTTGATAAAAGCATAATCACTGAAATTAACAAAAGGGTGCAAAATGTGACACCCTTTTTATGTTGTTTGAGAAATTGTTTTATATTAAGCACTAATTCTATCCAATACTGTTATATATATTCCTAGAATTTGATTGATCCTTTGCATGTTCATAGTACTTGCCAGCACCAAGAGCAACTGAAAGTAACGCATCTTCCGCCAATATGACAGGAACACCAGTTTCTTTAGCAACCAATTTAGGTAAACCTTTTAATAAAGATCCTCCACCTGTCATAACGATACCACGTTCAACAATATCCGCAGCTAATTCAGGAGGTGTTTGTCCTAGAGTTCGTTTAACTTCTTCAATGACAACACTTATTGGTTCTTGTAATGCTTCACGCACTTCAACAGAGTCAATTTCTAATCGTCGTGGCAATCCTGTAATAGCGTCAGTCCCCTTTATTTCCATTTTTTCTATCTTTTTTTCAGGGGTCGCATTACCAATTTCCATTTTCAACTTTTCAGCTGTTTGTTCTCCAATGATAAGATTGTGTACACTTCTGACATGCTTAATAATGGCTTCATCAAACTCATCTCCACCAATTCTTATTGCATTTGTCACAACCATACCACCAAGGGAAATTACGGATATTTCAGTTGTTCCTCCACCAATATCACAAACCATATGTCCAGCTGGTTCAAAAATTGGGATTTCAGCTCCTATAGCAGCAGCTAAACTCTCTTCTATAATTTTAACATCACGAGCCCCAGCCTTGTAGGCACATTCTTCTACAGCTCTCCGTTCCACCTCTGTGATACAACTAGGAACTCCGATAACCATTCTAGGCTTAACAAACCATCTTTTAGGTAAAACTTTTCCAATGAAATATCGGATCATTTTTTCTGTACTTTCTAAATCAGCGATAACACCATCGCGCAAAGGTCTTATTGCAATAATATCACCTGGTGTCTTCCATAACATTCTTTTTGCTTCAGTCCCAACAGCAACAACTTGCCTAGTACCACGTTCAACAGCTACAACTGAAGGTTCGGAAACTACTATCCCTTTGCCTCTTATATAAATAAGTGTATTACATGTACCTAAATCGATTCCAATATCGGATGAAAATGTCTCAAAAAATTTACCGAGACCCATAACTCCCCCAAAAGTATAAAAATTAACTATCCAAACAATCTTAATCTTGCTTTATAGTGATTGTTATCAAGCCTAAAAGTTTTAAACCATTCTGATCTAGCTTTAACTCTATTACCTTCACTATTATATATCTCACCTAGAGTAAAATGTCCCTCAATATTATTAGGATTTAATTCAATAACCTTTAATAAAGCTTTTTTTGCTTCGCTCCAATCTTTAAGATTAAAATAAACCAATCCCTTAGCGAAATAAGCTTTCTCCTCTAAAGAAAAATCATTTGATCGTTCTATAGACTTTTCATAATAGGATAGAGCCATTTCTGTATTATCAAGAGAACTATATATCTCTCCCAGTTTATATGCAAGCATTCCAGTAGGTTTTGACTTATCCACATTTAATAGATAATCTAAGCTTTGTTTCATGGAACCAGCATTAAAATAAGCAATACCAATTGTCTCTAACAAGTCATCTGCAGTATAACCCTTTTCTTTTGAATAATTCAAATGTTTAATTGCTAAATCAGAATAGAATTTACCCTTTTGAAAATATGCTTTACCCAATATGTAATGAGCTTGGGCGATTAATTTATTAGGTAACGATAGAAGAGAGTTATTGAGACTAAAAATTGATTTATTAATATAGTATAACTGATCCTCAGTATTGTTTTTACTAATTCCAATATAATAATTTGTTATACCATTGAAAAATAAAGCTATAGGGTCAAGGGGATGAATATCCAATTGATCCTCTGTTTTTTCTAATACTTGTTTATACTGTTTTTGATTCCATAATTCAACTATAGAAGTAGAACTGTCTGAATCTTTTTTTGAACGGTTATAAATAAAAAACGAAATACCAATTACCAAAAAAACAAATAGAACAATAATTATTAAGACAAATAAGCTACGTCTTGTATTAACACTTCTTCTTTGGTTTATCATTTTAACCTTCTATGAAAAAAGACTGGTCTATAAGCCGGGTTCTGTAATTGTCTACCATCTATCTATCCCTATATTTACATATAAGATCTAGCGACCTACCCGTAACCTTGATAAGCGGGTCACCCAGTTACTGCTTGGTTTTGCTCCTGATGAGGCTTGCCCTGCCATTAATGTTACCATTAATGCGGTAGGCTCTTACCCTACCTTTTCACCCTTACATACTAATATGCGGTATATTTTCTGCGGCGCTATCTATACTTCAATGAAGCTCCGGATGTTATCCGGCATCATACCCTATGGAGCCCGGACTTTCCTCTTCTAATAAGAAGCGGTAGACCGACCAGTCTTAAATATTAATCATCATCATCTTCAAGTAAGTCAGCTAAACCTCCGGCATCTTCTTCTGAAATACCTTCAATCATCACTTCTTCGTCGGCAACACTCTGTTCCCAGTGCAATATTCTGCTACAGTAAGGACAGAACAATATACCTTCGCCACCACGTACATCATTCACAAATTGCGCAGGTAGTAACATATGACAACCAGAACATGTACCCTTTTTGATAGGCACAATACCTAATCCAGACTTATTTCTAATTATTCTTTCAAACTTAAAGATTATTTCACTGTCCATGCCAGGAACAATTTCTTGTTCTTCATCCTTAAGATTTTCTAACTCGTCTTCTTTTCCCTTACTTTCTTCCAAAATTCTTTGTTTTTCTTCATCGAGTTCACCTTCCTGTTGATGAATTAATAACTCTTCTCTCTCGATAGATTTTGATAACTCTTCAAGAACCTTAGATTCTCGTTGAATATCTTTTCGTAAAGTTTGTTCTTTATCTCCTGCATCCTGGATTTCCTTATCAAGAGCTTCATACTCACGTTGTGTTTTGATAAGATCCATTTGCTTTTCAAGACTTTCTCTTTTTTCTTCAACTGCAGCCATATCCAACTGTAACTTTCGAATATTAGTTTTTATTGCATTTAATCGATCATTCTTTTCAATGTAACCAACTTTCAACCGGCTTAAAAGTTCCTTCTTTGTTTCAAGAGCTTTTGGTATTTCTGAAAGCTCATTTTCAATTTCAAATTTACGACTCAATATATCTTGTAAAGATTTTAGTTTTTCAAAAACATCAGTCACGGTTTTTCCCCTCTTTAATTTTCCAAATAATCTTTAAGTCGACGACTTCTCTTTGGATGTCGTAATCTTCTCAGTGCTTTTGCTTCAATCTGTCTAATTCTTTCCCTAGTTACATTAAAGTATAGACCTACTTCTTCAAGCGTAAGAGAGTAACCATCTTCTAAACCAAAACGCATTTTAAGAACTTCTTGTTCTCTTGGAGGAAGTGTTTCCAAGACGTCTTGTAATTGTTCTTGCAAGATTTTAAATGCAGTCTGATTTGCTGGATTCTCAACATCTTTATCTTCAATAAAATCACCTAATAAAGAGTCCTCTTCTTCTCCTATTGGAGTCTCAAGAGAAATAGGTTCTCTAGCAACATTCTTAACAGACTTAACCCGGCTAACACTCCATCCCAAACGTTCTGCGATTTCTTCATCATTTGGTTCTCTACCCAAAATCTGCATTAATTGTCTAGATTCTCTTACAACTTTATTTATCTGTTCTATCATATGAACAGGTACTCGTATGGTTCTAGCCTGATCAGATATAGATCTAGTAATTGCCTGCCTAATCCACCAGGTCGCATATGTAGAAAACTTATACCCCTTCCGATATTCAAACTTTTCTACAGCTTTTATTAATCCAATATTTCCTTCTTGAACTAAATCAAAGAAATGTAAGCCTCTATTGGTATATTTCTTAGCAATACTAACAACTAAACGCAGGTTGGCTTTAATCAGCTTATCTTTAGCGCTTTTCATCATTGTCTTACCATATGAAATTTCTTCAGCCATTTTTAGTATATCATCAATACTATTCTCAAACTCAATTTCCAACTGTTGAAGTTTTTTATCAGAAATTTGTATTTGTCGTATTTTCTCTTTAATTATGTCAGCGCGAAGGCCAATACTTTCTTCTACTTCATCTTTCTTCGAAGGAATAGCTAATTGTCTACCTAAATTTCTCAGTTCTTTCATATTGGAAACACCAAGACGACGCTCTATTTTTGTTTGTTCTTTTCTTAATTTTTGGATTTTCTTTGCAGCATTATAATACTTTTCTGATAGCATCAGAATTTCTTCCTGATGCATCTCAATTGTCTTTATCTTTTCAATGAGCTTTGTTCTTTGCTTAAACAAGTTTTCATCGGAGTATATATCTCCTCCCATGGAAACTATTTTTTCTTTTGATTCCATATAGGATTTCAAACTTGTAAGTAAAGGTCTTAATGGCTCCCTATAATACTGATTCAACCTTCTTCTTTCTGCGAGGAATTCAGAGATTTCCTTTTTAGAAAGATTCATTTCACGAGGGTCGGCTTTACTGAAAGCTCTTTGAGCAAGAAGATAGTATTCAGGAATAATCATTCCCGAACCTTTAATCACTTTTTTGATGATATTTTCACCATCTTCCATCTTCTTGCTTAAAATCACTTCTTCTTCAGCTGTAAGTAATTTTTCTTTACCGATTTCTCTCAGATATAGACGTATAGGATCATCAACAGTCGAATCTTTGTCATTAAATACTAGTCGTTTTTTTTCTGGTTCAGAATCGGATTCCTCTTCATCGTCTTCTTCTAAATCTTCAGAGATAACTTCATCGTCTTCTTCTAAATCTTCAGAGATAACTTCATCGTCTTCTTCTAAATCTTCAGAGATAACTTCATCGTCTTCTTCTAAATCTTCAGAGATAACTTCATCATCAATTTCTTCAGGAATAACTTCATCAAGAACCTCTTCGTCAAAAGTCTCTGAATCATCTGCTTCTTCCGTTGAGATAACACTAGAATCTTTATCAGTCAACTCTACATCGTTATCTTCTAAAAGACTTATAACTTCTTCTATTTTCTCAGAATTTACCATCCAATCTGGTAACAGATCATTAATCTGCTCATATGTAACCTGCTTTTTTGATTTTGCAAAATCTAATAATTTCTTTATAGCAGGATCATTCTGCAGTTCCCCCATTAGCCCTCACCTTCAGTTTCTCAATTTCTGAATCTAAAAACATTTTTTCTTGAAGCAATTGTAAAGCTTGATCACTAGAAAAATCGTTTACTTTTTCCAACGAATCCTCAATTGTACTTCTCTTCTTTTTAATGCTCCGAAGCTTTATTCTATTAATTATATCATGGATTATTTTTTCAGGATTAACTTCAAACTCACCTTGCGCACTCTTTCGAATTGCTTCTTCTCTTAAATCAGAGCTCGGTAATTGCTCAATCAATAAGTCTAAAGTTAATGTTCCTATACGGAAAGCTTCTTCAAAAGTTAAGAAAGATTCTCTTACTTCGTCATCAATAATATCTTCTGCTACAATGTCCCTTCTAACAACTTTGAATAACTCAGGTTTTGCCAATACTAAAAAAACAAGGAATCTATCATCCTTGTTAATATGCTTGCTGTTATTGGAAATATGCTTAGTCCTAGGTATATGCCTTTGTTTATTTCCCCTGTCATTTGAAAATTTATTATAGTCAGTTCTTAATGCTTCTTCAGAAACCCCAATTCCATTACTTAGGTATTTTATAGCCTCTTCTCTTTGAATTTCAGATTGTATTTGCTTAATATAAGCAAAGGCTGTTTTTAATTTTTCCCACCACTCTTCGGAATTTCTTTTAGAAGATAACCCATGCATCATACTAATTAGATACTCAACAGTATTTATAGAATATTTTATCTTTTTTTTCAATGCCTCTTGACCTTCTTTTTTTAGAACCTCAGCAGGGTCCTTACCACCTTCAAACACAATTATTGAATTTTTAATTTCTAGAGATTCACATAGACTAGCAGCTTTTATTGCGGCATTTTGACCTGCTAGGTCAGAATCGAATAAAATCTTTATCTCAGAGACCATTCTTTTCAATATTTTTGCCTGATCTTCTGTAAAAGAAGTGCCCAGTGGGGCTACAACATTTTCTACGCCAGCACAATGCAATGATATAACATCAAAGTAGCCCTCTACTAAGTATACATTTCTTTCTTTTCTAATAGCATCATTCGCAAAAAAAAGACCAAACAACTCTTTACTTTTATGAAATATATCATTTTCTGCACTATTCAAATACTTAGGACCTGATTCTTCTAATTGTCTACCACCAAATCCAATTACATTTCCCATCCTGTTGTGAATTGGAAAAATTATGCGATGAGAAAAAAAACTGACTTGTGGGTATTTTTTACTAAATAGTCCAGTTTTATTAAGAAAATCACTACTATAGCTTTTATTTTTTAAGAAACTAAAAAGCCAATGTCTGTCTTTTGGAGCATAACCAATTTTAAATTTTTTAATAACTTCTTCTGTAACGAGACGATCATTTTTAATATAATCAAGAGCTTCTTTACCATCTTTGTTTTCTAAAAGAATATAATGATAGCTTCCAGCTACTCTATTATTTAAATCCAATAATGCATTTTTATCTTTTTGATCTTTTTCATAATACTCGTTATATGTGCCTATTTCAATGTGAGCTTTTTGAGCCAACTTTTCTACAGACTCTACAAAAGTAATATTTTCAATATTCATTAAGAAGGTAAAAATGGATCCACTAGCACCACAGCCAAAACAATAATATAAATTTTTTGAAGGTGTTACAGTGAAAGAAGGAGTTTTTTCATTGTGAAATGGGCAACACCCCCAGTATCGATCACCTTTTCTATTCAAAGATACATATTCAGAGACTACATCTACTATATCAACACTTGAAGAAATTTCTTCTATTTTATTTTCAGGTATCCTCATAATTTCTTTAAGTATAAACTCTTTGCTCTTAAATGTTGATCATATGTCTCTGAAAAACGATGTCTTCCTTCTGAAGGATCTTCGATTACAAAGAAAAGATAGTTTGTTTCTTCTGGGTAGAATGCTGCTTTCAAAGATACTAAACCAGGATTAGAAATCGGGCCTGGAGGAAGTCCCTTGTACTTGTATGTATTATACGGGTTATCAATCTCTAAATCACGATAGAAAATCCTTTCAGGATGAGGTTTACCTTCAATTTCAGTTAAAACATATTCAATTGTTGCACAAGATTCTAATGCAATACCATTTTCAAGTCTGTTATAAAATACACTCGCTATCTTAGGTGCTTCTGAAGGGGTTCGAAATTCTCTTTCAATAACGCTGGCTAATATTAAACGCTTATTTAATTCATCTTGCGATAAATTTTTCCAATCTGGATAGATTGATGATATTTTCGAGTAAAACTCATTAACTAAAAACTTAACAACAGATTCAGCATCTTGGCCTGGGACAAACTTATATGTATCAGGAAATAAATACCCTTCAGCCGTTTTATCAATTATTCCCAATTCAGAAAGCAAAACAGGATCTGAAACAGCAGTCTTAAAATCAATATAATCAGTAATGCCTTTTCTTTCTAATAGTTTCCCGATTTTATTTATAGTCCAACCCTCAGGTATTGTTATCTGAACCATTTCTTGAGGACCATTAATAAGGATTTGATAATTATCCCATGTGCTTAACTTAGGCGATAGCTTAAAAGCTCCAGAACGTAGTTTATTTTCTGAATTTAAAACTTTACCTAATATTCTAAATAAATATTGATTCTTTATTAAGTTTCTATCTTCTAAATCCTGTGCAACACTCGAGAAGGATTCTCCTCCATATATAATATAAACAAAGTCTTCATCAGAAATGCGAGTTGGTGTATTCCAATACACACCAACTCCTATAGTAACTAATAATAAAAGTATCAAAACAATGATTACAGAAATAATCGCATATAATATCTTCTTCATAATTCTCTATTTTATTAAGATAAATTCTACCCGTCTATTTTTCCAACGATTTTCCAAATCAGCATGAGGTACTATAGGATTAGCACCTCCTAATCCTACTGCAGTCATTCTAGAACCTTTTATGCCCAGATCTTCTAAGGCCTTTTTTACTACTTCAGCTCTAGACGTTGATAGAGGTATTAATTCTTCTTTTTCTTCCTTTGCCGCTTTTACAGGATCAGCCCAAAATACACTTACAGCATAGCCTTCAATTTGAATATTATATTGACCATACTTTTTAAGAATCTCTGCTAGTCGACGAAGTATCTTTTCATTATTGTTCCTGTGCGAACCTTCTGATGACAAGGAGGGACTGTTAGGTGCAAAAGTAATACTTGAAATGGCAATTTTCAATTTATCACCATCCTTAATAACTAATACATCAACTGGAATTAATAATTCTTGACTTGCTTTGTTTCCTAAAACATCAGAAATCTTAAACGAGCCTGTATAATCTGTTGCAGCCTGTACAAGTTCACCATCCAACGATTTACCATTCCATATCAATTCAGATGATGGCATACCAATACCTGAGAAGGTATAGAAAATTCTTCCTTCGGGATCCAAAATATCCAAATTCCAATTTTTAATATTTGAAGCGTCTTTAATATCTAACTTAAGAACAGCTTCATCTTCCACACCATCATTATCTGGACTAAAAGGTATTGGAGACATACTTAGTTTGATTGCTGGGGCTGTCGAGTCCAGAGTAAAAGGCGTAGATTTCATCATTGGTTTATCACCTTTAAAATATATTGCCTCAAAAACCGCAGTATAGCTATCATCAACTATAGTACCGTCATCACCTTTTCCATCCCAAATGAATTTATTTACTTTATTATCTTGTCCACTGAAAGTCTTTATGGTTACGCCTTCTGAATTATTAAGCTTGAGCGACCAAGATTCCAACCCAACAGGATCAGAAAATAGAGTATTTAGTGTAATTGTATCATATACATCATCATTATTTGGACTAAAACCATCAGCACTAACTGTCACATAAACTTTTGTTCTTCTATTATCAATTTGAATATTCTTAATTTGTTTAATCGTTTTATTTCCAGCATTATCTTCAGCTTCAATCTCATAAGTATAAATACCATCATCTAGCACATTTCCACTATTATCAATACCTGGCCAACTCCAATCAACTGCTGTTCCTTTCCATGTCTTAGTATAGACCTGTTCATTTTTTGAAGTCTTGATTATTCCTGTCCATTTTTCCTCCAAGGAAGAAGTCTGTTCTATATGAAGTGAATCTTTATTATTGTCCCCATTTGGACTAAATAAAAGGTTGGAACTATCTACTTCGATTTGAGGATATATAGTATCTATGGAAAAATTAGGTGATTTAGACTTTGGAGTATCACCTTTCACATAAGAAACTTGTAACTCAGCAAAATAAACACCATCCAAAGACTTAGCTCCGCTATTATCGAAACCATCCCATACTATATTTTCTGGAAGATTATTCTTGCCGGTGAATGTTTTTACAACAATATCTTTGTTGTTCTTTATATCTAATCGATATTCAGATATTCCAGTCTCTAATTTTGCTTTAGGATAAAACACTAGATCATCTTTAACATTATCATTATTAGGAGAAAAAGAGCCTTTATCTATTGATAACAGAATATCAGTTTCTTCTGTGTTGAGTTCGATATTATCAATTATTTTAGTTGTATAATTACCTGCTTTATCATAGGCAGAAAGAGAATAAGAATACAAACCATCCGTTGCTAAAGGACCAGCATTAGTTTTACCATCCCATTCAAATTTGTCATCAGCTTGGGTCAGCCAAACTTTATTAAATATCACTGTCCCATCTTTTATTACGTTCCCTGACCATTCTTCTTCTGATGAGCTATCTTGATAAATAACAATGGTATCACGTTTCCCATCTCCATTTGGACTAAATATAGGTGCTCCAGACAATTTAATAGATGCTTTTGGAGGTGTTACATCCACCAAAAAGGAAGGGCTTTTGCTTTCTGGTGCATTACCATTTTCGTAAAATACCTGAAGTTTGCCATAGTAGCTACCTTCAGGAAGTATTTCGTCCTTATCATCAAGACCATTGTATTCAAATATCTCTAAAGTTTTTGATTCTTCTTTATCAATAGTTTGTACTAAATTGTCTTGATCATCATATATGTTGATATTCCATTCACGGATACCATTCTTTACGGGAATATCTAGCAAGAAACTTAATGTATCAAACCGACCATCGTTGTTGGGAGATAGGTAAGCAGAATTTATGGATAACACCACAGGTGTTACTTCTGTATTAACTATTATATTGTTCACTGATGCAGCTGTAGAGTTACCGGCTTTATCAATAGAACTAATCTGATAGGCATAAACACCATCAGGTACTGTTAATCCTTCGTTGTTTGTCCCATCCCAAACAAGATCACTTGGTTGTTCATTATTAAAAATAAAATCTTTAACAACAGTACCATTAGAAGAAACTATTTTACCAAACCATTTAGATTCTACTGAGCCTGTTTGTTTGATTAATAAAGAGTCCTTATTTCCATCTCCATTGGGACTAAAAATTAAATCTATATCTGTTATTGGTTCAATTTTTACATCAGGAGGGGTATTGTCCACTTTTATCTCATATTTTGGAGACTCAGTAGTATTCCCATTATCATCAATTGCGATTACATGAAAATAATATGTACCATCTTCAACAATACCTGCTGTATCTGAATAGGCATCCCAACGAAGCGATTCAGGAATAGGTATGCCGCTTTTTACAGAAACTAACCTATTCCATAGATTTTCTAGATTTATGCTTTCTGGACGATCTTCTTTATTTTCAATAGTCCTAACTATATTCCCTAATGAGTCTGTTACAATAAATTTGTATTCTTTTATATAGCGACTATCTTTTAATCCGAATGGAAATTCTACAGCATCATTTATTCCATCATTATTTGGACTTATGTAATTTATATCTTGGTAATCAATATCAACATCAGGACCTTTCGAATCAAAGACACCAACAGGGATATTTACTCCTACACCTATTGCATAAATATGATTGTTTAATGGTGCAAATCCGATGCTAGGCGTATATTGACTATTCTTCCATACATCCTCATTTTCGTTGTCACCTGCAGTATAAGAATAACGTAAACTTAAAGAAGGTATAATAGTTCTCCAAGGGGTGGAGCCATCAATAGTTTCTCTTAGGTCAAATTTGATACTTGTATTTATTTCTAGGTCATCACCTAAATTAAGTCCTATTCCTGTAGTATAAGCAATATTTTGAGCAAAAGGCAAAGCTACAGTATTACTCCAATCAATCTTTGTCTTTTCACCATTATAAATAGGTAAAGCAACCGTACCTTGTAATGTAAAAGGAGCTGGGTATGGATCATTTGAACTGGTAATTGTCTTTCCTAAATTAAGTAAGGAAACTCCCCATGAAACATCTTCAATACCCAAAAGCGTCATAGGGAGATGATAAACTCCAAAATCTAAACCTAATCCCCAATCAAAAGTTTCACCAGCTCCAAGATCTATATCCAATCCTGTTCCTACATAGAAATCTGAAAAAATATCTTTACTAACATTAAAATGAATTAGACCAGCTGATCCAATATCTAAACCTGTAAGCTCAGATGTTAGATAGTGAACAGAACCACCAAAAACAGCATATTTTGTTGGAAAACTTCCTCCAACATTTATAACATGTCCTGAGTACCCAGATTTTTCTAAACTACTGTCGGTACCTACTAATCCAATATAGCTTGCATCCAAAACAGTCCTTTGACGCCCAGCACTTAAGGCAGGATTTAAAAGATCTGTTTGCGGTGAAAACTCTTGTGTAGAATTTTGGGAGCTTCCCAACAATAAGGGGGCAAAAAGGTCATAAACTTTCTCCCCTCCTGAATCAAAGGCAAATATATTAATTGATATTCCAATTAATAAAATAAAGGTGAACAGTTTCTTCAATTTCAAACTCCCTTATTATCACAATCTTCTTGGATTTTTTCTATTTCAGAAATGGTAAAATTATCGAATAAAAACGACTCTAACTTCATATAAACTTCATCTAAATCTCTAGAATCAACAATTTTTAGATGTCTATATAATAATATTATTTCTTGTCGATTCAAGTAAATAGAACCATCTTTGTAATCATCTGACATATAATCTTCCGTACTACTTTAATATATACACAGAATAGGCAAAAAACTAATCAATTTCAATTATTGGATCAGATAGATTGGACTCCAACCAAGCATCTATTTCTTTTCTGTCGTGAAGGGTACCTTTATTGATTCCAGGACAATTACTTCCTTCATTATCCCAGGAGGCTCGATTTTGCATTACACTATTCCAAAAAGGATACGAACGACATTGTAAAGGTCTTGCATCATATATGGTACATCCGTCTTTCCAAAATATACAGTCATAGTTAGCCTTTTCTATTAAGCTAACTCGTTTAAAGGGGCCAATTACTTCAATACGGCAATAGGTATCTAGAAATTTTTTTAAAGGAATATTTAGATAATCAAGCATTCTTTGAATATCTGATTCGGTAAGAAAAACATAGCCAGGATCATGGCGACAACAAGCATGACAACCTATACATGAAAAATGCAGTCCATCTTTGTAAAATACATTATCAGACATAATAACTCCCTAAAAAAAAAGTCCTCTCTATTGAGAGGACTTTTTGGGGAGAGAAGGATTCGAACCTTCGAAGCCGAAGCAACAGATTTACAGTCTGCCCCCTTTGACCGCTCGGGAACCTCCCCGTGTTATTATGAAAGCCGACAATCGGATTCGAACCGATGACCCCGAGATTACAAGTCACGTGCTCTGGCCAGCTGAGCTATGTCGGCAAATCATTAAATAACTGACGATGCGTAATATACACAAGCGATGTATTGTTGTCAACAGGATAGACTAACAAAAAAAATACAGCTACATTAAATGAAGACTTTCAATAAACATAGCAATAATAAATAGCATAAGATTTATTATAAAAAGTATTAAAATATTTAAAATATGAATAAGAAAATTCTCATCACTATCTTTAAGTATAAGAAATATTAAAGAAAACATAACATTAAAAAAACTTAAATATTTAATTGCATCTAATACCATAAATTGAGTAACATCCAAAAAGTTCTGCCAATTACCTGTCGCATAATAAATAAAAAGAGACAGGTTGAAATAGAAACAAACAAAAAAAGACCGTTTAATTACTATATATATACTTTTATTTATCTTCAAAATACCTATTCCAATTGCCAAAGCATATTAATTGTTACACAATGTTAGTATATGTCTAACATCGATAATACTTTATATACCAAAATTTTCGAAGAATCTATATCACCACTCAAGCCTATAGGTACATATTACAATAATACTATCAATTTGAAATTTAAACCCAAAGTGGTATTATTTGATATATATGGCACACTACTCATATCAAGAGCAGGTGAAGTTGGTACCACAATAAAGTCGAAGACTTCTATAATGAATGAAGTCCTTAACAGATATGGTCTACCTATAAAAAATATTGATTACACGCATACTTTTAGACATTTAATTGAAGAAAATCATAAAGAAAGAATAAATGAAGGGATTCTACATCCTGAAGTGGATATATTAGATATATGGAAACAGTTTCTTAACTCTACTTTTGAACGAAATTTTCCAAGAGATATATTAAAACAAATTGCTATGACTTATGAATGTCTTAATAATCCAGTATATTTAATGCCAGATGCAGATAAAACAATTAGCATTTTAAAAGACAACAATATACGTTTAGGGATTGTAAGTAATGCTCAATTCTACACGAAACCTATTCTGGAGTATCTATTTCAAAAAAAAATAGATGAAATTGGTTTTGATAACAATTTAGTTACATGGTCTTATATAAAAAAAATAAGTAAACCATCCTTATGCATTTTTCAAGATATAATAGAGCAACTTGCCAATACAGGCATACATTCTTCCGATGTCTGCTATATTGGCAATGATATATTAAATGATATATATACAGCCCAAAATTTAGGTTTTAAAGGGATACTATTTGCAGGAGACAAAAGGTCATTGAGATTACGAAAGAAGGATCCACGTTGTAAACATATAATTCCTGATGGTATCATATCTGATCTTAATTATTTATCTAAATGGATTAATGAATGAAAAAAATAATAATAGTTTTTATAATTGTAACCATACTCTCTTGTACCATCTTTATTTTAGGTTGGATTAATCCTTATATGATTCCAAATGAAGGTTTAGTTTTTTATTCTAAAACTAGTGGAATTGAAAAAAAAGATCATACAAAAGAAAGATTACTATGGCGTTGGCAGAAAGTAATACCTAATAATTTTATTATTTATCAATATGATATATCAAGCTATAGAAAAGACTATAATTACAAAGGGGAGTTACCCTCAGCAGAACTATATAGCCAATACAGTAATAGTATTGAAACATTTAAATATAGCTTTGACATATCACTTTCACTCAAGCCTAATTCCGTTAAACTATATGAATTAACTAATCTTGGAATTACTCCTGATAACCTTGGGACTTATTTGTCTAATCAACTAGATATACTCGCGGATAGGAGTGCTGACTTTGTTATAAGAAACTACAATAATGAAGCAGATATCAGTTCAATAGCAAAAAGAGAACTAATATCTCATATGAAAAAAGATTTACCCTATATATCTGTTGAATACTTATCTATAAAAAATATAAAAATGCCAGATTTCGAATTGTATAATAAAATAAAAACACAATATTTATCCTATTTGGATACGAGAAAAGGCATTATAGATGCGCAAACTGAGACATCTATTAAACAAGACATCTATGCTGATCAATTAATAGACAATTTAAAGAAAATAAATGGTTTCATTATAGAAAACCCCAAAATAATGGAATTTCTACAACTGAAAAATGACACTATTGGAAAAACCTTCTATCAAGAACTTCTTAATATGAGTCAAGATCTATAAATAAGTTTAATAATTCTAGAGTATCATACATAATTAACAGCGATTCCCGAACAAGTAAGTCAAAATCTAATAGCTCACCTTTGTGTACTATTTTACGAGGTTTGCTTTTAGCATTAATAAGTGATTCAAAACTGTCTTTTAAATCACTTATAGCCAATGATGCTAAATCAATAAATTTAATTGCTTCCTTATTTTTTTCGTCAACAAATCTATTAAAACTCAAACGATATAAAACACTTTGTTTTAACATGTCCCAATGAGTCTCAATAGAAACTCCATAAACATTCTCAATTGAAATATTTAAATCAAATTGCCTGATTCTATCCTCTATTGTATCAATACGATCTCTTAATTCATTAAAATGAAATTCAAATGGAAAGTAAGAATGTAAGGATGTAAGGACACTTCTTATATTTCCTTTATATATATGATTAAGAAAATTGTAGATAAACGTAAGAGTTCTTACTCTAGAATATTCATTCAAACTAACTTCACTTATTCCGAATGCGTGATCCCATAAGATATAATTATTTAGTTTTATATACTTTTTAGAATTAAATAACTCATCTAGTTTGTATTGTATTTTATGATCTTTAAGACTCAGCAAGTATAAATCGATGTTTCGTATATTATTTCTTAGAATTTTATCATGTAAATAGTTTCTAATATCTAATCTAGGAGGATATATATACGCTTTATAGTAATTCTGCTTTTTAATATATTGGAGCAAATTCAATAAAGGCAGTGTATTCAAAGCAGTTCTAGAATTTATGATGATATCATTTATCATACTGCCATCAATATCTAAGTTACTTGAACTTAATTTTCCTTTTTTATTCACTACATACCGATACAAAACACTAATGAATTTATCAATATTCTTTTTATTAACCTTATACCTACTTGCAACGTAGAGGGCAAAATAAAGCTTTTCTAGACTATCTATAATTTCATACTTATTTAGACTTATATTACGAACATACTCACGATTATCAAAAAAACCATAATCAAAAAATACTAAATACTTTATAGCATTAAGAACTTCAATTGTCTCAACAAGCTTAGAAAAACTGCTTGTTGAAGAAATTGATTCTGCATAGATATCAAGTTGATCCTGTAATAGGATTCGAATATTTTCCTCACTTTCATGCAAAAGATCGACACGCTCTCTAAATTCTCTAGATATAATACTATCAAATGACTTAAAACCTTCAGGTATATATATTTGAAGAATATAGTCCAAAAAGTCTAATATATTACTATTATTGAAGATCAGAGAAAAAACATTGTATAGACCTAGGATTTTATTTTTAAGATTTATAATGTAATTGAAAAATACATCTGTTAGCACATTATTCTTTTCATCGATGAACCTATAATCTCTATTTATATTGTGTAATATCTCCTTGAGTTGAAACTGTTTGAATAATTCCAACTTACTTTTACTTTCAATAACAGAACGCATTTCAATTTTTGCCTTATTTATAGGTGTGATCTTTCGATAATCCAAGAGAAGTCTACGTTCTGTCTCTTCTTTATCAATTGATACAAAAATGCAACCATCTTCACTACGTGTTGTAAAATACTTTTTTAATTGATTATCTATAAATTCTTGGGGACGATTAATAGGATTTCTCCTTCTAAAACTTTTATAACTAAACTACTTTCTTTTACTACATTACTTAGACTAAAATCTTTTTTTGTCAACAGTCTTTGCTCTAATTCCCATTTTAATCCTCTCGATGTTACCATAGCTTTGTTACTGATTGGAAATAAAGAAATAACAGTATTTAATTCAAAATTTAAATTACTAATTCCCTTAGACACTCTTAAAGCTGTAAAACAATTACCATACCAAGCTTTAAGTTTGAAGTATTTTTCAAACATTGCAAGATTATTAAGTAAATGATCGATTCTACCCAAATCACCACACAATAATTCGATATGATCAGAATATTTATATAGATATTTGATAGCTAATTCAGTATCACTATAATCTTTATCCTTTATAAATTTCATAATCTTAATATCGTTATTTTCTTCAACAGATTTCAATTCAGCTATTGAATCCATATCTCCTACAATCAAGTCAACTTTTATATTATACTTTTTTGCATAGTCGTAACCAGAATCTGCTGCCACTACTTTATATTGAGATAAATCGAAATTAAGACTGTCAGGCCCTTGGCCTCCTGAAATCACTATTCCTTTATGTTTCATAAGTTGTTATAACAGTCTTATTGACATGAAGTCAATGTTACATTTATTTTTACAAAATGATATGGAAACTAAATGATAACTTATTAAACCTTGGTAAAATTTTTCACAAAAATGGGTATTCCATATATTTAGTTGGGGGAGCTGTTCGTAACATGGTTCTGGGATTAGACCCAAAAGATTATGATCTGACAACAGATGCTACTCCAGAAGAAGTTATGAGAATGTTTAAACGAGTAATTCCTACTGGGATTCAACATGGCACTGTTACAATCTTATTTGGGTGTGACCAATATGAAGTAACGACGTTTCGATCCGAAGGTAAATATACAGATAACAGACGACCTGAAAGTATCAAATATATTAGTGATTTAAACGAGGACTTAAGAAGAAGAGATTTTACTATTAACTCAATGGCCATCGATCTGAAGGATTTAAAACTTTATGATCCCAATTCTGGATTGCTCGATATAAAATCTAAATTAATCAGGGCTATAGGTAATCCAGTAGATAGATTTGAAGAAGACTCCTTAAGATTAATGAGAGCCTGCAGATTTGCATCACAACTTGGCTTTTCAATAGAATCAGCAACATTAGTCGGAATTAGTAATAAGGCTTCCAATATTGTAAATATATCCTATGAACGTATACGTGATGAGTTTTCAAAGATTCTATTATCACAAAAACCTAGCTATGGTTTAGATTTATTAAGAAAAACAGGAATTCTCAAAGAAATACTACCAGAACTATTCAATTGTTATGGAATCAAACAAAATGAGTACCATAGATGGGATGTCTATCATCATTGTCTATATAGTTGTGATGCTAGTAAAAATATCTTGGAAATTCGTTTGGCCGTATTATTTCATGACATTGGAAAAGTAGATAGTCAAAAACTAAATTCTAAAGGGAGAATTACATTTTATAACCATGAATTAATAGGAGCTGATATTGCAAAAAATATTTTAACACGATTAAAATATCCAAATCATGTAATCAATAAAGTAAATCACTTAATAAAACATCATATGTTCAATTATTCTAGTGACTTAAGTGATCAAGCTATCCGTCGTTTTATCTCGAGAGTTGGTATTCAAAATATAGACGATCTACTTGAATTAAAAAGAGCAGATATAAAAGGTTTTGACACGGATTCCATAGATAATAATATAAACAAGTTTGTGAACCATATAAATAAAGTTAAAACAAAAGATGCTGCTTTTACGGTCGGAGACTTAAATATTACTGGTAATGATCTTTATGAATTTGCAAATATTCCTAAGAATAAGGATATGGGTAAAATTCTTAAGGAATTATTAGATGTTGTATTGGATGATCCAAGTCAAAATTATATAGACAATTTGTTAAAACTAGCAAAAGAAATGTATTTCAAGAAATAGTTTACTGTTTAAAAAAACTTTTATATGCCATGCCAGCAGCATTTTGTTCTGCCTCTTTTTTATTCTTTCCAGTACCAGGACCAAAAATCTCTCCACCTACAGAAACCTGAATCCAAAATGTCTTATTGTGATCGGGACCTGTTTTCTTTACTAATGCATACCTAGGATATGATTTGAACTTCTTCTGTGCAAACTCTTGTAACAGGGTTTTATAGTCTTTTTTATGTTTATTTTCTAGAACCTTAGTAATTTCCGGGATAAGATGCTTTAGAATGAATTTCCGACATGATTTAAGACCAGAATCCAAATAGTAAGCACCAAAAATGGCCTCCATAGCATCGGCCAAAATTGCTTTTTTATTTCTGCCGCCTGAGTATTCTTCACCTTTTCCTATCAGTATATAATTATCAACTTTTAATTGTTTAGCGATTATAGCCAAACTGTCTTCTGACACGACAAAAGATTTTATGCGGGCTAAATCCCCTTCTGCCTTATCCGGTAATATCTGGAAAAGATAATCAGCGACTACTAATCCAAGAACAGAGTCACCAAGAAATTCTAATTTTTCATTATTATCAGTCTTTGATGGATTTTCATTTGCATAAGAACGATGTGAAAAAGCAAGGTTCAGGAGTTCTAATCTCCTGAACCTAATCTCAGCGTGTTTCTCGAAAAGACTCAATTCTTTTTTTCTATCGAGTGTCACTAAAGCTGCATTTAAAGAATGATTTCCGAAAATATTCACTTTTACAGTACTGATTTCTACTGCTGAGATTGAATGTATTCAACAGCATCACGAACTTTTTCAAATTCGTTAGCCTTTTCATCAGGAATGGATATACCCATTTCTTCTTCAATAGCATAAACTAATTCATATGTGTCTAAACTATCTGCACCAAGATCTTCTCTAAATTTAGAATCTAATTCTATTTTGGATTCTTCAATCTCAAGCTTTTCTGCTATGAGTTTTTTTACTTTATCAAAAAGTTCGTCCATAAGTCTCTAACTCCTAAATTAAATTTCTTAAGCCATATCTTCAGGCTCTAAAATTTGTTTGCCTCTGTAAAATCCACATTTGGGACACACCCTATGGAGAAGAATTTTGTTTCCACAGTTTGAACAGTTAACCAAATTGGGGGCGGTCTTTGCCATATTTATTGAACGTCTTCTCCGTGTTCGTGCTTTCGATGTCTTATACTTAGGTACTGCCATCTTATCCTAACCCCTTAATCCATATTGTCAACGCAATTTACAGCATACCTTGTAAATTGTCAAGATCCTAATAGTTTATCTCTTAATGCAACTTCTACCAAGGATGGAACCATTTTTGATATATCAGAATTTAAAATGGTTAATTCTTTTATTGCACTACTTCGTAATACAAAATATTTGGGATCTGTTGGTAAAAAAATAGTTTCAATGTCAGGATCCAAGTCTTTGTTCAACATAGATAATTCAAACTCATATCCAAAATCTGTGAAAGCTCTTACACCACGAACCAAGACCGTTGCACCCACATTTTTTGCATAGTCCACTATAAGTTTATTCCAGAGATGGACAGAAACATTATGGTAGACTTTTGTAAGCTCATCTAACATTTCAAACCGTTCTTCTGCAGAAAACAAGTACTTTTTATTTGTATTCACTGATATCACAACGTCCACAGTATCAAATATAGCTGCGGCTCTTTCGATAATATTTATATGTCCATTTGTTGGAGGATCAAAAGATCCTGGTAGAACTGCTTTTATCATAATAGTAAAGACGATAATATATATACTGGTTAAGGTCAAGAAATAGCTTTTGACAAAAATATGACTACTGGATAAACTTTGATTATGAAAACTTTTATAAAAATAAGTATTGTATTAACTGTTCTTATCCTGAACAACTGTTCTTCGTCAGATAACAATTATGATTTATCTCAAATTTCAGATAATGTTCCTGATATAAAGAATGAACAGGGATATAATGACGGTACATCTGAAAATTCCAGTATGAACAATTCATCACAAGCAGATGAGAACCCTGAATTTCAGGTGTCAGATCAAGTATATGAAGATACGTTTAACGAAATTTCTGAACTGATTACCAATTTGAATACAATCATAGAAAATGGTAATTTTTCAGAATGGAAAAAAAACTTAACAAATGATTTTATCAAGGAGAAAAGCAACCCAGAAACCTTGCAAGAATACTCTGATCAACCGATACTTAAAAAATATAATATAGTACTCAAAGATTTAGAGGACTATTTTAAGTGGGTGGTAATGCCTTCCAGAAGCAATGTTAGGCTTGATAAGATACTTTTTGTGGACAAGGATAGTGTAAAAGCCATAATGTACATCGATAATTCAGCTGTTATTTTATATAGCTTAGAAGAAATCAATGGGACATGGAAAATTAGGTAATTAGTCTTTACTATTTATATTACAAGGAGAAGTCATGAGAAAAGTTTTCATTTTTCAATTTTTTTTATGTATAACCATAATTAATGGAACAATGTACGCTCAAGAT
This sequence comes from Spirochaeta cellobiosiphila DSM 17781, assembly GCF_000426705.1. NCBI lineage: Bacteria > Pseudomonadati > Spirochaetota > Spirochaetia > Spirochaetales > Spirochaetaceae > Spirochaeta > Spirochaeta cellobiosiphila. The sequence goes on from NZ_KE384554.1 coordinate 103,658, forward strand.
ACTAATAATCAACAAACAATTGAAGATTTATATTTACAGTCAACCATCGAAGTACAGGTTATCGCAACACAAGCTAATCAGGATTCAAGAGAAATGAAAATGTTGGCACTGAACAACATACGCGAGATGGTCGACCGAGGGGACGTATCAGGGAATAGTCTTGATGTTATTGATGTGTTAAGAGAACTTGGATCAGAAGGGACAACAAAAGAAGTGAGATTACAAGGACGCTTAAGTAATAATTACCCTATGGTCAGAAAAGAATCTGCAAAACTACTTGGAGATATTGGTGGAGAAGCAGCTAGAAGTAATTTGATTCAAATGATTCGTAATGATGATGAGCCAACTGTAATTTCTGAAGCTGTATATGCAATTGGTAAAATTGGTGTAGATGAAAAGGGAATAGCCTTTGATGTTATCGCAGAGGCCTTAAGAAAACAAAATAATACCGAACCTGATAACAACCTTGCTTTTGCTACCCTATTAGCATACGAAAAAATAGCCGAACAGCAAGGCGGAATTACAGATTCAAATGTATATGAGTCTATTATATTAATTGCTCAAGGAAATTATGTTAAAGACGTTAAATCAAAAGCTGTGGCACTATTAGATAAATTACGAAAAATGCAATAAAAAGAGGCTGATGCCTCTTTTTTTTTACCCTACTGTATTATCACGAATATCTATTCGCCATTCTGGTTTAATTTCTTTATTTTCAACAACTATCTTTTCAAGAATATTAAATTCTAAAGGATTTTCAGGAGTACTTTTCTTTCTTTCTGTTATAGCAAACATACCATTACCAATATATTGAACTTTTTGATCTTCCTTAATATCTTTTTCTTCTCGTAATCTTTTCAATACACAATCAAAGTGAGTAGCCTCACCATTAGGTCCGTAGGCAATAGCAGAGATAATCTCTTTAATTGGTTTGCCACAAACATAACAATTAACAGACTCAATATTTAAATTACTATTTTGAATTCCCTTTTTTTTCTTTCCTGGAGCTTTCTTTCTATTTCTATTCGTGTTATTAGACTTATCTTTCACAGTCACTTTTCCTCTTTATAATACAAGATTGTTTTGGTAAGGGTTTGGGCTATGCGTTGTATAGCTTCATCGAGATAACCTGATTCATGAATCTTCTTCTTTAGCTCAGCCAACTTAGCAGGATCAGTATTTTTTGCGATTCTAACCATTTCTCAGAACTCCGAAAATGCATTTTTATAGTGTTTAATGGTATCTCCATTGATAAAAATAACATCAAACCTCACCCAAGGCTCTTGATTATATTTAACCAAGAAAAACTTCGCTGTTTTTATTATTCTATCACGTTTAGTTTTTGAAATGGAAAACTCAAGATCATACTCAGTTAAAGTATTCCATGTTTTTACCTCAACAAAAACAATTTCATCTCCATCACTTACTATAATATCGACCTCTCCATAAGGAGACCTAAAGTTTCTTTTAATTATTTTACAGCCCTTGGACACTAACCACTTTGAAGCTATTTCCTCACCCCATTGTCCTATGACCACTTATTTTAATCACTCCTCACCAGTAATAGCTTTTAAAATATAATTGTCTTTGTCAATACTTAAATCAATTATTTCATCAAGGCCATTTATGTTACTGACTAATACTTTAGGTCGTAATAAATTCTCTGAGTTTATGTCAATTACTTTACCTATCCTGTTATCTTTCATGGCAACATAGCTACCAATGGGAAAAACTCCCAGCATATGTATAAATTCAGAAATTAATGATGGATCAAACTGCGTAGAGCTATTTTCTAAAAGTTGTTTGATTGCTTTATACCCAATTATCTTACTTTTGTATGATCTGTATGATATCATGGAATCAAAAGAATCTGTTATCGATATAATTCTACTATATATATTTATGTTATTCCCAGATAGATGATGGGGATAGCCAGACCCATCCCATTGTTCATGATGAGATAATACAGCACCTGCAACATCAGTAGCCAATCGTAATTCATTCTTTATTATTTTAAAAGAAATAATAGGATGATTGACAATTTGTTTCTTAGTGGCTTCTCCCAAGGTTGAATCATTTTTAATTGATAGTACATCAGGTAGGCGTTCCATACCGGAATCATGTAGAAAGCTACTAATTCCTAGTTTTATTAGATTTTCATAGCTAAGATTTATTTTTATACCTAATGCAATAGAAAGTATGAAAGAGTTAATTAATGACGTATTACCAACATGCATACTAACTTTATAATTCAAGACATTATCTAACCATGTATTGGTATCAGACTTAATTTTATTTATACTTGTGGAAACAAAATTTACTATTCTGTCGTTCTCTACATTTTTTTTATCGATTATATCTCTATATAGACTTAATGCATCGATAACAGTACCATCAAACATAATAGGCTTACTCCGAACTTTTTTTTATACTATATACAAAAGAAAGCACTTCTGCAAAAACACCAAAATACTCTTGCGAAACATATTCACCTATAGGTAATAAATAGATTTTTTCTAAAGTATCTCCATCTTGTAAAATAGTAATACTATTCTTGCTACCAATTTCCGTAATTTTTTTTGCAACATTATTCTCTCCTTTTGCAATAATCATAGGAGAAGGCCAAGAACTATTATATTTTATGGCAACAGCTTTGCTTTTAATCATATTAATGTATTAATTGAATGAAAATTAATCTGACTTAAATCATAGTATCCATTCCAATTCATCCTCGAATAGTGATAGAAACTATATCCTATTAGTGCTAGTTGTGTATTAATATTGTCAAGAAATTCCTTTTTTATAATAAGATCTGAATATAATTTTACTATCTTATTATTAACATAGAAATCAAGTCTCACATCAATGAAGCTAAAAATACTGTAGGATATTTTTCCAGTTTCTGTATCTAATAGACTTTTTATACAACCATTTATAGCTAGTGAATCTACTTCAAACTCTATTTTTCTAATCATCCAGTAATGCCCATTTTTAATTTTAATTAATTTTACTTTACGAAAACTCTTATTGTAAAGACTTCGAGAAATGGACCTTCCCAAAAAAGGTAATAAGAGTTGAATTGTTCTTACTGTTGCTTGATCAAATAATTTATAACCATAAATTAAAAACTCATCTTTTGCTATTACTGGTTTTAGTCCAAAAGATATCTTAGATTTAATATTTTTATCATCAAACAGAATTGAAGAGTCAATTACATGAACAACTTTATCTCCGATATTTGCATTAACAGACCTAAACTCAGCCCTATAGAATTGATTAATATTTAATGTTACTTTTGATTTTAATTGCAGTTGTCTACTATTAATCATAATGATATATGCATTTTTTTCTAATTTTTTAATCACCTTAAACGAAAAAAAAGAACCAGACTTGATAGATTCTCTATCATAGCTGGTTCCTTTGGATTCAATTTTTCTATAAGAAATCGATTTCATTAAGCATTAACTGAAGTGTTACGCTCTTTTTTCCTAATCAATTCCTTTACCTTAGCAGCTTTACCTACTCTATCCCTAATATAGTAAAGTTTTGAACGTCTAACCTTACCATATCTAGATACTTCGATAAGCTCAACTTTGGGTGAGTGCAATGGGAATACCCGTTCAACACCTACACCATAGCTTATTTTTCTTACAGTAAAGGTCTTTCGAATCCCAGCGTTTTTCTTGGCTATAACTAAACCTTCAAAAATCTGAATACGCTCAGTATTTCCTTCTTTAATTTTAAAGTGAACCTTTACAGTATCACCAATTCTAAAATTATCACCTTTATCTGTTAACTGCTTAGCTTCAATAGATTTAATGATATTACTCATCAGTTCCTCCCGTATCATCTATCATCTTTAATAGATCTTCTTTAGAAACGTCCAGTGATTTTAAAAGTTCTGGACGGTTTTGCCAAGTCTTTTGTAGACGTTTTTTGTATCTCCACTCATTAATTTTGGCATGATTTCCACTTACCAAAATATCAGGGACAGCCATTCCAACAAAATTCTGCGGTCTTGTATAATGTGGATATTCTAACAAGTTATCCGTAAAACTTTCATCAACTAGAGACTCTTGTGATATCACACCATCAATTAGCCGGTAGAAAGAATCAATTATCACCAGCGAACTGATTTCACCTGAAGATATAACATAATCCCCAATGGATATCTCATCGTCTACATACTTATCGATGATTCTCTGATCGATTCCTTCATATCTTCCACAAATCATGACTATATGTTCTTCCTTCGAAAGATCATATGACATTTGTTGGTTAAATTGTTTCCCAGATGGAGATGCATATATAATTCGACTGTTATCACAATAAACAGACTCAATTGCTCTGGCAATAGGTTCTGGTTTTAAAACCATACCAGCACCTCCCCCAAATGGTGTATCATCACAGGTTTTATGTTTATCCAAAGCAAAATCTCGAATATTAACGATTTCATAGGAAATAAGTTCTCTTTCAACAGCCTTTTTCATAATAGAATTGCTAAAAAATGATTCAATAATCTCAGGAAATAAACACAGTACTGTTATTTTCAATCCAATACCCAATCAATCAGTATTTCTACCGTTCTTTTAGTGAAATCGATTTTACCTATAAATGGTGAACAAAAAGGAATTATTTTAGACTCATTTTCAATCTCATTCATTTCAACTTCAAGTAAATCTGAAGATCCCCCTTCAATGAATGCTTTAGCTTTACCTATCATCCTGTCATTACAGATGATACTAAATCCAATAACATCAGAGAGATAAAATTCATCATCATCTAAAGGTACAGCATATTCCCTATCAACCCATATTTCCCAATTAGAGTACTTTCTTGCTTCTTCTGGACTATCAACTCCAACGAACTTGATTAATATATCATTACCGTTACTTTTTGAAGTTTCAATTTCCATGAACTTAGTTTCCCACTTGTTTCTTATTTCACAAGTGTCAATAGAATTAAAATGTTCAGTTTCTCCTGAAAAACTCCGTACCTTCATGAAACCTTTAATTCCATGAGAAGTACGGATTACTCCAATCGCTAGTTTTTCCATCAATCTAAAATCTCTAAGACTATCCTTTTGCCGGTTTTAGTAGCAGCAGCACTAAGAATTGTACGAACAGCCTTCGCAATCCTACCGTGTTTACCTATCACCTTACCGATATCTTCAGGAGAGACCTTGAGTTCTAGAATAGTTGATTTCTCCCCTTGAATGACATTTATGTTAACACCACTAGGCTCATCAACTAACGATTTAGCGATAAACTCTACAAGATCCTTCTCCATAAGAGCCCCTATTTAACGGTTATGTTTTCTTTATTAAGAAGTCTTTTAACAGTCTTAGTGGGTTGAGCTCCTTTACTAAGCCATTCCTTAACACGATCTTCCTTAATGACTAATTGATTTTCCTTTTCAATTGGATGATACAATCCTACTTCTTCAATAGTCTTACCATCACGAGGATTACGAGAATCAGTTACTACAATTCTATAATAGGGTCTTCTTATTGCCCCGAATCTCTTCAATCGAATTTTAACCACAGCTTCCTCCTACAGAATTACTTCGACTAATATCCACCAAATTGAGACATCATTTGGTTTTGCATTTTTTTGTTTTTTGCCATCTTCTTCATCATGTTTCTGGTTTTTTCAAACTTCTTAAGCAATTTATTCACTTCAAAAACATTAGTACCACTACCTTTAGCAATACGTTTTTTCCTTGAAGGTCCCAGAATTTTATGATTGTTTCGTTCTGATTTAGTCATTGAAAGAATTATGGCCTCTTCTTTCTTCATTTCTTTTTCATCGATTTGACCTTCTATGTCTACATTTGACATACCTGGTAGCATTTGCATAACTGACTTCAAGCTACCCATTTTCTTGATTCTTTTAAATTGATCAAGATAATCTTCGAGGGTAAAGGTAGCCTTTTCAATCTTTTTTTGCAGAGAGGCCGCTTCTTCCGCCGTAGCGGACTCCTTCGCTTTTTCAACTAAAGAAACTATGTCTCCCATCCCCAGTATTCGCGATGCGATCCTATCTGGGTAGAAAGGTTCTAAATCATCTATTTTTTCACCAGTACCAACAAATTTTATTGGTCGCTTAGTGATTGTTTTCAAAGATAAAGCAGCACCACCACGTGCATCAGAGTCAAATTTGCTAAGAATAATACCAGTTATACCGATCTCTTCATTAAAGGTCTTAGCAATTTCTACAGCACTCTGACCAGTCATTGCATCAGCGACAAATAAAGACTCATCAGGATTAGAGATCTTCTTTATTTCACTCAGTTCTCTCATCATGGATGAATCAATTTGTTGTCGACCTGATGTATCAATAATCACAGTATTATATAGTTCTTTTTTGGCAAACTTTAAACCATTAGTCACGACTTTTTTAACAGTACTACCATTTTCACTATAAACATCTATTCCAACTGAAAAAGCTAATGTTTTAAGTTGTTCAACTGCTGCTGGTCTTACTAGGTCACCTGCTATAATTAGGACCTTTCTATTTTTATCAGTCTTTAGACGTTTAGCTAGTTTAACAGTCGCTGTAGTTTTACCAGCACCTTGTAAACCCAAAAACAAGACAACAGAAAGTGTATCTGGACCTTTAAGTTCAAGATCCTGTTTAGAGTCTCCAAGAAAAGACACTATTTTGTCATGAATAATTTTAATAAATTGTTGTCCAGGATTAACTGACTTAAGAACAGCTTCACCTTTAGCTTCTTCTATAGTTCTATTAACAAAGCGTCTAACAACCCGAAGATTAACATCAGCTTCTAATAAAGCTATTTTAATTTCCTCTACGGCATCTTCAATGTTTTTCTCAGTAATACTAGACTTACCACTAAGATCTCGAACTAGACTATTAAATTTATCAGTTAAGCGTTCTAACATTATCCCCTGAATCCCAAAAAGTTTTAGTGACTTTATAGACTTTTTAACACCATAGTGTCAACACTATCTAATCATGAAATAATGTTGCTCTAGATAGTTAACTCTTTCCTTTGATTGAAAATAGTATTGTGACTGAGGAAAAGTTTTAACGAGATGACCATATAAGGCATAAGATAAATATATATTTCTTAGTTTATCATTTTCTTCAAGATATTTAGCATAATAATACACGGTGCTATCTTTCTCCATTCCAATTATTGAGATATTTACAACTATTGGATACTGATCACTGATATTTATTAAGTTCTTTTCATCAGTACTACTGAATAGAAGTACTGATGTTTTCACTTTTGTAGTATCATTATTAAAACGGTCATTGGAATTATCCGTAGATCTTATCACGATTATTTCAAAGTCTTTAACAGTTATGGTTCCTGTAGACAAATCTTGTTGCTGAAAGCTTAATTTGTATTGTCCGACCTTTTTAGGTAAGAAGTTAAAACTTGTTTTACCATTCTGTATCCTGGTATTATCATAGACCAATCCGTCATTATCCCCATCTAAATCTGAAATTGTCCAAGCCTCCCCCTCTAAAGTAATTGATACAGGATCTGTAATTTGAGTAGTTACTGTTTTCAAAACCTTTGAGTTGCCCCCACTATCGGGAGATTCAGCTATATAGGGAACTTTCGTTAACATAGGCTGTTGCTTTAAATGCTTTTCATCTTTTAAAGCAATTACATTATTTTCTTCAAATGGAATTAGAATGGGATCAAAGATATTCCAAGGAAAAGAAGCAGGATAAATATTTTCACTAATTTCAACAGGTGGAACAGGACAAGGGGTAAGCTTAATTGTGCCTAATTCAATACTTTCATACATTATAGTATCACTAACAATAGGAACTGAGGTACATGCACTCATCAACAATGCTAAATAAATCAAGGAATAGCATTTAAGTAGTTTTGCCATTGTTCATCAAAATCCTTTTCTAGATAATCTTTTCCCACATCTCTTGGATCAATCCAATACAGATCTGTTTCTATCTTAGACCATGGCAAATGAGGTTCTCTGAATTCTTTAAGATTTCTTAATGAGAATTGTGATTCTTGTTTTGGTAAATATAGATCCGATAAAACTATAGCCCGAGGAACAACTTGTTCCTCAGCAGAAAAAGGATTATTAAAGTCCTTTTGTACTATTGTATTCTTAGATTGTTCTTCTCTACCAATAATAATAACAAATGCTGTAATTACTGAAGCAATTACAGAAACAGATAAAACCACAATAACATATATCCTGAAAGCTTTAGATTTAAAGACATTAGATATATTAAACACTAACTGACCTCAGCACCTTCTATTCTTATTGCAATGGTTTTTGACACACCAGACTCTTCCATTGTAACACCTAATAGGGTTTTTGCACCAGCTACAGTCTTTTTATTATGTGTTATTACAATAAACTGGCTAGTTTGTCCGAACTCCATTAACATATTAACGAACCGTCCAACATTCGATTCATCAAGAGCTGCATCAATCTCATCTAAGATACAAAAAGGACTAGGTTTTACCAGGTAGGTAGCAAAAAGTAATCCGACAGCGGTTAAGGACCTTTCTCCACCTGATAATAAATCTATACTTTCTAACTTTTTACCAGGAGGTTGACAATACATCTCAATGCCTGACTCTAAAGGATTATCTTCATCAGTTAGCTTTAACTCTCCCCTGCCTCCGCCAAATAGTTGTCTAAACATATGATGAAAGTTCTTTTTTATTTCCTTATATGTTCTGAGAAACATTTGTGTAGACTCTTTATGAATTTCTGAAGTAATTCTCTTCAAATCTTCTTGAGCATTGATAAGATCATTAATTTGACTATTTAGAAAATCATACCGTTCTTTAACTTCTATAAACTCTTCAGGTGCCATCAAATTAACCTGACCTAAACTTTTTAAATGATTTTTTTCATTTGCCAGCCGTTCTTTGAGTTGATTAGGCATATCTTTTATTTCATTTATAAGACGAGAAGTAAAGTCATCCAAATCCCTGGAATATCGCTCTCTAAAATTATCATTTAAATTCCGAATTTCAGTTGCATTTTGTGTTAGACTCATTGATATTTGATCGTATTTTGATTGATTCTTTGCTAATTCAATGTTGCAATCATTTAATTCTTTCTCTCGGCCTTCCAATTCACTATTTTGTTGAGATATTTTCTTTTCAAGCGTTAATAATAAATCCTTTAGTTTTTTTTCATCCTCATATGCCTTTTGTTGTTTTTTATTAAGCTCTTCAATTTTATTGTTTATAGACTCATATTTTGTCTGTTCCGTGCCTTTAATTTTTTTTGATTCATTTAGTGCTTCTAAAGTTTCCTCACTATCACGTTCGAGATTTACTCTTATTTCTTTTAATGAATTTGATTGGGTTATAATTTTTGCTTGATTAACCTTAAGTTCTTCCAAAGTACTTCTATTTTTAAGAATGCGCTCTGATAGAATAACATTTTGCTCTGCCAAGCTTTTATTATTAGTTCTTAATTGATTAATTGTGTCTTTTATCTGAAAAATAAGATTATCTAAATCTTTTTTTCTATGAAATATACTTTCAGGTGATAAAAAATCATCAATCAATGATGGTTCTATCGCAATATATGCATTAAAGGAATCATAAATTTGATCAAATAAATTAATTTGCTCTCTTAGTGTACCAACAAACTCTTCAACATTTTGATTACTTATATTATTAAATCGAACTTGATCCCAAAATTTTTCGATACTTGACTTTAATTTCAATCTCAAAGATTGTATGGATTTTATAACATCTTCTTGCTTGTTTTGCTTCAAATCCCTAGTATAACCTGATTGGTTGAGTTCATCTTCTAATTTAGCCACAATGTTATCAGTAATTGTTCTAAGACGATTTTCATTTTCAACTAAATCATCTTCAAACTTAACAATAGATTTCTCACCATCGTTTATTTTATTTTTATTTAATTCGATTGATTGCAGACTTTGATTAATACTTTCCTGATATGATAGAATGTTTTTTTGTATTTCGTCTATTCTTGCCTTATAAGACTTCTCTTGTTCATTTTTGGCTGTGATCTCATTGTTTATTTCTAAATACTTATCATTATACTCTTGGATTTTTAGATCTTGTTGCCTCAAACGCCTTAATAAATCCGTCTGCTCTTCCTGTAAGTACTTCTTTTGAGCTTCTATGTTATTTTTTTCGAGATCTATACCATATAACTCTTTTTGGCTTTGTATGAGGTCATTTTCTAATTTACTAACTAATCCTTGATTACTTTGTAAATTCTCACTTAATTTCATAATCTTATCTTTAAGATCAGTTCTTAATTTTGATATTTTTTCAAGCTGTAGCTCTTTGCTATTTTTCTCTTCCAAAAATTTTTGTAGCCTAAGTAATTGTATGTCCAACTCTAGATAAAATATATTATCTTTCGCTTTTCGGTACTCAATAGTCTTATCTGACTGAATCTTTAAATTATCATGAGACCTTTTAACCTCCGATATTATAGATTCAACCTGCTTAATATTATCATTGGTACGTTGAAGCTTTCTTTCAGCTTCAGATCCTTTTATTTTATATTTTGTAATACCAGCTGCTTCTTCAAAAATATATCTTCGTTCCTCTGGTTTATTACTTAATATCTGATCTATTTTTCCTTGCTCCATTATGGAATAAGCAGATTTACCCACCCCTGTATCAAAAAAGAGCTCTCTTAGTTCTTTGAGCTTGACAGGGGTATTGTTAATAAAGTATTCACTTTCACCACTCCTATAAAGTCTTCGCTTTATAGCAACTTCAGGCATATCAAGGTCTAATATGCCTTCATCATTAGAAATAGTAAGTGTAACTTCTGCTATATTAAGAGCTTTTCGATCTTGAGTACCATTAAAAATGACGTCTTCCATTTTTGAAGCACGCAGGGTTTTGTATGATTGCTCACCCAAAACCCATTTTATAGAATCTACTACATTACTTTTTCCACAACCATTAGGACCTAATAATGCAGAAATACCATCTGCAAAATCGATTTTTGTCCTGTCAGCAAATGATTTGAAACCGAATAATTCAACGTGCTTTAAAAACAAATAACTCTCCAGATTTTTATAGATCTATTTATGTATTAATCTTCCTCTTTTTCCATATATGAGATAGCTTTTTGAAAACCATCCATAAATGCTGTTAGATCTTCTTTAAATACAATTATAGAATGTCTTTCAAAACTTTCATCACCGTGTTTTTTACTTTCTACCATGTTTAAAAAAAGATCACCGTGTCGATTTTCTTTTATGTTGAAGAAATACGTTCTCTTCCCCGTCGAGGTTTTTGTTGAAAACACCTCTCCCCTGATTCCCATACCGTAACTCCGTATCTTTGAATATATGGTATTTTTATCTTATTTTCTTAATGTTGGCAACAATTAAACCTTGAGATATAAGTAATCAATTTAGTTATTGACCAAATAAAAGCCTTTTGATATATTTCCTCCTGTCATTGAGATGTGCGTCTGTCGTATAATGGCTATTACCTCAGCCTTCCAAGCTGATGATGTCGGTTCGATTCCGATCAGACGCTCTTTTTATTTTATTTTTTTGCGTCTGTCGTATAATGGCTATTACCTCAGCCTTCCAAGCTGATGATGTCGGTTCGATTCCGATCAGACGCTCTTTTTATTTTATTTTTTGCGTCTGTCGTATAATGGCTATTACCTCAGCCTTCCAAGCTGATGATGTCGGTTCGATTCCGATCAGACGCTATGTTAATAATTGATAATAGCTTTTATATTATCTTTTGTTTTGATATTATAGCACAATGAATCCTATACAATCGAAAGCCTATCCTATTCAATTAAATGTAGATTTTGTTTTTTCTCCTTCATTAGAAAACATAGAGAATGGTATTAATACTTCTGTCAGAGGTATTGATACAGTCAATTTAGCTATCGCCGTTGCTTTAGATAGAATCGAAAGAGAAAAACTATATGAACAAAAAGGATACAAAAGCTCGAGTGAATATTTCAATAAGAGTAATAATCTTAATCTACCTAAGCAAACATTAAGCTCCTATAGGAAAATAGGTCGCGCTTATTTTCAATATAGAAAAGAACTACAATCTATAAATTTTAACCCAGTTGGAAATTTCAATAAACTCCGATTTTTGGATGAAGCTTTACAGCGATTTTCCGTTGAAGAAGTTTTAGAGAATATTCAGATAATGTCATTAAGAAAGTTTATGGATTGGGTAAAAAAACCAATTGAGTCATCTCATAATGATCAATCATTTATTATAACTAATTCAGGATTAATAAATAGTAAAGATGAAACCATATTAAATTTTAAGGACATCGAAAATATTTTAAATATTGGTGAAATTCCCTTACTTTTAGGGGTAAAAAATGAAACGGAAAAGTTAATTATTCAAGAAGCTTTAACCTCCTACAGAAATAAAAAAGCCGGCGATTAAGCCGGTTAAAATAAAGAAGCTTGTTTTGCTGGATTTAGTTTATCATGGCACAATTCAAATAAGCGGTAACAAACTCTTGTATCATCTAAAGCTCTATGTGCAGCAGTAACTTTTATATTGAAATCTTTTGCCATATTTTGAAGAGAATAACTCTTTCGCCCTGGAAAAGCTTTTCTAGACATGGGTAGCGTGTCAATATAATCATTATTCATTAACGATATATTACTTTTTTTTGCACTATTATTGACAAAATCAATATCAAATTGAGCGTTATGAGCAATTAATATTGTATTTTCAATAAAAGATAAAAATCTTGGTAGAACCTTTTCAATGCTCTCTTTACCAACAACATCATTATCTGTTATTCCATGAACCTTAGTAGATTCTTCCGGTATAGGCATATTAGGATTTACTAGTTCTTCAAACTCACCAATGACTTTGCCATTTTTTATTTTAACAGCAGCAATCTCAATAATTCTATCATAGAGAGGATTGAGACCTGTTGTTTCAGTGTCAAAGCAGACAAATATTTTGTCTGGATTTATTAGTGAATCATATTTAATAATCTGAGTCATATTACACCCTCTTTAATAAGTTAAGAAACCAAACTATAATGCTAAACAAAATTTCATGCAAGGTATAATAATGATTCGTGAATTGATAGAAGAATTTGAAATAACGATAGATGATATAAGGTGGTACCTTTCACATAACATGATGACCAAAATAAAGGAATACATTACATCTGATCCCTATCTACTTGTTGAATACATATCAAAAGGACGTTTGGAAATTGACTTATATGATATGGTTGACAAGTTTCAAGTAGAACTTGAAGAGGATTATCAGAAAGGATATCTAGATGAAAGTTATATAAGAGATATTTTCCAAGAAATATTGCAATTAAAAAGCAAAAGAAGATAGGACCCTTAAAGGGAGATTGTGAGCACCAGTTTATGTTAAGATTCTATAGCTTCAATTTATATAATCTCTATGCACAAAAAGATTAACTTGTGTCAATGGCATAGCTCACAATAGACTTATAAGTATTACAAATTCAGATCTTTCTTTTGACAAGGTAATGATTGTTACATGAACAACTAAACACAATCCTATATAAAGCTATAGAGCAATATAAGCCTAGACATAATCCTTTAGATCTCTTATTGCTTTAAAGTTTCTTAACTTACTAATGGCTTTTTCCTGGATTTGTCGAACTCGTTCCCTTGTTATCCCTAACATTTTTCCAGTTTCTTCTAATGTTAAAGGACCTTCACCACCAATACCAAATCTTAACTGGATTATACGCTTTTCTCTATCAGATAATTGGTCTAGAACATTGTCTAAGGTATCCTGTAAAGCCATGGTAAAAACAGTTTCAAATGGTTCCTGTGAGTTATCATCTTTGATGAGATCAGATAGTCTAGTAACATTATCATCATCCACTGTCGTATCTAGACTGGCAGTTTCTTGTGAAAGCTTAATAATTTCTTTTACCTTATCCTCAGGTAAGTTCATATACTCAGCTAATTCTTCTGTGTTTGGGTCGCGACCTAATTCTTGGGTAAGATGTTTAGTCACATAATAGCACTTTTTTATTGTGTTAAGCATATGTATTGGAATACGGATGACACGTCCCTTATCAGCCAAGGACTTAATTATAGCCTGTCTAATCCACCAAGTACCATATGTAGAGAAACGACAACCCTTTGTATAATCAAAACGATCAACTGCTTCTATCAATCCAATATTTCCCTCATCTATTAAATCTAACAGTCCTAATCCGCGATGTTGATACTTTTTAGCAATAGAAACAACAAGACGTAAATTTGAGTTAATCATCTTATTTTTTTCTTCCTTTATTGCCTCTTCTAATTCACTAAAATGTACTTTATCCTCATAGTTTTTTCCTGACTCACGGTATTCATTAATTTCATTTCTAAGGGTCATTATGTTTTGACCAATTTCTTGTTCATCTTTAACAGACAAAAGAGGATATCTCGATATTTGCTTTAAGTATAAGGCTAAAGGATCCGTTTCGGTTCCATAAATTTGATTACTTTCATCTGCGATAATCTGACTAACTTTATATTGATCCACTTTTTCATCCACAATTTGTTCTTTCATAAATACTTCCCCACTTAAACAGCTTAAGTAGTAAAATGTCAGCGGTCAAGTCAGACATGAATAAACATTAAAAAATATGACTAGGATCTATGGGCTTTCCATCTTTGAAACTAAAAAAATACAATTTATCTTTATTTGATGGTATTTGGCCTATATTTTCTCCTGCTTTTATCCTAGTACCCAAACTAACTCTAATTGTTTCAAGCCCAGCATAAGTTATTACGTAACCATTATTGCCTTCAATTATACATACTTTATCAAACCCCCTATACTCACCAACCCAAACAACTTTTCCTGTTATAGATGAATAAACTTCTTTTGTATTATTTAAACTAACAATCCAACCATCTCTAGAACTACTATTCAAAGAAATGGGACCGTTATATGGCAAAGTATTATTGGAAATTACAATATCTTTCTGTGTGACAGTAGCTTTATTCGGTGAACTACTAATCAAAATGGTTTGGCCGGGTTTGATAATTGTATTCTGAATATGAGGATTAGTTTTATATAATTCAGTTATTGATATGTTTAGTTTTCTTGAAATGCTGTATAAAGTATCACCCTTTTTAACTATGTAGGTATCAGGAATCAACAAAGACTGTCCAACAACTAATACATTAGACTTCAGATTATTCATAAATCGCAGTTGCTCAACATTAATATCAAATTCTTTCGCTATTGAATATAACGTATCACCTTTTTTTACTGAATATTCTTGAGGTAACGAATAGCTATTAATTGTTGCTAGTAAAAAAAATACAAATAAATATTGTCTCATATTACCTATAATATCGGCTTATAGTCCTACAAAGGATACAAAAAAAGCTTTCCTTTTGGGAAAGCTTTTATACGGGAGTGACGGGACTTGAACCCGCGATCCCCGGCTTGACAGGCCGGTGCGATAACCAACTTCGCCACACCCCCATGGCTTTGGGCGGAGGCGGATTCGAACCGCCGACCCCTTGCGTGTCATACAAGTACTCTAACCAACTGAGCTATCTGCCCTCGCTCACGCAAGATATCATATGTATTTGGTTAAGGTCAATAGGCCATTAATCAGTTTTTAATGTTCCTATTACTCGTTCTAATACCTTCTTTCTATCTAGCGGTTTTACTATATAATTCTTTGCTCCGATGAGAAGTGATTTCTTAACTAAATCTTGCTTTCCCAAAGCAGATATCATTATAACCTTTGCGTTTTTATCAAATTCTATAATTTTTTCAAGTGCTGTAACCCCATCCATTCTAGGCATTGTAATATCCATTGTAACTAGATCTATATCGGGATACAACTCTTTGTATGTTTCAAGTCCTTCTTGACCATCACTAGCAGTTGCAACTATTTCAAACCCTTCTGAAGTAAGTATTTGGCCTATCTGCTTGGTTACAAACATAGAATCATCCACAATTAAAACACGGAATGATTTACCCTCATCTGAAATTCCCTCTGGTTGTCTTTCATTGATGTTTGGAAAGTCCATTTTGGTCTTCATCAAATAAGCCCCCTATGCCCTTTCTCTTATAGCCACATTAATCTCAATTTTGCCGCTACTTAATTCCATGGGTACTATCAAAGCTTCAACATCCGCGTCTGAAACCTCCATATTTTCCCCTGTTATAATAGCTGGTGGAGTTAAATCAAACTGAAAACCTAATTCATGTAACTTCGTCACTGCTTGAGCAGTAATCATATTGGCTAACTCAGTTATAGTTGCCTTTCCTAACTCATCAAGTGAAGCCAATTCTTCTCCGTTCATTTTTGATGCTACGCTAATTGCTGTCTTCATAGACATATCAAAAAGAACTCTCCCTTCTACGTCACCAGCAAGCCCAACTAGAGCAGCTACACCCATTACAGGTTGAGTAGTGGATTTAAGGTATAAATCACCTCTTTGTATATCAGGTCCGATAACTTCTGATAACACATTATAAGCAGACTCCACAAACGGATTAATATATTCTACCCTCATGTTTTCTCCTCGAACTAGTAAATTAATTATAGTTAATCGGATTTTTTAGTAAATCCAACTACAGTACCTTTTTCAATAGAAATCCAACCACCATATTCTAGTGGTGATTCATTTTGTCCCAGTATCAATAGACCACCAGGTTTTAATTTATCCATAAATGACTCTAAAACACGATGTTGATCTCCTTTTTTTAAAAAGGATAATACATCACGTGCTATAATCATATCTAAATCTTCAAAAGGATTCACATTTGTCACATCATGATATTCAAAAGTAATAGAATCCTTTAAGTTTTTACTAAATTGTTTACCACCCTTAACATCAATCACATAAGGAAGATATTCATCACTTAGTTGTTCTTGAGGAATCAACATGGTGGGAGCTGAACTAATACTCAACAGGTCACTATCATTTGCCCAAATCTTTACTTGTTTATCAGTAAAACGTTTTTTTAGAGATACAGCAAGGGAATAAGATTCAGCACCTTTACCACAACCAATATTCCATACTCTAATCATTTTACCAGAATGGTCTTGTACGAGGCTAGCAATTTGCTCACCATAAGACGCATCCCATAACTTATTTGTATAAGGGCTATAAAAAGGAGTTAGAAATTCTTCTGCATCCATAGCATCAGATAACTGGACATCTTTTCCATTAGTTTCTCGATGTTCCTTCCATTCAGCATAACGATTCTCTACCCAATTATTATTCAATGAAGTGACATAGTATTTCTTGAATGTTGAAAGAGTTTCTTTAATAAACTTTAGACCGATGTCTTCCTTTTCAGGAACTATTGCTTCGCTTAAACTCTTTGTAGGAGTAAGTTCTTCATCATTTTGGTCAAGTGTGGGCCTTTGAACTATAACCTCTGCCTCTTCTTCTTTTTCATCGAATACAGCTTCAGCATCAAGAATTATATATAAACGTTCTTCATTTTCTACAACACCACTAATATACTTTATATTTATATCCCCAAATAGAGGATGAGGAGGCTGAATTTGAGTAGAGGCTATACCTACAACTTTATCTATACTATCAACCACTACTCCAATTACATTATTCTCTAATCTAAGTATCAATATGTTTTCTAGTTCTGTAGGGTCATTTTGAGGTGCAGGTAGATTAAACATGATTCTAAGATCAATTATAGATATTATCTCACCTCTTAGATTATCCACTCCTCGAACAAAAGGAGGAGTATTAGGCACAAAAGTAAAGTTACCAGCTTTCCTGATTTCTTTTACTTTCATGATATCAATGCCATAATCCTTACCAGCTAAAGTAAAAGTAACCATTTTAGTGTCTATTACATTAATCTGTTCTTTTTCAACTGATTCATTTACAGCATCTTTTTGTTTTGTTTGATTGTTACTCATACTCACCCCGTTAGCTTATTTAATACCATGTTCTCTTTGTTGTCTCATCTGTCTTTCTCTTTTGAGTCCCAATTCCAAAATTTGACTAACATCGATGATTAAAGACACTTTCCCATCACCTAGAATAGTTGCTCCAGCAATTCCTGGCGAATTTGTGTATTTATCTTTCAAAGGTTTAATTACAACATCTTCCTCACCAATAAGAGAATCGACGACAAGGCCCATTTTTTTATCGCCTGAACCTACGACAACAACAAAATGATAATCACGCTTTTCTTCTTCAGGCATACCAAATAATCTGTTTAATCGGATTAAGGATATAACATCATCTCTAACGTTGAAGACTTCATAACCATCTATAAGTTTTATTTCAGTAGGTCTGATACGATGACTATCAATAACGGAAGTAATGGGAATTGCGTATATTTCTTGATTTACTCGAACTAATAAACCCTGAATTATAGCAAGAGTTAAAGGTAATTTTATAGTGAACTTAGATCCTTTATCTAATACAGACCAAACGTTTACATTACCATTCAATTTTTCTATCTGTTTTCTTACAACGTCCAGACCTACACCCCGACCTGAGATATTAGAGACTTTTTTTGCTGTACTAAAGCCGGGTTCGAAAATCAAGTTAAAAGCTTCAACATCAGATAAATTTTTACTAGGATGAATCAGACCTCTCTCTATGGCTTTTTGTTTTACCATATTTACATCTATTCCTTTTCCATCATCTTCTATTTCAATGATGATCATATTACCTTCATTACTAGCTCTTAACCAAATATTACCATCAGAAGACTTGCCCTTTTTCTTACGTTCATCATTATGTTCGACACCATGATCCATAGAGTTTCGAACACAATGAATTAAAGGATCTAGTAGGTCCTCAATTACTGATTTATCAAGTTCTGTATCTTCACCTTCAATATGTAGTTCAATTTTTTTGTTCAATGTCTTAGACAAATCTCTAACTAACCGTGGAAACCGAGAAAATATTTGACTTATGGGAACCATTCGTATTCTTAAAACGGATTCATGAAGATCGCTGATGATACGTCCTAGGTTCTGAGCTGTACCTCTAAAAGTTCCTACAGTGCCTTTTAAATTCCCTTCAAACTTATCAAATATACTAAATAAATTACCATATTTTTCATTGATTTGTTTCTTTATATCCTTTACAGAGGTACCATTTTGTAAAGTTTCTAACAAATAAGGTATTTCCTCAAACAGTGACTTGAGCTTGTCTTTATATTCTAATTCTGAAGCTTGTAGATTGCTTAAATTCTCACTAAATTGATTACTGATTTGATTGAAAGTAGCTTTATTGATAACTGTCTCTGAAACAAGATTAAGTAAGTTATCGATTCTTTTGCTATCAACACGAAGAATGGATCCCATCGTGTTGATTTTCTTAGCATCAGGGGATTTAATCCCTTTCTTAGGCGCTATACTATTGTTAGTAACACCTTCTTTACTTTCAGAATGAGCAACAGCCAATTGATCATTCAATTCTTCAGACTTATCAATAATTTCCGCTGAATCTTTTTGATCTAAATTTGTGCTCGTTGCTTCCACATTAGATTCGACTTCACCAGTAATATCATCATTTACATCAGAACTAACAGTATCGATAACTACATCAGTAGTAACATCTGATATTTTTAGACTTTTTTGTAGAGATTCAATAGAAATCTCAGTCGTAAAATAATATTCAACTTGAGGGAAGAAATTATCTTCATACAAACTTTCAAAATCGGGGACTGTTCTAAGAACCTTCCCTTTTTCCTTCAATATTGCGAAAGCTTGTATTCCTCCAACAGTATTCATCGGATTGTCGGGATCAAAGCTTACAACAGCTTTATATATTTCAGAATCATCACCTGCAGCTTCTTTTAATTCAACAAATTCATGTTCTGAAAGTTTTACTCCAACAGTTTTCGTTTCATTTAATCTTGGGGTTGATTTAGTGACTAGATTCTTTTCTGGCGGTTTATTACTTTCAATTGGTTTAACATTCCCACTTAAATGGGCTTTCAATTTTTCTTCAGTGGTGCTTGTATCCTCATCATACACACTACCACCAGCCCGTGCTTCCATCATAGCTTTAATAATATCAATAGAATCTAACAAGATATCAGTAGTATCTCCAGAAATACTAACCTTGCCAGATCTGATCTCATCTAAAACATCTTCGACTATGTGAGTAAACTCACTTAGCTCTGTCATCTGAACAGTTGCAGCACCCCCTTTTAAAGTGTGAGCAGCACGAAAAATCTCGTCTACGGCATCTTTATTATTAGGATCATTCTCTAAAACAAGGATGTTCTGCTCAAGGGTTTCAACCTGCATTTGGGCTTCTACGAAAAAATCTTTTAAAAGTTCTTCATTGTTTGGGTCTAAATAGTCACTCATATCAATTTAACTTTTATATAAAAGAGGTATTAAGTCAAGCTAGATTTTATGTCATAAGTCTAATTTTCATTTGAGTTTATAAGTGTATAATGCCGTATAATAGAAATATGAGGATGATTTGCGGACTACTACTTTTTTTATATCTCTTTGTCAACACATTTGCAGCAGATATTGAAATAGATCAATTAGAGATGATTACTAAAGGCGATATTGAGAATGGTAATTTTGTATTAGATAGTCGAATAGATACAAATATATTGATTCAAGGTGGCTATAAATACGGAGGAGAATTAGGACTGAGCTTCGAAAATAACGACATCGAAAACATCTATGCAGATGACAATGATACTAGTGATCAAGCCATGCTTTTTAATCATGCAAATGTTGAAGTTAGAGATATATTTGGGTTTCCTTTAGAACTTAGTTATTTCATAGGAGAACAAAAACCCTTTTTAACTGGTAATGAATTTACAGATATTTTTGCATCTGATGACATAACAACATACTATAAGGGATACTTTTATTTTTCTGATGGAGTCTTATATAACGGGTATTATCAACCCAAGGGAACAGGAGTTTCTTTTTCTACCACAAGAGCCCTCTCAAATCATTTTATTGGATCCACTTATCTATATCAAGATGGATTTTTAGGTGATGGTTATTACAGCCTAGATACCCGTGGCCTCTTAAATTATCAAGAGGTTAAAATAGAATTAACAGTTGGTACTAGTGTTCCTAAATCTAAGTATAATGTTTATCGTGGTGGTATTTTCTTTTGGGCTAATGCAGGTGAGAATGGCTCATTCTTAGCTCAAGTTGGAATTCCTTATTGGGATCCTTATATTGATAAAAACTTTAGTACAGATATGTTTTATTTACTCTTTGAACCACGCTTAAAGTTTGGAATATTATCAATTATTACAACATTGTTTCATCATCCTAAATACTATTTACAGAAAGCTACAAATGAAGAAGGTACTATGGATATTAATTTTAACTTTCTTTTAGGCACACCACAAAAAAATCCAGTAACAGGAGGGCTAGAGACTAATCTTCGTGCAATTACAGTAGATGACCCCGAACTAAAGGTAGTGGTATCCCCTTATCTTAAACTGTTAGGTTCTGGTACATTTTGGGATATAAAGTTTAATTTCAAGGCAGTACCTTTTGATCAGAAAGATTTTTTTGAAGTTTTCTTAGGTGTCAGAGCGGAGTTCTAAAATGAAAATATTTTTTGCATTTTTTACATTTATAATGGTCGTATCAGCAAACATATACAGTTATGAACTAGGTTTTATAAGTCAAATAGGAAACCTTACACTTGGTAATCAGTCAACTACTTCAAATACGCAATTTGATGGATCTAAGTTATTCTATGGCGGTAGTGCCTATGCTATTCTCCCAGTTTATGATGATGTAACTTTTACTGGTGGTCTATTTTATGATCCTATACTACGTTATGCAGTCAAGACTATTTTTGAATACCAAAAGAATTTCCTTAAATTTTCCTTTGGTCCCTATATGGGAAGTTTTAATAGTTTAAATTACCCCTTAAAGCCTGGCTTACATACAGGTTTCAGAGTTGATCTACCAGGTTATGTTTTTGCCAGTTTGTCCTCAGACACTTCTATTGGATCAAATTTTGTTGATGAAGGTGATTATTCTCAATCTCTAAGTGACTTGCGTCTTGGTTTCTATGTAAAAAATGCTATATGTTCATTTCAACTGGAAACAAAAGAGTATTTATCAGAAGCAAGTAAAGGTATGATCAAAAACAGTAGAACAAGGTATGCGTTTTTAACTGATATTTATAAAAAAAATGTGCCTTATAGAATACTAATAACAATGGCTTATCAAGATTTGACCACTATTTATCAATATTCTGACCAAGTAGAAATAAAAATTGGCTCCATAATATTAGGAAGCCGTCTTGAGTTTCAAGTTAATAATAAACTCAATATAATTGGAAGTGTTGATACAAGTGTATATAACTTCCCTCTTAATGGAACATCTACAACCAAGATAGATACAAATAAATTTATTTATGATGCCTTACTTGGTATTAAGATAAAAATGGAGTAATCAAAGTTTTGTAAATGCTGATTGGGGAGGAATCCAAAGTCTATTATTATTCTCAGTCATTATTCTTATCCAGCCTCCATCAATCTTCAATATAACAAAAGAATTACCCTTATTTAATAGAGGACCTTTCTCAAACACCGTACTGTCCCCCCAATAAGTTATAATATCTTTGGTTGCTAAACCTATGCTCGGAGTATGAAAAATGCTTATATTCATGATACAAAATATAATACAAATAGATACAATGATAAAACCTATCTTCCATTTTATGGATTGCTTATAAAATAAAATAAACATACCACAAATTATCATTAACCATAAAAGAACTCGAATAATAAAATTACTGTAAAAACCAAAAACAATAGGTATGTTTAAGGGTGGGGTAATTGGTCCTATAAACCTTTCTCCCTCTTTCAACAATAAACTCGAAGGAAACAACTTTCTTCCCCTGTTAATAACAAGTTTAGCCGAATTCTTGTTATTCTTCAGATAGAATATCTGAGCTAAATTATAGTAATCTCTGGCCGAAGAGAATGGACTCTTTATTATTTTATCTTTTAACTCTGTTAGTTTGTTTTCTGATATAAAATTTGTGTTCTCCATAATTTTTGGTCTCATACTTTCCCAATCAATAGCATTAGAAAATTGAGGTTGTAACAACAATAATATGTAAAAAAAATGCTTCATTTTATCTACCTCAATATCGATCTAATTATTTTTCTAGCAGGAATATACTTTATCTCGATCTTTGTTGGTGAATATAGAATCATTTCCCAATCATTTATGAACTTTAAAATCTCTTTGTCCTCCATACTTTTCTTCTTAAGTTGCTCTAAATTAGTATAGTTACTATTGTGAACAAATAAGCATACCTCATCCCACAATTGCAACCATTTTTGTATATCACAATCTTTTTCTATTTTTGACGCTTTCTTAATCAAATGATACTTATATAAATATCTGAAAATATAGATTAATCTATAATCATGTATATATATTGAGAAAATTACTAAAATAACAGTGATTATAAACAAGGGAAATACAAAAACATTTATAAACATAAATAGATAATCAAGTACACTATTATTTCTTATGCTTTGAAATCCTGGTGTTACAACAATTTCCTTTGATCTATCATTAGGACTTAAAGATAAATCAAAACCAACATTCTCTACATTGGATACCTTCACTTTTATTGGGGGTATTTTAAAAACTTCATATTTAGATACTTCAGGATCAAAATACGGAATTTCAATAGGAGGTATTTCATCGATACTACTATCTTTGGGCCGAATTCTGTATTCCACTCTTAATGTATCTGGTGAAATTAGATGTGAAGATAATTTTTCAACTTTAAAATCAGACCAGTTCAGGTTTGACTCGAATTGCGGAATATTCTTATTCATAGACAAAGATACACCACTTATTTCTATTGACATTTTGACAGGATCACCAACTTTGAAATTCGTATTTATTACATCATTGTGAGCTTTTATGGTGCCAATTAAACCATTGTATAATGGAGGTCGGTTTTTCTTAGGAAGATCATCTATAATAAATGATAAATCCTGAGATTGTAGGGATATATCGCTATAAACAGGTTCTCGATGGGATCTGCCCCAGATATCTTTTGTTACTCTTTCAGAAGTTACCCCTTTTAAGTTAAGACTTATATGTGAAGTTGATGATAGATCATGAGAACCGTTATATAGAAAGGAAAAACTTAATGAAGAAAATTGTTTGCCGTTTAGAATTTCAGCACTATGCTTAGCTAATATCTTTTTTCCATGATACAGTATTACATAAGTATCATCATTAGAGGAATCTGGTTCATCATAGGGAATATATTTCTGTTCGGAATCTAATAGAGGAATATCAAATTCTAATTCTCTCGCTTCTTTTCTAAATAAAAACTTAACCATAATTGGGATAAGCTCTCCAACATAATATTTTTCTTTCTCAGTCTTATACTGAAGTTTGTAGTCGGAATAAACAATTAATTTATGAACACATACAGAAATTGGCTTAGTATAATATTCTCTGCCATTCAGAGTTATAGAATAAGGGGGAATAATATAATTACCAGTCTCATCAAAACTTAGGATCCAGTTTTGACTAAATATATTGGATGAAATATATGTCCCCCCAATATATTTACTCAAAATACCCGGAGGAAAAATAATGTTGGGTTTATCCCACTTGGAAACTCCTTTAATCTGAATTGAAAAAGTAACATTCTCTCCAATAGTTATTGTGTCGTTATCAATAAACGCATCAATTCCAATTTGATCATCAGCCCATAGAGTAAAAAAAACATTAAAAATAAAAAATAAAAACAGCTTTTTTACCAATTTTTGTCAACTTCCTCCCACGTCTCACTTTTGTTAAATCCATGTTCTAGTTGTTTTATATACTTTTGTGTTGTATCTGTATTATTTTTGAATGTATCCTCTTCATTTAGTTGATTCGCACGTTTGAGATAATCAATAGCATTTTGTTGATTTATTTTTGCCTTATCCAAATTTCCTTTTTCTAACTCACTAATAGCATCTTTCATTTGGTTAACGGCAATATTAAGAGCTCCGTTTTTACCATCATTTATCATTTCTAATTTTTTTAACAGATCATGTTGACTAGACGAGACATTGTTCTGGCTAAACATTAGTTCTTTTTGTTGTTTGTATAAATCCTTTATTTGATCTGACAAATTATTATGATCAGCAGTGCCTTGAGAATTATGATTATTTGATTGCTTTTCAAGTATTTTACTTTTAACAATTTCCAAATTACGAAGTGCATCATCATTAATATGATATGCTAGGCTTCGCAATAAAGCACTTTTACTTTTGTTATAGTACTGTTCTGCCATATAGGAGTCATTTGAGGTTTTATCACCTAATATAGCATATAGAGTACCTAAATTATAATATAAGATTGCTTTATCAGATTTATTATTTTCCAGAATAATATCTTCTCTGGTATTCTTTATTTGATCTAATATTTGTTTGGTATCATTACCAAAAGAGTTTATAATGACTATGCAAATAAAAATAAAACAGTATACAGCTTTCATTTTCGTACTAGTCTATATATACCAAATGCAAACAAGAAAAACACCGTTATCCCTAGGTTTAGTTGATAAATAACTTCATTATTCTGTTTGTTTCTGGTACTTATGTCTAAACCATTCGTTTTTAAGTTATTAAACAATTTAATAAAATCTAAATTATTTGTGCCCATAGGAATATATGTATTCAAAGAACTACTTTCTCCTATTGATTTGAGTGTCGCTTCTTCCAATCTACTAACAACAGGTTGACCCAAATATTGTAGAGGTTCACCTTCCCCATTTAGTACAAGAGAATAAGAATCAGCATTACCTACACCTATTGTTATAATAGGAATTTCTTTTTGGTTAATCTCTTTTACAATTTCCATAAGATAACTATCCTGATCACCACCATCGGATATTAAAATAATTATTACATCCTGATCACTAGAAACCATATAGTTATCAATAAAACGAAAAGCATCACCAATTAAACTGCCACCACGGGACACACTTTTGGTTGAAAGTTGATTAATAGCCTCTTTAACAAATGTTAAATCAGATGTAACTGGAGACTTTAGAACTGAGGACCCTGCAAAAGCGACAACCCCCATTTTTACACCTTTTATACTATCTAAAGAATCTGATATATCATTCTTAATTTTTTCAAGACGATTAGGGTATACATCCTGAGTTAGCATAGATTGACTTACATCTACAGCCAGTATTATGGAAAAATTTGAACTAGTACGATGAGATACAGTTTTCTTTGTAAAAGGATAAAACGATAATGTCATCATAAAAATTGTTAATAATAGTAAAATACTGGATACAATAGAATAAGAAAGGTTTAAAGCTCTATAAACTTTTTTCTTGTTATATTCTCTATGTAATAACATAAAAAAAAATACAGGAAAGAGTAAAAAAATCATAAATCCAACCTTTTTACTATAAAGGTGTCAATAAATACAAAAACCAGTAACAAAATATAACTCAAATAAAGAAATAGTCTGTAATGATTTTTCTTAAAATCTTCTTGATTATATTTCATCTCATCTAATTCTAGATTATTAATAGCTTCGATTGCGTTTTTTAATTCTTTGTTGTTTCCCGCTAGAATAAATTGCCCCCCTGTAGAAGAAGCAATTGACTTTAATATTTTTTGATCTACCGATGATTGAACAGGGATTGTTTGTTGTCCAAACAATGTATTTTGAATTACATATCCTTCCATATTAAAACCGATAGTGTAAACCTTAATTCCCCAATTTTCTATTAAGTTTAAAGCTTCATTAGTGGTATATTGACCAGAATTACTATTACCATCTGTTAACAAAACAATAATTTTACTTTTAATATCCAATTCTTTTAGACGAGAAGCCCCTAGTAATAAAGCATCACCTAAACTTGTTCCATCTTCTTCCTTTGTCTTAACAATATCTATATTATCTGTAAAATCCTTCAATACCTCATGTGACATGGTTAAGGGACATAAGGTTTCTACATATTTTGAGAAGCTAATTAAGCCAATTAAATCATTTGGACGTTTATCTATAAAATCAATATAAGAAGATTTAGCTAAATCAATACGTCGAACACCTGAATACGGATCAGTAAAAACTCCCATACTTCCTGATCTATCCAATATCATCTCTATTGCTATTCCTTTATTATCAGGATACTTTTTCTTAATCCCCCAAAGAGGTCCAGCTAATGAAACTACAAGAAGAATATATACGATAGATATTAATATTTGACTTAGTTTACTCAATAAAAAAGGGGTACTTCTTTCTATTGTATGGGATTTAAAAGATGGGACTTTTATATTTTTCTTTGAGGGTAATAAAAAAATGAACGATGGTATAATCAAAATCAAAAATATTGGATCAGCAAAAGTGATCATGTTTCCCGTTCCTTATACCTAATAATTAAGCTCCAGTCTTTTTGTAATTGCTTATCCTCAAAAGAAGTACCTTTAAATATATAAATCGAGGATCTTCTTTCGAAATCTCTAATATCTGGAATATTTTTAATTTCTTTAGAGAGTCCATGATAGCACTGACGAAGATATCTGTACTTATCCAATCCATTATCAAACGCTATTGAAAGTCTTTCATCTTTATTTATTAAAGTCTTTTTTTTAATTGAACAATATACTTTATAGCTTAACCACAGAACCAAAGTTAACAAAAAAACAATAATTAAAACAAACCAGCTTTTATCTTTTCTAACAGTTCTTATAGGAGAATACTCATTAGTACTACCAATAATATTTGATTTTCTCACATTTATTTTTTTCATGCTTTTACCAAATGGTACTGGTATTTCATATACACCTTTTTGTTCGGGAATAACTCTTAATATCACTGAATTATTTGTTTGCTCGTCAATAGATACAATATTCCAATTTTCCAGATTAGCAAACTGGATATTAGATTTATTGTTGAATAACCAAGTGACTGTCAAAACATCAGAAGTACTTAGCGTATCTGGATGCCATTTAACAATAACTTCATTATCATCTTTTATAACAGTAAAGGAAGACGTAAGAACCTTTTTATGCTGAAAACATCCCATAAAAAGGAACAAAAATATTATAGAAAAAAGTATGAAGGTCTTATCCATAGTTTATCTTGTTTCTCTGATTAAAAAAAACATATAAAGAATCAAAGTAATCGTCATATTCATTTATAATAATCTCATTAATATCCTTGTAACCATTCGATATATTCTCTTTAGTTTCAGTTGTGTATATTTCTCTATATTTACCAGTCTCACTCTCAACAAGAGGTAATATAAATCCAGACGGTAATTGTTTTTCTATAGGTGATATTAATCTTATGGCTATCAGATCATTATTACTACCTAATTTCTTCAAAGAGTTCTCATATTTACTATCATAGAAATCACTTAATACAAAAATTATATCACCCCTGTTAATGAATTTACTCAATGTATCAAGAGCCATTTTTATATCTGTCATTAAAGACATTGGTGATACCCCCAGAATCTCTTTTAATATCTTTTGACAATGAGTTCTACCTTTTTTTGGGGGAATATAATTTTCTATTCTATCAGAAAACAGTAATAATCCAACACGATCATTATTTAACTGAGCAACTATAGTAATAAGAGAAGCTAACTCAGCCATCGTTTCTATTTTGGGTTTACCATTAAATTCTACATAACAGCTCTCAGATACGTCAATCACTATATGGATTTGTAATTCTCTTTCTTCTTTAAAAGTCTTTATATAAGGAATACCTGCTCTTGCTGTTACATTCCAATCAATATGTCTTACATCATCGCCTGGAGTGTACTCTCTTACCTCCATAAATTCCAAACCATGCCCATGAAAAGCACTATCATAACTACCAAGAAGAAGAGTACTAACCCTTTTTTTTATGAGCATTTCTAATTTTTTAGCTTTTTGGAATAATTCTTTTTCATTCATGGTATTGGTATAATCTTAATAATACTATCAATTATCTCATCACTATTTATTTCTTTGGCAAGTGCTTCATAAGACAAGACTAATCTATGTCTTAATATTGGTTTAGATACTTCAATAACATCATTGGGAATAACATAGGTTCGTCCACTCATTAATGCATTAGCTTTTGATGCAAGAACTAAATTAATAGTTGCTCGGGGAGAAACTCCATAATCTATGTAGTCTTTCATTTTTGAATCATAAAAATCAGAGTGTCGTGTACATTGAACGATATCAACTATATATTCTTCTAAACTCACATCTATATATATCTCATCAATGAGTTTTGATATTTGTAGAATATCATCAAAGCTAGCAACAGGCTTAATAGAATCATCAATATTCTTCTTACCCCGCCTTCTTAATATTTGAAGTTCATGATCTTTTTGGGGATAGTTTACTATTAATTTCATCATAAATCTATCTACTTGAGCTTCTGGTAAAGGATAGGTTCCATCCTGATCTATTGGATTCTGTGTAGCCATAACCATAAATGGTAAATCAAGATCAAAGGTATCTTCTCCAATTGTTACTTGTCTTTCTTCCATTGCTTCCAACAAAGCTGATTGAACTTTTGCAGGAGATCGGTTGATCTCATCTGCTAAAATTATATTTGTAAAGATAGGACCTTTTTTAGGAAAGAAATCTTCATGTTGAGGACTATAAATCTGTGTCCCAATAATATCAGCTGGCAATAAATCAGGAGTAAATTGAATACGGCCATATCCACCACCAACAAGACTCGATAAAGTCTTTACAGTTAATGTTTTTGCTACACCAGGAACGCCCTCTATTAATACATGCTGACCACAGATAAGTACGATCATTAAATTCTTTATTAATTTTTCCTGACCAATTATTCTATCAGACATTTCTCGAATAATATTATCTAAAATCTCAACAGACCTTTCAACTTTTACTTCGAGTTCCTCTTGTAACAATGCAAAGCTCCTCTGGTATAGAATGTAGTAGTCAGATACTATACTAAACACTTTATGATATACAGAGCAAGACAATTTGTGAGGGAAAAGATTCAAGTATCACCTACTAAAAAGAGAATATGAAACAGATACTTAGAAAAGAAAGAACGATTATTGCTACAACGTGCAACTCTTCTACAAAGGTTAATTCCACTATCTTCATCCAAAGGTTGGCAGACCACCAAAGCATAGTATAAAATAGGTTTATGACATCAATATCATCTATTATTCTCTTCGCTTCAGCTGGAGGTTTTCCTATCTTTATTGGGGGGCTTCTTTCTGCGTTCATTCAACATAGAAAGATTCCAATAAAAAATGAGCTAAATCATTGGTTGGTCGCTCTCGGTGGAGGGGCCCTGTTGTCAGCTATATCTTTTGCGCTTATACCAAGGGCACTTGAATCCTTAAAATTAATAGAGATGACTTCTTTTTTTCTACTGGGAACAATAAGTTTTATGATTATTGACCAGTTATTAAGCAATAGTGGCAAATCCTATTCACAAGTATTATCTATGATGATGGATTCTATACCAGAAGCCATAGCCTTAGGAGCTTCCTTTGCTCATGATCATACACTTGGAATATTATTAGCCCTTTTTATTGGATTACAAAACTTTCCAGAAGGTTTCAATTCCTATAACGAATTGAATAAACAATTAAGTAAATCAAAAACGCTATTTGTATTGTTCACAATGACTTTTATGGATATTAGTGCTGCTTTATTGGGGAATGCGTTTCTGGTAAACAAAGCGAAAATCATTGCTTCAATAATGTCTGTCGCAGCTGGAGGAATTTTATATTTGATTTTTCAAGATATTGCTCCCCAATCCAAGCAGAAAAGAAAAGGATTTCCGGCAACAGGTGCGAGTTTAGGGTTCCTACTAGGTTTACTTGGAGAACAACTTATCAAATGATTAAACGTATCTTTGTAAAAAGGATGTCAGCACTTCAATGGCAATCTCATTAAAACCACCTTCTGGTATAATGAGGTCTGCATACATCCTTGTCGGTTCAATAAACTCATAATATCCAGGCCGAACCACACTCTGATACTGAGATATAACCGAATCAACAGTACGACCACGTTCCTTCATATCTCTTTGAAGTCGTCTAATGAAACGAATATCATCAGGAGTATCAACATAGAGCTTTAAATCTATAAGGTCTCTAACTTTTTTATCAAAAAAAATCATTATCCCTTCAAATATAATAACTGTTGATGGTTTAATTGTTATGGTTTCTTCTTTTCTAGCATGCTTAACAAAATCATATTGAGGCATTTCAATGGACTCTCCCCTCTTGAGGGCACTAAGATGCTCTTCCAATAGATCAGAGTCAAAAGCATTGGGATGATCAAAGTTAAAATCAGTAATATTTTCATTACTAATGTGTTTAGCCGTTTTATAGTAATTATCCTGAGGGAGGACAACGAAATCAGGTAATACTTCTGATATCCTTCTGACAATAGTTGTTTTACCAGATCCTGATCCTCCACATATACCTACAATCTTAGTTTCCATGTAATTGCTCTTCCTTCAAACGTTCGATCTCCATTTCTACATTCACAAGTTCCATTTTTAAAGCTTGTATTTTTTTTAGTAATCTTTTTTTGTTTTTTTCATTTTCTTCCAATGGATCCATAGCAGTCTTTTCTGTTTTTAAATCAGAAGTTATCATTACAGCAGTTTTGCCCTGTTTCATTTGGTTTTGAGCTAACTGTCGTTGTTCAGGGTTACGGATACCAGCTAAAGTTTTCATATTATCAAATCCAATTTTTGGATCTAAATTTAAAGTTGAAATCTTCATAATACTTTTTGCATTAGTTTTTTGAATGCCTAATTGTCTATCAAGATAATCTTCAAAACTCAAGTGATATTCCTGACAAATATTAAATGCATTTAACAATTTCTTTCCCATCTCTACCATTAATTGACCATTTTGAGAGATATAGCTTTGTTTAAGTTCTTTAGTTAATTCAACAAGTTCAGGGATTTTATCATACTCTCTGTCATATAGATTCAGGTCTTCAGCTTTATATAATAGGTTATGAAATATACTCCAAAACTCACCTGTATGAGATTTTGCACTTTTAGGAGCTTTATCTGAACAAAAATGTACATGGTGAGCAAATTCATGAATAGCTGTATATTTTATAGCATTATCAGTCTTATGATTTTTGTTATGTATTAGTATTTCACGACTTTCTGTTTTATACAGCCCATCAACTTTTTTACTTTCCTTCCCTGTGAACGTAACTGTAAAGTCAGGTACATCACTTTTAAGCTTCAATAAGAGGTTTTTGATTGTCTGTTGATTCATTCTTATATTTTTAATTCAATTCCTAATTTGTGAATAGCCTTAATTAGCTTTTCTTTGCTAATTGGTTTAGGAAGATAACCTTCACATTGTGATCTAAAGGCTTCAATAATATTTTGAGAGTCATCCAGAGCAGTCATCATTAATATGCTACAGCGTTCTAGACCTTTAATTCCTGCAGTGGATTCCATATCCCTTATGTCTTTAAGAACAGTCTGTCCATCCTTATTAGGTAACATAATATCTAATAAGATTAAGTCGTAAGGAGTTTTGTCTTTTATAGAAGTAGAAAAGAAATGAAGAGCTTCTTCTCCATCAACTGCTGTATCACATTCTGCAGCATCCTTTAAAAGACGATATACCATGGTTCTACTAGTAAAATCATCTTCTACTATCAATATTTTCACGGTTCTACTTCCTTTAATTTCACAGCAACTTGTATATTTTGACCTTCACAATCATATGTTCTTGTAAAACAATCTTTTAATAATTCTCGTTCTTCAAACAAAATAGAGGGCACTGACATCTTGTATTTTTGACTATGTTTTAAAAGAACGGACATAAAGTTACCTGCTAGTATATTTAATATCTCCAGTAGGCAGTCGTCAATTTTTTGATCTTCTAAAGAATCCCAATCATCTCCAAAAATATTTTCAACCAGTTGTCTTTTAGATGCAACGCTAAGAAGAAAAAACATACTTCCATTATAGGGAGCTAAGAAGTCAATAGCAAATATATTGGTATATTCAATGCTATCTTGAGTACTAGGCATAACATCAAGAAATGCCATATCTGCCATTGTTTGTATTGTAGCCTGATCTAAAGCCAAGTCTATTTCATTTCTCATATACTATCCTAATATACTTTGAATTTTATTTGGTGATATTGGTTTTTTGATAATTCCTGTTACATTATATGAAGTTAATTTATCTGAAGTTTCATCATTATAAATACTTGATATAACAATAATAGGCAGTTTGTTATATTTTTCTTTTAATCTAACTTTTTGAATAAAGGTGATACCATCCATCTTAGGCATATTCAAA
The DNA here is from genome assembly GCF_000426705.1 of Spirochaeta cellobiosiphila DSM 17781. Taxonomy (NCBI): domain Bacteria; kingdom Pseudomonadati; phylum Spirochaetota; class Spirochaetia; order Spirochaetales; family Spirochaetaceae; genus Spirochaeta; species Spirochaeta cellobiosiphila. The sequence continues at coordinate 136,923 of NZ_KE384554.1, forward strand.
TCAGATACTATCAAATCAATATCTTCTTTCACCAAGCGATCAAGAGCGTCTAATCCATCTTCCGCTTCGATATATGTTGATTCCGAATATCCAGCGATATATAAGCATCGTTTGATTATCATCCTTGAAGTGCTTGAATCATCCACAATTAAGATTTTATTATAGCTCATACCCTATATAACCCCCCATCAAATTCTCCAGGTTTTTCGTGCATTGGATATAGTTAATTCACCATCATCTGTTGTAATGGCAACTGTTCGGCTAATAGAACCACCTACATCTTCAGCGATGGCTCCTAAGCCATATTTCCATAATATCTTTTTGGCAGCTAAATAATTCCGCTTTCCTATATCAAAAGTACCTTTATCATCCAGTACACTTGCGCCGCCTATAAGTTTAATAATAAGTTTATTTTTAAGTGCACCACTCTTTGACATCATATCCAGAAGAAGAGGAACACCTGTATCTACAAAATAGCCTGGTTTTGATTCTGACTTTGCTTTGTTGATGCCTGAATCTGGAAGAGCAACATGCACCATACCAGCAATACGATGTATTGGTTCATAAATAACAATAGCAACACAGGAACCTAAGGCATATGTTTTTAATACAGTGTCAGAATCTTTGGATATGTTTAAATCTCCAATGCCAATATCTATTCTTTTCATAGGCTACCATTTAATCTTAATGTTAATTCCCGTAGAATATTGCCTAAAGGTACAACTTTTTTTACAGCCCCTAATTCAAAAGCAGCTTTTGGCATACCATAAACAACTGAAGTAGCTTCATCTTGGGCTATATTATAAGCACCTTCTACTGCCATAGCCTTCATTCCATTTGCACCATCAGACCCCATTCCGGTAAGGATAATACCATAACCATTAGGTCCGACAACCTTGGCCATAGATGAAAATAGAACATCAACACTGGGACAATGCCCACTAACTTTTTCACTGTCATAGATATGGACACGGTATTGTCCACCAGAACGAATAACTTCCATTTGTTTACCACCAGGGGCAATCAAAGCTATCCCCCTTCTTATACGATCACCGTCTTCAGCTTCTTTAACTTCTACCTTTGCCGTCAAATTTAATTTATCACTAAAAATACGAGTAAACCCAGGAGGCATATGCTGTACAACAACAGTTCCAGGAAAGTCAGGAGGAAAATCATTTATTAGATGCTTTAAAGCTACTGTACCTCCTGTGGAAGCTCCAATTGCTATCACTTTATCCGTTGTTTGTGATAAATATTCCACTTTTTTTATTGGTTGCTGTATACCTTTCTTTTGTGCCCAATGAGATACATCTGCAGTACAGGCAGCCTTAACCTTTTCAATTAGATCTAACATAATCTCATTCAAAGAAACCCCTCTATGCTTGGAAGGTTTTAAAACAACATCAATTGCCCCATACTCTAACGCATCGTATGTAAGCTGTGAGTTCTTCTGTGTTAAAGAACTGAGGATTATTACTGGTAAAGGATACTGAGGCATCAATTTTTTTAAAAATGTGATTCCATCCATTTTAGGCATTTCTATATCCAAAGTTACGACATCAGGCTTTAAGTATACAATTTTATCTCTTCCTTCATAAACATTTGAAGCAGTACCCACAACCTCAATTGAAGAATCCTTTTCTAATCCTGAACTTACAAGTTGTCGTACAAGAGCACTATCATCAATAATAAGGACTTTTATCGGCGATCTCATCTATACCTCATTCTTTTGGTATAAAGCAGGTCGTACATAAGAAAACTCATTATTGTCTCTACCAAGAGTTTCTGAATGACCTATAAAAAAGCGTCCTCCAGGTCTTAGATATTGACCAAATTTACGAATAAGATCTTCTTTAGTAGGTTTATCAAAGTAAATCATCACATTACGACAAAATATAGTATGAAATTTGTTCTTGAAGGGAAAATCAGATCTCATAAAATTGAGCTTTTTAAATAATATCATATTCCGTAATTTGTCAGATACTTGCCAATTTTCATTTTCCACTTTCTTAAAGTATTTATTCTTAAACTCTATAGGAATTCCTTCCATCCTCTCTGTAGGATAGAGGCCATTGGCAGCTTTTTCCAATGCGGTTATTGAGATATCTGTTGCTAAAATTCTTGGTCGCCAGGAAACTTTATTTTTATTACAATAGTCATCTATTAACATAGCTATAGTATAGGCCTCTTCTCCTGAAGCACATCCTGCACACCAAAGCCTATATTCATTAATATGATTATCTTTTAGATAATTATTAATAGTAGGCATTTCATTTTTGGTAAAGAAATCAAAATGATCATTTTCTCGAAAGAAATAGGTGTGGTTTGTAGAAATTTTATCCACCAATTGGGTTAACTCTTTGCCCGTGTTATCTTCCAGAATATGTTTATAATATACAGAGAAACTATCAAAACCTTTTTCTTTGATAACTTTATTAAGTCGGCCGCGAACCAGAGCTTTTTTCTTATCTGTTAGATTAATACCGAATTGGGAGTATACTAACTGTGATATTTTTTTGAATTCATCATCAGTAATATCAATTATCCCATTATTTATATCACTCATTAGTTCAATACCTCTTTGTATAACGTTCCCACATCAAGAATAAGACTCACATCCCCATTACCCATTATTGAGCACCCACTTAATCCAATAATATCTCCCATATACTCAGGCAAAGCTTTAAGAACAATTTGCTTATATCCTAAAACATGATCAGATAAAATTGCGGCTTTCTTGCCATTACTTGTAACCACAATAATGACTCCATCTTCTATGGAATGCACGGCATCACTGATTCGATAGAAATCATACAATCGAATAATAGGAATCAGCTCACTTCTTAAATTTAAGACTTCACCATGAATATCAGTTTCAGTAATTTGTGACTTATGCACACTTTGGAATTCTAAAACATCAGTTACAGGAATGCTAAATAAACGTTTGCCTACTTGAAGATTAACACCATCTATAATGGCTAAAGTAAGGGGTATTTTTAATATAAAAGAAGTTCCTCTTCCAAGCATGGATTCAATAGATATTTGTCCACGAAGCTTTTCAATATTTTTTTTAACAACATCCATACCCACACCTCGTCCAGAAATTTCAGAGACTTTATCAGCTGTTGAAAAACCCGGTTCAAAAATCAGATCCCATACTTCTTTGTCCTCCAATATTTTGTCATCATTTATAATACCTTTTTCTTTAGCTTTTATTAAAATTTTATCCCTATCCAATCCTTTTCCGTCATCTGAAAGAGTGATCCAAATTTCATTGCCTTCATACTTTGCATCAAGGGTCACACAGCCTTGTTTCGCTTTACCTTGTCCTAATCTGACATCTTGGTCTTCAATTCCATGATCAATAGCATTCCTAATGAGATGCACCATAGGGTCAGAAATTTCTTCAATAATATTTCTATCCATTTCTGTATCTTGTCCACTTATCTTAAAATCAATATCTTTTTTGAACTTATGAGACAAATCCCGAACTAGTCGTTTCATTCTATTAAACATTCCTTCCAAAGGAATCATTCTAATAGACATTGTGACTTCTTGAAGTTCTCTAGTGATTTTAGCTATATATGTGGCGGCTTTATTAAAAGAATCGGATCCAAATCTTTTTACTTCTTCATTATCTAGAACCATAGCTTCCGCTGTTATTAATTCTCCAATTAGATCAAATAATTTATCCAATTTATCAGTATCCACTCTGATATCTTTGCGTTTAATATTATGAGACACAATATCTGATGCCTTATTTATACTCTGCTGGGATAAAGCCGCGTCTATATCTTCTTTTTTTACTGAGCCTGAATCAACTAATATGTCACCTAGTCTTCTATTTTGTTTATCAAGTGCATTTTGGAGATCTTCTGAAGAAGCAGCACCCATTTCTACTAGAATTTCTCCTAATGGTTTATAGACATCTAAATTATTAAGTTCACCACTACCTGATTGTATACTAGATAAGTTCTTCCTAATTCCATCAATACCTGATAAAAGTACATTAATGACATTCTTATCTACATGTCTTTTTTCTTTTCTTATTCCATCAAGAATCTCTTCTATATCCATGGACAATTTTTCTATAATTTCATAGCCAAAAAAACCAGCATTCCCTTTTACAGTGTGAACAGAACGAAAAGCATCTGCTACTAGTTCAATAGGATCAGAGCTATCTTCCAATTCAAGTAAAGTTCTTTCAACGAGATCTATCATGTCAGCGGTTTCTTCTGCAAACTTTGTCTTCATTTCCGTAGTAATTAAACTTTCCATATCAAAAGAATCATCACTATTTGCTAATTCTTTTTTAAGATGACCACTAGTAATAATATTCTGTATTTGTTCTAATAACTCATCAGGCATCGTATTATTAATATCCAAATGAAAGTGCCCTTCCATTGGTGCTTCTTTTGCAGCATAACTAATTTGACTAATAAGATTATTCATTAAATCTGTTCCTGCCAGTAGAATATCAATAACATGAGAATCCACTTCCACCATTTGTGCTCTAATCTTATCAAGTAGATTCTCCAAATTATGCCCTAAATTCTGTATAGCATCTAAGCCTAGAAAAGAAGCGACACCTTTAATCGTATGCATAGATCTGAATAAACTATCAACTTGGTCTTCATCAAAACCTTTTTCAAGTTTTATAATTCTACTTTCTATGTTATCTAAATGATCGATAGCTTCTGTAATAAAAGAATGTAAGACCTCCATATCTTCTATGTAAATTCCTGATTTTTTTTTTAGATTAGGGATGACTTGCTTTATTTGTACCAGGAGTTCATCCTTCCTATCTATATTTTCTGTATGGGGCATTTCCTTGAGGTATTTTAAAACAAGTCCCAAACTATCTGCACTATTTAAAGTTTCACCTGATTCTTCAATTTCCTCTATAAGATTAGCAATATCCAATAAATCATCAGGATCTAATGTATTCAGGTGATCTATGAGATTAGAATAATTCAACATTTCCAGCAAACTCCTTGTTGCCTGAACTTGTTTTAATAGGCTTATCACCTATTGAGGCAACAGCATTCCATTCTTCTTCAATAGTAAAATGCTGGGTTGCCATCTCCATTATTATCTTATCAACTTCTCTCTGAATATCTTTCTGTTGTTCGAAACTTTTGTCTATGTTGACACATTCTCTTTGAAAGTCTTTATGTATGGAGATCACATGTTCTAGTATTTGTCTAATACTATCCTGAAACTGTAAATCGACAGTAATAGTTGATATGTCTTGTGAGATGCTAGACATGATGACTTCATTATGACCATAAGATGTTTTAAGATTGTTAATTTGAGGCACCAAATCGCCCACAATATGATTGATGTCATTCTTAAATTCACCCAGCAATAATGAAGTATCTTTTACTTTTTTATGCAAAGATTCAAAGCTCTCATCAATAGTATTGTTTACAGTATCAATAATTACGACAATTTTTTCCGCAATATCCTTTGATTTTTTGGATAAAGTCTGAACATTAGTAGCTATAACAGCAAAACCTTTCCCAAGACTACCAACACGTGCTGCTTCAATAGACGCATTGATGGCCAAAAGATTAGTCTGATCAGCTAAATCCGTAATATCCAAACTGAATTGATTTATACCTTGTACAGCTTCATTTATTAGTCTTTTATCTACTTCTAAATTGGAGGAAATATCATTAATAGTTTGATAAATATGATCAATATCATCGATTTTATGATTAAGAACTTCTACATCTTTATTGATATCACCTTCTACATTAATCAAAGGTTCTAATGTTTTCCTTATACCTGCAATATTTTCCTTGCTATTCTTTGTTAAATCAAAAATATGATTAGTTACCGATAATATAGCGTTGTTTGTTTTATTTATAACTATATTAATTAATATCTCAGAGACTTCATTTATTTTGTTTATTAAATCTGTATTTTTAGTGATAATTCTATTGTATTCTGTAATCTGTTCTTCCCATTGGGTATTGTCTTTTTGAGTATCAGAAATTGGTAAGTTATTTACTTCCTGATTATCCTCATCTTCAAATTCTAATGATTCTTCAAGGTTGTTCTTTCTATAATAATCTGATAGGAGAAGAAAACATCCAAACAGGAAATAAAAAGGAACACTTAAATAATGGGGTACAAATACAGATATAACAGTAATAAATACTAATATAATTAGCTTAATAATAAGAATCATAATCTAATTATTATTTAGAACCAGTTGGTCTTCAACTTTTTTCTTTCCGGGATAATTTATTTCTGTTATACTTAAAGAAGGAGAACGGAATGAATGTAGCTGTATTAGGAGCAAGTCCAAAGACAGAAAGATATAGTAATAAAGCTATCAAATTATTAGTGGATAAAGGTCATACTGTATTCCCCATCAACCCTATACATGAGAGTATTGAGAATTTAAAGACAGTAAAAAAACCAAGTGATTTAAAGAAAATGGGCATACATACTCTGACAGTTTATGTTGGTCCTAACAACATTTCTCCTCTTATAGATGATATTATAGACCTGAATCCACACAGAATTATTTTAAATCCAGGAACAGAATCAGAAGAATTGAAACAAGCACTGAATAAGGCTAATATAAATTACTTGGAAGCATGTACATTAGTAATGCTTAAAACAAATCAATTTGAGGACTAGCAATTGTTCAGCTATTTACCCTTTAATGAAGAAAATGGGGATTACAATGGACATGAACTCAAGCTCCTAGCCCTATCTACATGTGGTTTTTGTAAAAAAGCAATTCAATACTTAAATGATAAAAACTTCCAGTTCAAATATATTTTTGTAGACAGGGTTGATCCAAAAATAAAGCAACAAGTAAAAGACGAGTTTATGAAACATTTTCATAAAAGATTATCGTTCCCAACTCTTGTTATTGATGATGAAGATTATTTAACAGGCTTTATTAGAGCCTCATGGGATAACAAATTTATAGCAAATGACAAAAGAACAACTTCATAATTACCTACAAAAACAAGCTAATCTTAACAATTGGATCATTAATTGGAATAGTGAGTTCACAAGTACTATTATAGATGGTTTGTTTGTGAATTATAGCCGTTACAATTGCTTGTTATGTCCTTGTAGAGAATCTCATGAACAAAAGGGTACGGACCATGATATTTTGTGTCCTTGTCATTATGCAAAAGATGATATAATTGAATATCAACAATGTTATTGTGGATTATTTCTGCATCCAAATTCAGAAGATTTCTCACAAGAACCACAAAGCATCCCAGACAGGAGAGATGACTCCCTCTATCTCTAAAGCTTTTTAACCATATATTCATGACCATCAAGTTTTTTTATAGTAATTGTATTGTTTTCGTAGATTCCATAAGTATTAGGGTGTCCATCTTTAGGAAGAGTGATAGATCCAGGGTTGAAATGAACAATCGTATTTTTCATATCGATCATAGGTATGTGAGTATGGCCTTGACAAAAAATAGTCTCCTTTTTGCACAAGGGACTAGGTTCATTATTATATAAATGACCATGTGTCAGAAAAAACTCATGGTCATCAAAATCTAAAATATGGTAGTCTCCAAGTATAGGAAAATCTAAAACCATCTGATCAACTTCTGCTTCACAATTTCCACGTACACTGATTATATCGTTCTTTAATGGATTAATTAGCTCTATTACCTCTTTTGGATTATACCCTTCAGGTAAAGGATTCCTAGGACCATGATAAAGAATATCTCCTAAAACAATCAACTTATACGGAATCTCTTTTTTATAGATCTCCAGAGCCTTCTTAAAATAATATTCCGACCCATGAATATCGGAAATAAACATCAACTTTTTTGTTTGGCTCATAATATTGTCTCCCATTGTTTTTCTTTAAACCCTATTAATATTTTATTATCAAATATCAACAAGGGCCTTTTTATGAGCATACCATTGGAAGATAAAAGTTTGTAGAGCTCTTCTTCATCCAATTGATCAATACGTCCTTTTAAATTTAGTTCTCTATAGACCATCCCGGAGGTATTAAAAAAACTTTTCAATGGTTTCCCACTCATAATATGGTATTTTCTTATTTCATTAATAGTTGGGGGATTACTGTCAATGTTTATTAATTCAGCATTAAGACCCTTTTCCTTTAACCATTTTAATGCATTTCTGCATGTATTACATTTTGAGTAGACATATACTTTGTTCATTGATAATACTCCTTATGCACCATCAGTACGCATCATATAAATAGAACAAGATTTTAACATAAATTTAATAATTACATTAGCCACTGATACCAGATAAACATGACTAAAAATCCAAACAAATAAATTAAACCCAATTGAGCAAGTAGCTTCCCTTTAAAGCCAAGTTTAAGATCACCTTCTAAATTGGTTTGGCTAATAAGAATATAATTTAGTAATGCAAATATAGGTGTAGTAACAAATGATAATATCATGGCAAAATTGAGCATACTCATTAACGCAGAGGCAAAAAAAGCAAGAATGACAATAGCTAAAACACTAACAACAACAATCCAAATATTCAAATGAAGACCATTATCTTCAGTTTTATTCATAATTAATCTTTGTGATTCAGCTAAAGCCCTAGAATAACCATCAATAACCGTTATGGTACTACCATAAATACAAAAGAAAGCTATAGCTGCTATTAAGTAACGAGACCATTCTCCTATGGTGGACGCATACATTCCAACTAGTTGTTTAGAAAAACCAATACTTGTAGAAGCAAACTCCTGACCATTACCATGCAGAACAAGAGCTCCTAAAGCCAAAAAAACTACGGCTAAAATAGCAGTTCCGATATAACCAATATTAAAATCAAATAATGCGGATTTAGAAGTTACCTGAGCCTTCTCCCTTTGTGATTTTAACCACATAGATGTTAATGAAGAGATCTCAATCGGTGCAGGCATCCATCCCATCATGATGACAATAAACCCAAAAGCGGACAATGACCATATTGTAGGAGTTTCGAAACTCTTTGGTGCTATAGGACCATTAATCATTGCAATCGATACAGCGACTAATGTTGTGACTACTAGTACTGCCATAATTACTTTAGCCAAACGATCTAAAGCTTTATAATGTCCTGCGAATAATAAAACCAAACAGGAAGCAAGAACAATTAAATCCAAGACCATAATAGGTAACTGCACAGGAAGAAAGTAACTTAGTAAACTTGCACTAAAAACTGTAAGTGCTGCCGTATTCACAACAGCGGCTGTAAAGGTAAGTACTGTAAATAACAATAAATAGCCCTTTCCCATTTTACTGTAGCCTTCAATTAAACTTTCTTTTGTACCTACTGTATATTGTACACCAGCCTTAAAAAAAGGATATTTAAATAAATTAACAAGTATTATTACTAGAGCCAATTGCCAACCATATATAGCTCCAGCTTTGGTTGACGAAACGAGATGAGAGCCCCCTACTGCTGCTGCTGCAGACATAATACCTGGTCCTAAAAGTTTAATCCTATCTTTGATAGTCTGATGACTATCATTAACTTTTACTTCACCCATAAGATAATCCTCAATAATTTAATTTAAGCATATTAAGCATTACTTAATTATTAAGCAACAATAAATCATGAGAATATTTGTATTTATTCTACAGAAACAGGCGCTATATCCCATATCTCTTTAGCGTATTCTTTTATTGTTCTGTCTGAACTGAACTTACCACATCCAGCAATATTGGCTAATGACATTCGAGCCCATTTCATTTTATCTCTATAACTTTTATCAATTTGTTCTTGGGCTTTAACATATGACTCAAAATCTGCTAGAATATAATAAACATCAGGTGCATTACCTTCTATTCCATACATAAGACTATCATATATTTCACGGAATATTTCTCTATGCCCTTCATTATACATACCATCAACTAATTGACTAATTACTTTACCTAATGATGTATTCTTCCTACAGAAATCCCAAGGATTATAGTTACCAGCATCCTGAATCTTATGAACTTGATCTGCAGTCATACCAAAAATAAATGCATTATCCTTACCAGCCTCTTGAAGAATTTCTATATTTGCTCCATCAAGAGTCCCAATAGTTAGTGCTCCATTGGCCATAAATTTCATGTTCCCTGTACCTGAAGCTTCCTTTCCTGCTGTTGAAATCTGCTCAGATACATCTGCAGCAGGAAAAAGCTTTTCTGCAATTGATACCCTATAATTTTCAATAAAAACTACTTTGATTTTACCCTGTACTCGTTCATCATTATTAATTTTATATGCAACTGTGTTTATAAGCTTAATAATCTGTTTAGCCCGTCGATAGCCAGATGCAGCTTTTGCCCCAAATATAAATGTACGCGGATACAAGTCAAAATCAGGATTATCTAATATCTTATTATACAAGTACATAATGTGTAGGACATTAAGTAACTGTCTTTTATATTCATGCAAACGTTTAATTTGAATGTCAAATATAGAGTTTGGATCAATGTTAATATTATATTTATTTTTTATATGTTGAGCTAGAATGGCTTTTTTATGGTGTTTAATATCCATTAGCTCATTTAAAACATTTTCATCATCTGCGTATTTGTTAAGAGAACGAATAACAGCCAGATCCTTTTTCCAACTTATCCCAACGTATTTATCTAAAAAAGTTGCAAGCTCAGGATTTGCTTTTAATAACCATCGTCTTTGAGTTATACCATTTGTCTTATTGTTGAACTTTTCAGGGTACATTTCGTACCAATCTTTTAGTTCTTTAGATTTTAGAATTTGTGTATGAAGAGCAGCTACTCCATTTACAGAGTGAGAACCAACTATGGCCAACCAAGCCATTTTTACCATTCCATCAGCTACAATACTCATTCTATGGTGTTTTCCATAATCTTGGGGATATTTGAAGCGTAGTTTATCCAAAAAACGTCTATTTATTTCTTCTACAATCTGATAGATACGAGGAAGAAGATTATTAAACATTTCTATTGGCCATTTCTCGAGAGCTTCAGCTAATATGGTGTGATTAGTGTAGGCGAATGTCTGTGTACAAATTGCCCAGGCATCTTCCCAACCTAATTTTTCCCAATCCATAAGAATTCTCATCAATTCGGGAATCGCAACTACTGGATGAGTATCGTTTAACTGAATAGCTACATATTTAGGAAACTCTTTAAAATTTTCTTTATGTGATCTTTTAAAAGATCTAACAATATCCTGAAGACTGGCTGAGACAAAAAAGTATTGTTGTTTTAACCTTAAAGCTTTCCCTGAAGGACCAGAGTCATTAGGATAAAGGACACGACTAATGTCTTCTGCCATGTTGCTCTTTTCAACGGCCCTTGTATATTGCATATCGTTAAACAATTGTAAATCAAAACCATCAACCGCTTCAGCTTCCCATAATCTTAAAGTATTTACAGTTTTAGTATCATAACCAACAATTGGCATATCATAGGGCACAGCTCGAATGACTTCTGCATCTACTCTTTTAAAATTCTCTCTACCATCTTCTTCTCGTTCAACTATTACATGGCCACCAAACTTTACTTGGACTTCATCATCCACACGCTTTACAGACCAAGGATCACGTCTATCTAACCATTTATCAGGGTACTCTACTTGGTAACCCTTTTCTATTTTCTGAGCAAACATCCCATATTTATATCGAATACCATAACCATGTCCTGGAAGATCCAATGTGGCTAAGGAGTCTAAAAAACAAGCAGCCAATCGTCCAAGACCACCATTTCCCAATCCAGCATCCGGTTCTTTATCTTCAACAGCGTTCAAATCCAAACCCAAGTCATGTAGCACATCTCGTACCTCATTAACCATAGACATATTAACCAAATTATTACCCATAGCTCGTCCCATCAAGAATTCTGCAGACAAATAATAAGCTTGTTTGATAGCTTTACGTTCATAAGCTTTACGAGTATCCATCCAATGATCCAGAATGTAATCCATTATCGTTGAAGATACAGCATCATAGATATCATGTTCACTAGCTTCAGATAATTCTTTACCAAAGTGTCTTTTTAAACGAAAACAGATTTTTTCTTTCATAACATTCTTATCGATCATTGGTATTACTCCTTATTTCAGGGTTAATTATAATCATTAATATTCCAATTAACCAAAGTTATATTGTTAATTTTCTACTTTTAAATCATACAAAACAGGAATGCGTTTTCCATGGGTAAATAATAATAATATGTCTTTTTGAAGTAAGGGGTAAACCGATTCATACTCACCTAGATTTATGAGTATAGTCTTTCGATTTGTATCATCATAAAAAAACTGACCATATTGATCCCTCTGAATATAGAGTGAAGAGGCAGGGACCCCATTACTCACTGGTATATTAATAAGGGGAATAGAATCTTTTATATTTGAAGGAGGTTTGATAAAGGTTCTTTTATTCAAATCAAAGAAGAGAATAACACCATCGTTGTATTGAAAGGAACAAATGTTTTTTCCGGTTAAATACTCTACATTTACCAATTTTACTGTCATTGCGTCCTGTGACTGATTAAGGGGTGACAAACCACTCTGGTCTATACTGTAAAAAATATCATTTTGTTTCACAACTGGAAGCTTAACAGGCAGAATATGGTCACTTAGGTAATATCTTTCTAAATCAAAAAGATATAGCTGATTATCTTCACCATAACCATAAACAAAGCTTCCATCATTGCCCAGGCTTAAATGAGTTTTAGATAGCCATAATGGATATTCTAGATATTGACCGGTTTCATCAAATAAAAAACTAAAGCCTTCTTCATCTTGTGCTATAAAATAGGATTCATACTGAAAGGCTCTCTTAAGTATTGATCCAACTTTCAATTGAATCTGATAACTACCTAGAGTATCAATTGTACCAACTGTTATGATATTTCTATTATTAAGGACAAGTACTGTGTCATCGTTGTTTAAAGAAGTGAATATAATATTATTAAAAGGTATATAAGATTCTTCTACAAGAATATTATCATTATTTATATATTGATATAGACCATCTTGAGTTGAAATCAAAATCGATTCATCAGAAAGAATAGATAGATTATTAATATTATAATCTCGCAAATCCCTCTTGATAATAGTCGAACTATCAATTTTCACCTCATAAAGTACATTTTTAGTATCCAAAACAATTATCAAATTATCTTTTACATCAAAGAAGCCTGCTTTTATATCACTTAAGTAAGGCAGTTTAATAACTCCCTTATTCTGATAAAGCAGAAGACCGGAATCTTCTGCTTTATTTATATATCCAGATAAAGCTTTACTATATTTTGGTTGAGAGTACAAATTAAAACTAAGAAGGAATAGAAATATGACTATCCAACTTTTCATCATTTTTCTTTTATAAACCGGACTGATTGAATTTCCTTATTGGATATTCTTGTTCCAGCTGCCTTAACTCCTTTAACCAAAAATTCAGAAATAGATTTATCTTCTTCCGTTACACGAATTAAACGTTTTTGCTTGTAATTTACACGTAAAGCAACATCTTCCTTAGTTGTCATTTTATGAAATTTACCATCTTCAGGTAATAATTCATAATTTTTATCTAAAATAAATTGCTCTATCCTACATCGTTTAATATAAAAATAATTATTTGAAACGTTCTTATAGATTATACTGAATACAGTCTCTGTTAATATTTCTTTATCAGCGAGACAGCAATGTAAAACACCTTTTCCAATAAAAAGCTTTTCAGGAACATTAATAACACTATAGGAACAATCTTTTCGTATGACTAAAATACGGTCATAATGGGATACATCAAATAATACATTTCCTGTAGTTATACTATATCCGATATAACCAGTATTTTCATCATAACGTAGTTTCTGATCCCTAGCAGCTACTTCACGGACATCAACTTTCTCAAAGCTTTTAAGAATAGTCATCCTTTTTTGATCTTTAGGACCTTTATCGATAAGTCTATCAACTACACTGGTTGCATAATCAATGATATTTTTCAAATGTTCTCTTATTTGTTTTAACCGGCCTTTTATCTCACGAATTTCTTTCTGAGCCTTATTGATGTCGTATAAACTTATTCGTCTAATCGGGATTTTCAATAACCGTTCTACATCTTCAATAGTGACTTCCCTTTTAATTACATTGGCAAAGGGTTTAAATCCTGAAATGACAGATGCTGTTACTGCTTCAGAGGTTTTCTGATCTTCAATTCTTTTATAAATTCGTTCCTCAATAAAGATTTGTTCAAGAGCTCTCATATGAAGACGATCTTTCAATTGCTGTTCTTCTAATTTAAGTTCCTTTGTCAATATTTCAACTAATTGTTTAGCATGAAAATTAATGACATCGGTTACAGTAACTATAGTAGGAAGATTGTCTTTAATAACTAACAAATTACAACTTATAGAAACTTCACAATCAGTAAAAGCATACAGAGCATCTACAAGATCATCAGTATAGACGCCACGCGGTAATTTGATTTCAATCTCAACATTTTCAGTTGTAAAATCACTAATCGAAGCAATTTTTATTTTATTACGTCTAGCAGCATTTTCTATTGAGCTTATAAGACTTTCTGTTGTTGTGCCAAAAGGGATATCTCTAATAACAATACGTTTTGGATCAGAAGCATCTATCTTGGCTCGACACAGAACTTTCCCCAAGCCATCTTGATAATCACTCACATCCAAAGTACCACCAGTAGGAAAATCTGGATAAAGTTGAAAAGACTCTCCCTTTAGAGCTAATTTAAGGGCCTCCATTACTTCTTTAAAGTTATGTGGTAGGATTTTTGTAGCCATACCTACAGCAATCCCCTCAGCGCCATGAATTAGTAATAAAGGTATTTTAGCTGGAAAGGTTACGGGTTCTTTATTTCGACCATCATATGAATCTTCATATTCAGTAATTTCTGGTTTATATAGAATTTCCTTAGCAAAAGGTAATGCTCTACACTCAATATACCTGGCGGCAGAAGCTACATCTCCTGTAAATATATTTCCGAAATTCCCCTGTTTATCGATTAATAATTCTTTGTTCGCGATTACCACCAAAGCACTATAGATAGAAGCATCTCCATGAGGATGATATTTCATACAATGCCCCACAACATTGGCTACCTTGTGAAATTTACCATCATCCATTTCCAATAAACTATGTAGGATTCGACGCTGTACCGGCTTAAGACCATCTTCAATATTGGGAATAGCCCGATCTTTGATAACGTAAGAAGCATACTCTAAAAAATTTTTATTAAACAAAGTATTAACATAAGCCATTTAAATAAGGTTCTCCATTATGTATTGACGTCTTGCAGGTGTATTTTTTCCCATATAAAAGGATAAAGTTTCTTGAATATTTTTAATGGATTTTATATTTACCTCAACGAGACGCATATTATCACCAATAAATTGACCCATTTCTTTAGGGGATATTTCTCCAAGACCTTTGAATCGGGTTACCTCATTATTGGATATCTCTTTCATAGCGATATCTCTTTCTTTATTACTATAACAATATCTGGTAACTTTTTTATTCCTAACCCTGAATAGAGGAGTCTCTAGAATATAAACACGACCAGCCACAATAAGTTCTTCAAAATAATTGAGAAAAAAGGTTAATAACAGATTACGAATATGAAAGCCATCATGATCAGCATCTGTAGCAATAATGATACGACCATATCTTAAGTTTTCCATTTCGTTTTCTATTCCAAAAGACATCATCATATTAAAAAGTTCTTCATTTTTATAGATTTCCGCTCTTTTCTTACTAAAAACATTCTGTGGTTTACCACGCAAACTAAAAATAGCTTGTGTATAAACATTTCGAGCTGAAACCATTGATCCTGTTGCAGATAACCCTTCTGTTAAGAATATCATTGATTCAAGACCTTTCTCTCCATCCTGGAGATGATATTTACAGTCCTTTAAATTAGGAATTTTTAAAGCAATTCTTTTAGAAGCTTCTTTGGCTTCTTTCTTAACAGCATTAAGTTCTTTACGAAGTTTTTCATTGTTTATGATCTTGTCATATATTAATTTGTTTTCTTCTTGATGTTTATGAAGATAATCAACAACAGCTTCCTTTGTATCATTAACAATCCAAGTACGTATTTCGGTGTTTCCCAACTTATTCTTAGTTTGACTTTCAAAGACTGGACTTTGAAGCTTAATACTTATGGCACCACAAATACCTTCTCGAACATCAACACCACCAAAATTCTTTTTAAAGAACTCGTTTACACCTTTTAGAATACCTTCTCTAAATGCAGATAAATGAGTCCCTCCATCAGAGGTATATTGTCCATTAACAAAACTAAAATGTTTTTCACCATAAGAATTAGTGTGAGTGAAAGCAAACTCTATTTTTTCACCTTTATGATAAGCAAAATCATAAAGAGCATCATCACCAATTTCTGAATTAAGTAGGTCATATAAACCCTTTTTGGATTCATATTTACTTCCATTAAAATAAAGTCTTAATCCTGTATTTAAGTAAGCATAATTCCATATACGTTGATCTATAAAATCATTATTGAACTCGTATTCCTTAAATATCTCTTCATCAGGAATAAACTCTATGTAAGTACCATCAGGCTCTTTTGTATTTCCTTTATCTTCCTTAATTAACTGACCCTTTTGAAAATAGGCCTCTGAAAACTTACCATTACGGTGTGCTCTAACTAGGAAATGACTAGATAAAGCATTTACAGCTTTTGTACCAACACCATTTAATCCAACGGAAAATTGAAATACATCATCATTATATTTAGCACCTGTATTAATTACAGATACACATTCCACAATTTTACCAAGAGGTATTCCTCTTCCATAATCACGAATAGAAGCTGTCTTATCTTCTAATTTAACTTCAATCTTATCACCATAGCCCATAATAAATTCATCAATACTATTATCAATGACTTCTTTTATTAGAACATAAATACCATCATCCATATTCGAGCCATCACCTAGACGACCAATATACATCCCAGAACGTAACCTAATATGTTCTAGTGAGCTAAGGGTTTTTATCTTACTTTCATCGTAAACAGGTTCTTTTTTTGGCATGAGTCCTCAATTTATAAACATTTATGTGTACTTGGCATTGTAAAAAAGGTAGAACACCCTGTCAAGAAAGCTTATTATAC
The DNA here is from genome assembly GCF_000426705.1 of Spirochaeta cellobiosiphila DSM 17781. Taxonomy (NCBI): domain Bacteria; kingdom Pseudomonadati; phylum Spirochaetota; class Spirochaetia; order Spirochaetales; family Spirochaetaceae; genus Spirochaeta; species Spirochaeta cellobiosiphila. Next base: position 154,033 of record NZ_KE384554.1, read on the forward strand.
ACCTTTTTGAGAACGTCTTCTAGAATTAACAAATCTATGAAAATCATTGATATTTTTAACTACAATTCTGTCTTGAAATATCTCAACGCGTCTCTGAGCAGCAAAGCTATTAAGTACGCTATGACATTTAGCAGGACTCATTCCTGCCCAATGAGCAATATCTTCTACAGAACTATGGAAAGTTTTTTCTTGTTCATCTTCATCCGTATCAGGTTGAGTTTCATTCAACATGAGAAAGACATCTGCTACTTTAACCGAATCTTCTGGTAGAGTCAAAATCATAAACCTTCTTTTTTGATCATATATACGCTTAGTGAATAGTTTCAATAACTTGAGAACAATTTGAGGGTTCCCTTTCATTAGGATTTCAAAATTTTCTTTATTAAACTCCAGTAATTTTGCATCTTCAACGGTAATTGCCGAAGCAGAACGAGGGGCTTCTTCTAAAAGAGCCATTTCACCAAAAAACTCTCCTGGTTGGAGAATATCAATAGTCTTTTCTATATCATCCATGATTTTTACAATTCGAACTTTACCGGATTGAATGAGATAAAAAGCGTCACCAGGTTCATACTCACAAAAAATAATTTCTCCTGCTTTATAGGATTTTGCAAATCTGCCTAAAACAGACATATCTAGAGCCATTATTCATCACCCCTTTCCATTTTTCGTAACACTCTTTTTACCTTTATCGTAACGGGTTCATCTTCTTGTGCCATTTTTAATATTTTAGTATAAAAGTTCTTTGCTTTGAGGGAATCTCCTTTCATCTGATAGGATTGTCCTATGTAAAATAAACATTCTTTGAGATCAGGATGCTTAGGATATTTTTGAATTAGTCCACTCATATGACGAACACAATTGTCATACTGCTCCAGCATATAAAAACAACGTCCCATTTCATATTCAGATTTGACTATATGTTCTTGATCTTGATCTTCATCTATAATCTTTTTGAATGCCTTAAGAGCATCAACAAACTTATTTTGACTAAACAGACTAACAGCATCATAGTATCCCCGTGCTGTCTCTTCTTGTACTGACGTATCGGATACAGAGGAAATATTAAGCTCATTAACTCCAGCCTTTCCTGAAGTATCTGATACAGTAGGAACATAGGTTTCTAGCTTTTGTAGTATTGATGTGGCATTAACAGCGTGAACTCCCTCTGGATAATATGTTAAATATCTTTGATAGGTATACATTGCTTCACTAGTCATGTTATTTTTCCGGTAATATTCAGCGATTTCCCATAAACCCTCATCTGGTTTTTTATCATCGTTGGTACCAATGAGATTTTGAACCTGTTTATGTATTCTTCTTAATTGATTGGAAAATACCTTTAGCATTTTCATTATGATTCTAGTGTTAGATAACACTAGATTTTCAAACTCTGGTACAGAAAATAGTATTACTTGACTATCAGTCAACACCATCGCTGTTTCATCCCTAGGATACTTACCCATAGCTGATTTAACACCGAAGAATTCTCCGGTCTGTATTAATTCACGAATTTCTTGTCCTGTTTCTATATCTGCAGAAGTCAAAAGAAGACGGCCGTCTTTAAGAATATATATCTTATCTGCTACATCGCCTCGAAAATAGATTACAGAATTAGCTTTAAAGCTCAATGCCTTGGGCATAAAGTCTCCTTTTAGACATAATTACTATACTTATCGGACAATTACGACAAAATCTTATGAACTAGACTTGACTAAAACTCTCCGGTATAGGATTTTTTTTTAATGATTGACCTACATTCTCATTCTACTGCATCCGATGGCACTTTATCACCACATAGTTTAGTAAAATATGCGAAGGATAAGAATTTATCCATATTAGCCTTAACAGACCATGACACCACAGCAGGTCTAAATGAAGCTATCCTAGCAGGTAAAGAATATAACATAAAAATTATCCCTGGTATAGAATTGGATATCAACTACACAGGAGGCGAGTTCCATCTACTTGGTTTAGGATTAAAACAGTGGGACGGAGAACTTCAAAAAATACTCAAAGACATCCAATTCCGTAGAGAGCATAGGAACTTGAAGATCTTAAAACTACTCCAGGAAGACAGAATAGATATAACTTGGGATGACCTATTAAAAGAAGCTGGAAACAGGCTAATCGGTCGTCCACATATTGCATCTGTATTAGTAAAAAAAGGATATGTAAAATCCCTAAAAGAAGCCTTTGATAAATACCTTGGTACCGGGAAGAAGTATTACATTCAAAAAGAAGGTATAGACTTAGTTGATGCTCTCGATTGGATTTCAAAGGCGGGAGGACGACCTGTCATTGCCCATCCTTTTAGTCTCTATCTTGGTTGGAATAGTCTAAAAGAACACCTAATAGACTGGAAGGAGAAAGGTTTATGGGGTTTGGAAGCTTACCATCCGGGAGCTGTTCAGAGGCAATGCAGACGACTTGATAGTCTTGCTCAAGAGCTAGGATTCTACGTAACAGCGGGAAGTGATTTTCATTCACCAAGTCGAAAGGATAGACAAATAGGAAGAACATCAGGCGGTAAAAGAATTGAAGCGCATTACGCTGAAGCATTTTTAAATCATTAAAAAAGGACCCTCTAAAAGGGTCCCTTATCATCTGAGAATTAAATATGCTATATTACGAGCTTATTTCTTTTTCTTGTGTCGGTTCTTTCTCAGCTTTTTCTTTCGCTTATGAGTAGCGATTTTCTTTCTCTTTCGTTTTCTACCGCAGGGCACTGAGCTTTCTCCTTTATCGATTTTCCACTATGGAGCCATCATTATCACTGATCCCCTTAAAAGGGTCAATACCAATTAAATCATTTATCAATAAAGTATTATCAGGATGACACCATTTTACGCCAGTCAAACTTCTAAAGAAGGTTAACTGTCTTTTGGCATATTGTCTACTATTCTGTTTAATATTATTTTTAATCATCTCAAGACAGATACAACCTTGATCAATGGCATTAAGCACTTCTTTGTATCCTATGGCTTTAAAAGCAGGAGCATCGTAAGAAATACCTTCCTTAAGGATATTCTTTATCTCCTGTATAAGACCTTTATCAAACATAATGTCTACGCGTTTATTTATTCGTTGATATAAATCTGCTCTTGGCCTATCAAGTCCAATTATTCTATATTCATAAGGTCTTGGCATTCTTGAGGCCTTATACAAACTTTGAGGTATACCAGTTTGGTAATAAATCTCTAAAGCTCTTGTTATACGATATGTATCACCAGAATTGACTTTACTCGTGGGATCTACTTGTTTCAGAATACCATACAAGGTATTGCTACCTAGAGTCCCTAATTCTTTCTGTACCCTCTTACGAATATCGTTGTCTATTTCAGGAGTACTAGGAGCACCTTCTATGAGACTCTTAAAATAGAATGCAGTACCACCTGAAACAACAGGAATCTTATGCCGTCTAAGTATATCCTCAATATATTCAGTAGTAATTTTTATAAATTTACCTACGGAATAATCTTCACTAGGATCAAGAATATCATAACCCCAATGTTTAATATATTGTTGTTCTTGTATAGTAGGTTTGGCTGTTCCTATAGATAGCTTTTGATAGGCCTGAAGCGAGTCAGCATTTATTACTTCATACACTTCAGGATTCAATGACAATAGTAGTTCTGTTTTACCGACCCCAGTAGGGCCAAATATACAAATAACTACCGGCTTATTAATCTTCGCGTTTGAACTCAACTTTCTTGCTCAAGACCTGACCTATCGATGTTGAAACAACTTTACCATTGTATTTTTCGATATCCTCATCACCGGTAAGAGCAACTTGACTAGATCTTTTGATCATTGCATTAGTTAATTCATATAAATTCTGATCATAACTAATGAGTAGATTTAGAGGTATTCCCATTAAAGACTCCCTTCACATTTATCTTATTATAGTACAAGAAACTACTTACTTTGTAAACCTGGAAGAACATGCTTCAAGCTTATTAAGTATAATATCAACTATATCCTCAGGACTATTGGTTCCTGCATCAATTTCCAAATCAACAAAATCCCAGTTATTTATATCAATTCCATATATCTCATTGTATCTTTTCCAGTCATTATGATCTCTTAGTTGGGTACGCTCTATGACTTGTTCAAGAGTACCACCTTCTCTCTTATGTATCCTTTTAGCCCTAACTTCTTCACTTGCATGGAGATATACTCTGAAGTTGGCCTCCTTAAACAGCCAGATAGCTAGACGGCTCCCAAGAACACAACGACCAGAAGATGCCATCTCGATTTGTTTGTTATCAAGATATTTGTCCCAATAATGATCTTTGACAGCAATCTCATAAAATTCATGGAAGTCCATATTTTTTTCTTTTGCTATATCACGAAAAGTGTAGTTAATTTGTCTAAGACTTAACTTCTGAGCTAACATTTTTGTTATAGTTGTATTGCCACATCCACTTTTTCCAGATATAGCGATCTTTATATGATCTTTATTCCACATTTCGTAACTGTTCACGTATCTTCTCCAAACAATCTTTTATATTAACCACTTCTTTTTGTATTTCAATTTGCCCCATTTTACTACCAATAGTATTTACTTCTCGGTTCATTTCCTGACTAAGAAAATCCATCTTCTTACCAACAGGATCTGATGAGATCATCATATCGAACATTCCCTCAATATGACCGTAAAGTCTTTGTATCTCTTCATTTATATCTAACTTTGCAGCCAGAACGGCGACTTCAGTTAAAACACGTTGCTCCTCAATTTGAGTGGTGACTTCCTGTAGTTTATCAATAAGAGATTGTTTCCATGTCTCTTCAGCTATAGGCCTGTGAAGCTCTATATTTGCCACAAAAGACTTAATACTTTCAAGATTGTTCTTAATGTCTTGACTTGTTAATTCGCCTTCACGGCTTCTCATATACTGTACATCCTGGATTGCTTTAACAAATAAATGCTGTAATTGATTCCAGATAACATCGATATTTCTATTCTTTTCAGTCTTTATAACACCATCTTGTTTCAGAATATGATTTAAGCTTACTTCTTCTTTTATACCGGTAATATCTAATATCTTATTTAGAGCTTTGTTATAGGCCATAACAGCACATTCATCAATAATAACCTCAATATCTTCATTTATCTCTTTATACCTAAGATAAACCTCTATCCTGCCGCGTTTAAAGTTCTGAGCAATAAGTTCTCTTATTTTAGGTTCGAGAGGATTAAGATAATTGGGAATATTTAATATTAAATCAAGATAACGATTATTATAAGTTTTTATATCCAAAGTTATCTGGTATTTATTATCCTCTAATTCAGCAAATCCAAAGCCAGTCATACTGTTCAATTTATTGACTCCTTACTTGAGTATAATTTATATAAAGCCTGTCCTAATTCCCAATTATTACCAGCTCCCATTGTTAGAAAGAGATCGCCCGATTTTAATATGTCCGTCACTAACTTAATGCTTTCTAATGGTTCTTCTTCATAATAAACACTATTATGATATTCCTTAGTTTTGTGATACAAATCCTGTCCTCTAATGGTTCCTTGAGTTTCTCTTGCAGAGGCATATATTTTGTGAAGAATGACAACATCAGCACTAGAGAATGCTTGTGCAAACTCATCAAAGAGACTAATGGTCCTAGAATAAGTATGAGACATAAAATCAACAACGATTCTGCGATCAGGATAGAACTCCCGTACCCCTTCTATAGTGGTTTTAAGAGCTGTAGGATGATGGCCATAATCATCCATAAACAAAATGCCGCAAGCTTCTCCTATCACCTCTGATCTTCTTTTTGTGCCTTTAAAACTTATCAAGCTGTTATGCCAGGAATCCAAAGTAGAAGATTCTATCTTCAACTCTTTATACTTATAGAGTTCAGTAATAACAGCTAAAGCAGCTGTTGCATTGAGAATATTATGTCGACCAGGCACAGCCAAAGTCCATAGTTTATTAAAATTCACTAGTTGAAATGTAAATTGACCTGATTCAAACTCAGTCGAGGTTATAGTATATAGACTATTGCATGAATAGCCATAAGGAATTAATCGTAAATCTGGCCTCAGAGAAGATAAACTCTCAATAAAACTAATAACATTTTGACTATCGCCATAGTATATTACAGATCCACCCTTTGGTATTTTCTGACAATAACTTAGAAAGGCATCTTTTATATCATCTAGATCTTTAAAATAATCAAGATGATCTTCTTCTAGACTAGTTATTAATACTACATTTGGATCGAAAAATAGAAAATGTCTTCTATATTCACAGGTCTCAGCTACAAACAACTCTTCTCCCTGTGTTAAGACAGGTGAATTGTCAAATTGACTTACAATGGAACCAGCTAATACAGAAGCTTGTAATGGAGTATTTTTAATTAATGTACCAATTAAGGCTGTGGTGGTTGTCTTTCCATGTATGCCAGCAACACCAACAAAATAAGACTCTTTTGATAATAATCCTAAAGCTTGGGGATAAACAGCCATAGGGATTTTTAATTCACTAGCTTTTAGTAGTTGGGGATGAGAATCTACATCATAAGCGGCTGAATAAATAACAAAATCATAGGTATCATCAAGAGCATCAATAGAAAAATCAACATCAAAATCTATATTGTACTTTGATAAAATTAAATCTGTAAAGAAAGGTTCCCCGACATCAGAACCATAGACAAAATAATCCTTTGTTTTTAGAAGGGCTGCCAATGCAGCCATTCCAGTACCTTTTATCCCAACAAAAAATATTTTACTTTTATTTTTTGGAAAATAATTAAGTTCTACCATTAAGGAATAATATTGAAGACATCCATATTATTCAAGTGATTTGGCCTTTTCATACCAGATAGTATCACTAAAATTTTGCTCTAACTGATTATAGAAAAATTGACTGGAGGAACTAGAAGTCATACTTGCTTGATAAGCTAACAAATAACCTTCATAAAGAATTCTTCCTTTCTCTTGTTCACTATTTAAATTAACAAATGCTTTTTGAACAATCTCAGCAGCTTGTTCAAACCCCTGTTGTGTATATACAATTTGTATTTCCTTAGAGTATGATTCCAACACATCAGGACTGATTCCTGAATTAATAACCACATCGAATAGTAAATAAGCATTAGTTAGATTATTTTGAGCATAATAATACTCACCCATTAAAAACTGAGCTTCTACTAAATATTTAGAACTTTCAGGATTTTTTAATATATTTTTTAGCTGGTCAATAATGAACTCATCATCTGGATATAGTCTACCCAAAGCAACATATAAAGGATCAGTAGGGAATTGGATACTGGTATTATTAGTCTTAAGATAATCAAGAACACTTTGATTGAATTCATTTGAATTAGTGGTTCTTATTGTAATAGCGAGTGCATCAGAGGCTCCCAAGGCATTAGGGTCATTTGGATAATTCTCAAGAAACCTCATAAATAATCTTCTAGCCTCACTATAATTATTCCAAGTAAACGCAGTTTTGGCTCCATTAAGATAAATCAATTTTTCTAAGTCGGGAGAAGCCTTTTGTAGGGAATTATCGGTAATACTACGAATCTCTTCGTTATTGTTACTACCATACTGATATTCTAATAATGAAATATACCCATCAATAATAGCTCCTAAATCTTTTCCCTTAGATAGTCCTTCATAATATAATTCGCTTGCCTTGGTATAATTACCAAGCCCTAAATAGGCATCTACAAGATAAGGTAATAAATCACTGCCTTGTTTGTTACCAATAAAATTAATCGCTTCTTCATACTTTTTGGCACTGATAGCTGCTTGTATAACCCTCTTACCTGCATCCTTTTGTTTCAGAGGATCAGTCATTAAAGTATAATATTGTTTGTAGGTTTCAAGTGCGTCTTCTGCTTCATCAGCTAATAACTGAGCTTCCCCTAAATTCAATAAAAGTTTTTCCCTCATAGATCCATTTAAAGTAGTATTCGCTGCTAAATACTCTTTTATGGCTTGAGTATAATCAGCAGTACGTTTGTAGATATTCCCTTTATAATAGTGAGTTTTAGGAGCGAAAGTGGAATCAGGCTTCTCACGAAGTAAACGATTGAATACACCTAATGCTTTGTCATTATCATTGATATTCATAAAACAAATACCTCTTGCTAAAAGAGCTTTTTCATAAAGCTCTCCCGTACTCAACAATTCGGTAATTCTATAGTAATACCCTTCACTTCGCATGTATTCTTTTCGTAAACTATAAATGTAACCCATTCTATATAGGGCTTTGGTTGCCACATCTAAATCCTCTGATTCAGTAAGAACAGATAAAGATGAGGTATCAATATCCGTATGCCCCTGTTGTAAGGCAATATCTATTCTTTTCAGAACATAGATACTATGATACTCAGAATCAGGATAAAAGCGATCTAACATATTAAGCCAATCTAATTCATCATCATAAGCTTCATTACGCTCTAGACGTGTTACAACAACTTGGGCAATTCGTTCAGAACCCTCATACTGACTATAATTCAGGAGATAAGACTTCAAACGTTCAGCACCAAGTTGCCAATCCCCATGCTCCATTTGAATACGACCCCAATTGTAAGTCGCCAATCTTTTGATTTCTGAATCAGGCCCGTCTATGCTTGATTCTAACCAAGGTAATGCTTTAAGGGGGTCATCAGTATTAAAATAAGTTTTTCCTAAACCATAATAGTAATTCTGCTTTTCTTCCGGATCTGTAGCTAAACTAATCAATTTTTTATAATAGTTTTGTCCATCTGTAAATAAGTTATTATCTGTTGCATGATCTGCTAGAAGGATAAGACTATTCTTATACAAATCACCTGTATTATAATCATTTACAAGCAAATCCAATAAAGAATAGCCTTCATCAGCTTTTCCCAATTGTAATTTTAGCATTGCCAATCTATATAAAGCATCTTTTCTATATTCAGAAGAAGGAGAAGTCTTTAGGAAGGTGTCCCAACGACTTTCAGCACTTTCATAATCTTTTAATTCAAAAGCAACTTGCCCTATTAAATACACACTATCTATAGACCATTCAGAACGTGGATAACTAATCAATAGCTGATTGAAATTATTACGGGCATCAATCCAATTTTCAAGTAACATATTAGTGGTACCCATTCGATACAAGGCTTGAGCTTTAAAATTATCCTTTAAATCACCATCAAAACTTACTTTATATTCGCTAAGAGCTTTTTTCAGTTTATTGTTCTTCTCATAACTCAGGGCCAAATAAAAATGGCTTTGACTTAATAAGGCAACTTCATTTGTATAATCTACTTGCTTTTTAAAAGCAATTTCTGATTTACGATAATCCTGTAATCCTAAATAAGAAGCCCCAATCCAATAGTTTATTCGACTAATAAAACGACTTGAGGGATATCTCTTTTCCATTGAGCTAAATTGATTTGCTGCTCTTTTATAATCATTTTTATAAAAAAAACTAACCCCTTGATAATAATAAGCATCATCAGCACGAGTATCATTAGGATAGGTTTTAACCAATTGTCCAAAATATAATAGAGCTTCATCAAAATTCTTTTGACCAAAAGCCTGTTGGCCTTTAAAGAACAAAGCATCTGAGCCTTCACCAAATAAGGTTAGGCTCAGTAAGAAAAGAGATATAACTATAAGTTGTCGCTTCATGATTTTACGGTAACAGCTTCCTTGTTCGTATTATTTTTTTTCTTAAAAATAAGGCAGTCTTTTCTAAAATCAGCTTGAATTGTGTCTCCAGCTTTGAATTTACCTTTAAGAATTTCCATAGATAAAGGATCCTCTAAATAACGTTGTATGGCCCTTCTAAGAGGTCTAGCTCCATATACTTCATCATAACCTTCTTTTATAAGGAATTCCTTACCCTTCTTACCAATGTTAAGAAACAGATTCTGGCTCAATAAACGTTGTTTAATATCAGCTAGCATGATTTCAAAGATATTAGCAACTTCCTTATTGTTAAGACTATGGAATACTACTATATCATCAATTCTATTTATAAACTCAGGACGTAGAAATCTTTTTAACTCATTAAGGGCCGAGTTTTTAATTTCATTGTAAGACATAATACCAGAATCTGTCTGAAAACCGACTCCTGCACTTTTACTGATCTGTCGAGCACCAGCATTAGAGGTCATTATAAGTACAGTATTACGGAATGAAACAGTATGACCAAGATTGTCCTGAAGCTCCCCTTCTTCCAATACCTGCAATAACAGGTTAAATACATCGGGATGGGCTTTTTCTATCTCATCAAGCAATACAACACTATATGGTCGTCTCCTAATCTTTTCAGTAAGGAGACCACCTTCTTCATATCCAACATATCCTGGAGGTGCTCCCACAAGACGGCTCACATTATGTTTTTCCATAAAGTCTGACATATCCAACCGTATTAAAGCATCAGGATCACCGAACAAGAATTCGGCTAATGTTTTTGCTAACAAAGATTTACCTACACCAGTTGGTCCTAAGAAAACAAAAGAACCTAAAGGACGTCTTGGATTACTAATACCTGTTCTTGAACGTCGAATGGCAGAAGCAATTACCTTAATAGCATCATGTTGTCCGATAACTGTCTTATGGAGTTCATCTTCAATTCTTAATAATTTATCGCTTTCTTCCTGAGCAATGCGACTTAGAGGAATACCTGTTATCTCACTAATAATAGCCTGAATATCTTCTGCAGATACTAAATTACGGGTAGTTTTAAGTTTTGACTGCCAATCTTGTTTTAAAGATTCAATTTGTTCTTTTAATTGACGTACACTATCTCTGAGGCTTGCGGCCTTTTCATAGTCCTGATTATTAACAAAATTTATCTTCTCAGCCGTTAAGTCCTCTACCTGTTTTTCCAGGGAGCCTAATTCTTTAGGACGGACACCTTTTTCAATACGTTTTTGTGCTCCTGCTTCATCCAGAAGATCAATGGCCTTATCAGGTAAACTTCGCTCAGTTATATACCTCTGACTTAGACGGGCTGCTTCTTCAATAGCATCTTCCGTATAGGAAACATTGTGATGTTCCTCGTATTGAGTACTAACTCCTTTTAGAATATCAATTGTTTCTTCAACAGAAGGTTCCGAAACCATAACGGTCTGAAATCTACGTTCAAGAGCAGGGTCTTTCTCTATATATTTCTTATACTCGTTTAATGTTGTAGCACCAATACATTGGATCTCACCACGAGATAGAGCTGGTTTGAGCATATTACTTGCATCAATAGCACCTTCAGCTCCACCAGCTCCAATGATAGTATGTAATTCATCTATAAAAAGAATTATGTTACCAATTGTGGTTATCTCTTTCATTACGCGTTTAAGACGTTCTTCGAATTCCCCACGATATTTTGTTCCAGCGATCAAACTGGCTAAATCCAAAGTAACAACTCTTTTTCCCAATAATACTTCAGGCGCTGTTCCATCAATGATACGTTGGGCTAAACCTTCCACTATGGCTGTCTTACCAACACCAGGATCACCGATTAAAACAGGATTATTCTTACTTCTTCTTGCTAAAATCTGTATCACTCGGGCTATTTCTTTATCTCTGCCAATAACTGGATCTAATTTACTTTCCTTAGCCATAACGGTAAGATCTCTGCTAAATTCATCCAGTGTTGGTGTGGGGCGGCGATTATTATTAGATGGCTTCCATCGTCCACCAGGCTGATTGCCTGCAGGTTCCTTACGTTTATTGGAAGAACCAGAGAGTTCTGAAATAATATCCCTAAGTATCTCCACTGTGATTTTATGATCCCCCAGGTAGTGACTTATTACACTACCCTGTTCATTAGCCGCTGCTAATAAGAGATGTTCTGTTCCAATATATTCATGTCCCAAATTGCGGGCTTCGACAGCAGAATCTTCTAATATTTTCTTTCCTCTTTTAGAAGGAGGAACATCTCCAAGAATAAATCCGCTTTGTTTTTTAGGAATGGCCTTTTCTAATTCTAATTGTAAATCAGAAGGATCAATATTAATGGATTTGAGAGCCTTATATCCCACACCATCCCCATCTTTTAATAAGGCTATTATTATATGTTCTGGAAGCAACTGATCACTATGATACCTCTTTGCTTCCTCCTGTGCAAAAACAGTTAAGATTCTCTGCGCTCTTTGGGTTAGACCTTTAAACATACAACCTCCTAGAGTGTACGAATTTCTTTTGTAGCCATGCGAAGTAATTCTGCCCTTTTCGATAGATTCTTTTGAAAATCAACCTCATTTGGCCCTTCTTCTTCATAAGCAAGATGGCTATCTTGTATAAAATATAATATCCTATCGCATTTTTTTAAATCACAATCTATAAGTTTAAGTGTACTTCCTAATCTTAAGTTCATTATGTGCCCTTCAGCTTCGTACTTTTCCATAATTCGAGCTTGTTGGCAAATCCCCAATGATCTAAATATTCTATCCTCTATAGCAGCCCTATTTCTTTGATACAATTTCTGCCGTTCTATGATCTCCAAGTTTCTAAGGTCTTGAGAAACCCTTTCAATTGCTTGAATGGTATCAATCTCGGAAGCCCCCAATGTATAACGATTAGATATTTGAAAAAGTTCTTGTCTACCATCATCTGAATCAGAATAGAAACCTCTAACTTGAAGTCCTTGATCTTCTAACCGCATTAATAGATGTTCAAAATCTTTACGAACACATAAACCTGGTAGATGTAGTAATGTAGAGACTTTCATATTTGTACCAGATTGATAGATATTTGGTGACAAATACCCCAACTCTGCGTCAAAGGCCCATTGGTTATCATGATTCCAAAGATCTTGTATATTTTTAAAAGTCTGTATTAACTCATCCTTAGGCATTCCTGCTCTAAAATACAATAATCGAAAATGATCTACATTATTGATGTGTATAGCACCATCAAAGTCAGGCATGAAAGAAAAATGCAGATGAGGATTCAAGGCTATCGTTTCATCAATGATTTGCCTTTCTCTTAATAGTCCTTTTTCTACACTAGTTAGGCTATCAATATCCAGGAGAGGTCCAAAATCTTTATGATCTTTTAACTGATCCTTAAAGTGATTAATTATATCCTTATAATCTTCTTCATTGAGTTGTTTAGTAAAGGAATAGTTTTTTAGATTTCTCCCCACTCTCATTCTTGTACTAATTATGACATCCCTCTGAGGATTATCTTTATCAAGCCAATTCAAATCCTTATTGATTAACAATGTTTAAGCTCCTGGATTTTATCACGAATAAGGGCTGCTTCTTCATACATTTCTTTTTCAATCAAATCAGTTAACTTATGTTCCAATTTTGTTATCTCTTCCTGTCGTACATCTGGAATACCTTTATACTTGAGAACGAGACCATTATGTTTATGGAGAAGGTCCTTTATCTCATTTCGAAAAAAAAGATAACACAAAGGACAACCTACTTCTTTATTCTTTTTAATATCTTCTACAGATTGTTGACAGCCAGGGCATTTGTCCAGGGAATTGTCCTCATGAGGATTCAATGAGTTCATAATTTGACCTAGGTTGAATTGTACTTTACCATCAACATTTTCAATACCTTTGTCCTTAGCACAGGTAATACATAGATAATGAGTAATTTCTTTGCCTTGTGTTTTCTGTTGTAACTGAATTTGTGCGACTCTTTTACCGCATATTTCACATTTCATTAGTCTTCCTTAGTATTGTGTCGGATCTCAAAAGAATAATGTATCTTCTTATCCTGGAAGTCATTAGGAATCGTTAAGTGAGTTGTTTCCTTGACAAGATACTGATCAAGAATCTGAGGATCCATGGTAAATTTCCTATAGTTATTAGAAAATAACAGAATACCATCTGATTTTAGTCGATCCATACATCTTCGAATTAGAAACAAATGATCCTTACTAACATCGAAGATCTGATTCATTTTTTTACTATTTGAGAACGTTGGAGGATCCAATACAATAATATCATAATAAGGTTCACCATAAAAAGACAACCATTTTAGGATATCTTCTCGAATGAACTTATGTTTTTTAATATCAAGATTGTTTAATTCAAAGTTTTCCCTAGCCCAGTCCAGATAAGTATTAGATAAATCAACACTATCTACTTGAATAGCCCCACCAGAAGCAGCATAGACTGAAAAACTTCCAGTATAACAGAATAAATTCAACACACGTTTACCAGAAGATAGAGAACGAACATTTTGCCTGGATATTCTATGATCAAGAAATAGTCCCGTATCAAGATACGAATCAAGATCAATATGAAAACTAAGATCCGTCTCCCTTATAACATACTTTTTACCATGATCTTTTTTATTGTATTGTAAAGACCCACTTTGTTTTTTCCTCTGACGGAAATGTAGATGATTATCATCTATATCAAAAGTCCGTTTAATGAGGGCAAGAACCTTATCATTACGCTCATTTACTACTTCTTCAGGTAAATGCTCTTTTTCGTATTCAGTTAGAGATATGTGATTACCATATTCTTCAATAATATACGGGAATCCGGGAACATCATTATCATAAAAGCGAAAAGCTTCATAATTCTGACGACGTGCCCATTTTTTAAAATGCTTGTAACGTTTACGAATTCTATTCTCAAAAGCTTCCATATTATCAGCTCCTAATGACGATGAAGAATATCAACAGGTTTTAAATTGGCTGCCTTTTGGGCAGGAAAACTAGTACTAATAAACGCTAAAATATTGGCAAAAAAGAATATTCCCAATAACTTATATATATGAATAACAGTCGGTATTTTTTCCAAATAATATTCACGTCCCCAATTAACATGAGGTAATATTAGCTGTCCTTGACTTAAGCTTAGCTTAACAGCAGACACAATATTTATTGATCCTTCTAACAAAGATATAACAAAATTAATGTTAACACCTATCAGTAAACCAAGAGCTAATCCGACTAAACTTCCTAAGAAACCAATACCACAACCAGTCATTAAGTATTTGTTTTTAACATAAGTAGGGGAAGCGCCCAGGGACCGCAATATGGCTATTTCTTTTGTATCTTCAATCACTATCATAATAAGAGAGGAGCTTATGTTAATAGCGGCAACAGCAATAATAACAGCCATAATAAATAAGAGAAGTATTTGTGTAGTCTCAAAATTCTTGAATTGGCTATAACCTAAATTGTACCAAGAATAGGCACCATAACCAGAGGGGAGCTGTGAATTCACTTCATAAGTTAAGGCCATTAAATCTTGTTGAGGATTCCTAACCTTAAGTCCATATAATACTGTACCTTGTTCTTTACCTATAATACTAATAGATTCATCAAATGAAATGAATAACCATAGCTTATCCAATTCACGGTAACCAGTTGATACAATACCTGTTACATGAAAACTGGTAATTTTGGGCAAATATCTTTGACTTGAGATCTTCTTTAATGTACTTAATTTTACAGAGTCACCAACTTTTAGATTTAATTTACTAGCTAGTTCCTGCCCTAATACAATATCATTATTTTTGCTCAAATCAAAAGATCCTGATTTAATCTGTAAATAATCCCTTAAACCAGCATCTTTTTCATACCAAAGCGGATCAACTCCACGAATAAAACCAACAGTTTTCCCTAAGTCATTAAATAACATCCCCGTACTCTGATGTTCAAACCAACCACTTTTAAACCAATCTTCTCCGTCAAAAGCTTGAGAAAGTTCTAATTCCATATCTTCGATAGACTTTGATCTAAAAGACCTTATCTGAAAATGATATAATGAGGTTTCGATATACCTTTTTGTGATCCCAAAGATCATACCATCGGATACTAATAAGACAACTACTATAGGTATAACACTTAATACAATACCCCAAAATGCCGATTTGAGATTCTTAGACTTTTTTGTACCTTTTAATATATCAGCAATAGGTTTAAACCCCAGTCGTAGATTATTGATAATATTTTTCATCCTATAAATTGTCTGTCCTTGATTTGTATATGTCTAGTTCCGTATTCAATTAATCTCAAATCGTGGGTAACCAGCATAAGAGTCTTTTGTTGTGATTTAAGCAAATCAAAAAATATCTCTTCAACCATACGGCTATTTTTTTCATCCAAATTCCCTGTTGGCTCATCAGCTAAAATAACCTGAGGCTCATTGAATAATGCCCTTGCAATAGCAATACGCTGTTTTTCACCACCTGAGAGCTTGGAAGGATAATGATCTTTTCGATTACTCAAACCTACGAGACTCACCAAATCTTCCGCTCTTGTCATAGCCTCTGTTTTTGATAGACCTCTTAATATTCCTGGAATAGCCGCATTTTCTAAAGCTGTAAAATCCTTCAATAAATGATGAAATTGAAAAACTAACCCTATATTCATTAAACGGAAATCTGATAACTGCTCTTCATTCATTGTATCAATTTGAGTTTCCCCAAAATAAATATGACCATCGTTAGGTTTGTCCAATCCACTTATTATATTTAAGAAAGTGCTTTTGCCACTCCCACTCTCCCCTGTTAGAATAAGAGATTCTTCTTTATCTACAACCAAATCAATATTTTCAAATAAAGTAATATCTTCAGTGCTCGTATGAAATTTTTTGGTTAATTTTTCTATAGTTATTTGATCACTCATTTCTTAATATCTCCATGGTTTGTAATTCGGATACTTTTCGGGCAGCACAGTATGAAGCTATCCAGGCAGCACTAACTCCTAAAAGAGTAATGAAGAATACTTCTCCAAAATGAAAATGACAAGGAATACCATTTGTATAAAAAATTCCACTAGAGTAAAAATCCAATGGCTCTATAGCTTGTTGCCCCAAACCAATCAGTAATGGGTTTATTAATGCGGTAAAAATTCCAGACAGATTCTCAGCTAATAAAAAGATCTCATTAATATTTATTCCAATAAATAAGCCGAGACCGGTACCGATCAAAGCACTCATTCCACCAATTAATAAGCCTTCCCATAAAAAAATCCCTTGAATGGATTTAGGAACAACCCCTATAGCCCTCAATATGGCAATTTCTTCAGATCGCTCAAGAACGGAACGAGTCATACTGTGATAGATATTAAATCCAACGACTAAAAAGATGAGACCAACCAATAAAAGCATCATTGTTTTTTCCATGCGTAAAGCACCAAAAAAACTTTTATTAAAATCCCTCCAAGAACTGATTTGAACCCCATCCCATTGATTATTCCTGATAAAAGTATGATCTAAATTGGAATTAATAAGTTTTACACCAATATAGGTTTGTTTTGGATTAATAAAATACTGATAACCATCATCAAGAGATATCAAAGCAAGCCCAGCATCATAATCAAGATAGCCTGTTTTAAAAGTTCCCCTGACAGTGAATTCCTGAGTCTCCTTGCCAAAGCTTAACCTACTACTGGTTTTATAGATAACTAAATTGACAGGATCGCCAACAGTAACCCCTAGATAGTAAGCCAGTCGCTGACCTAGAAGAATAGAATGACTATCATCCAAAGTCAGAGAACCTTGTACAAGTTCCATGGCATTAGTCATAGAGGTATCAATTTGATCAAACCCCTTCGGAACAAGCTTAATACTTACACCTTGAGAATCAGAGTAAGGACTACTAATTAAAGTATCAACATCACCACTTTCCATCACTGATGTGACTAACTTAGATGAACGAATTTCATTCAATAGTTTATCATCTATTTTCTCAGACCTAATCTGTATATGAAATGATCCGATATCCAAAATATTGTCAATAAAGTTTTGTTGAAAACCATTCATAACCCCAATAACAGATATTAAGGCCATTATACCAATGGACAAACCCAAAACAGACAATATACTTGAGGCTTGTCCTTTTTCTTTTCTTTTTGTTTTAAAAAAACGTCCCGCAAAAAAGGAAGTCCAGGCAGGAAAGAACCTATTCATCTTTACCATATTTACGCTCCATTATCACCTGTCCATCTTCGTACCATACTTGATGTATTGTATCATCATCATATGTCTTAATCCATGTAAGAACCAGATTCTTATAATAGGTTTCCACTTTAAGTTGTTGGGAGTTAGAGTATTGATATATCCATTTATCCCGTTGTCCCTTATACGATTCTGACCTCTCAGTCCTAAGACCATTCTTATAGCTATAGGTTATAGTTTTTTTTTCACCATTTTTATATTCTTCTAATCTTTTAATTAATAAATTTTCATCATAGGAATCACTAATAAAAGTACCCTCTTGGGTTACACTATGCTTTTTTATTATCTGGCCTAAATCATTATATAAAAAGACCTCTTCCTTAATAACAACATCCTCATCTGATTCGACTATTTTTTTTATCCCGTTCTTATTAAATGTGAAAATATAATTTCTGTTAGAGTGCTCCTGATCAGCTAGTAAATTCCCAGTATTGCTGTAAATCATTGAACTGTTTTTCAAGCCAACATCAGATAGACGATTCAAAGCAACTAGACGTCCTTTACTATCATACCTATAAGAACGAGTTTCAATTAATTTATTGTCTTTATAATATTTTATCCTTTTAATCCGTTTATAGTGATCATATTCATACTTTTCCTGAATAACCTGATCATTTTGAATGTACTTATATTCGGTCAAATCATTATTTGAACTAAAAACTTCTTCTTCAATGAGAGTAAGATCATTGTCTCTCTTTTGAATGATAAGAGGACTATTTGAAATGACATCCTTTATCCATAATAACGATCCGTCTAAATAGAGAGTCTTTTTTTCTTCCTCGACGTTTAAAGTATATTCATAATCATTAAGTCGCCCCTGAGAAATGAGTTCTAATTCCATACCTAAGGAATTAGAACGATACCAATCTCCACTATACACTCCTATGAGTACTGTCGAAAGAATAAAAAATTGTAAAAAAAGTCTCACTTATCAAATATACCAGATAGGAACTTATTTTTATCAAAAGGAATAAAATCATCGTATTTTTCGCCTAAACCCATAAAAACAAAGGGGATCCCCAGCTTTTTTGATATACCGACAGCTGCCCCTCCTTTTGCAGTAGAATCATACTTACTTAAGATGACACCATCTAAACCAACGGCCTCATTAAATATTTCAGCCTGCCTGTATCCATTCTGACCTGTTGTGGAATCAATAACTAGGTATTTTTTATACACAGCAGAAGGTGCCTTCTTTTGAATTATTTTATTGATTTTTTGCAGTTCCTTTACAAGATTTGCCTTATTATGCATTCGGCCTGCTGTGTCAGCGATCACCAATTTAGTGTTTCGAGCTAAAGCCATATCCAAAGTATCAAAAATAACGGCCCCAGGATCAGCACCATGCTGTTGCGCTACTACTCTAACACCTAATTTCTCACCATGATACTGAAGTTGCTCAATAGCAGCAGCTCTAAAAGTGTCACCTGCACTAAGAAGTATGCTATCTTTCAATTCTTTCTTATAGTAATGAGCCATCTTGGCTATTGATGTTGTTTTACCAACTCCATTCACTCCTAATACCAATACTAAGTTAAGCTGACCATCGACAATTTCCAAGGGAGCTACTTTTAGATCCCTTTCGAGAATATTCCACATGGCCTCTCTAAACTCATCAAGAGAGCCTATTTTTTTGGATTTCCAGGAATCTTTTATTTCTTTTACGATTTCAACAGCAAGAGCTGCTCCAAAATCTGCTTCAATTAACAAATCTTCAAAATCTTCAAAGAATTCTTCTCCTTGAACCCCACCACCAAATAATTCTTTTATTTTGTCAAAAAAACTCTTTTTCTTCTTTTTACCAAACATTAGGTTCCCTTACTCTCCCAGTATTTCTGCTTGTTTTATATATTTAATAAAATCGTATACCATCCAGCTGAAGGAGCTTACACTAATTCCAAAAGATATCCAACGTCCATAGGTCATGGCATTCGTCATTTTAATCGCCTCTGCATAATCATCATAACGACCACTATTGTAGTAATTATATGATAGTTGGTAATAATTCTGTTGAAGCTGGGGAAAAATGAAAGTAGGAAATAAACTAAAACTAAACACAGTTAAGGATCTATAAAACTTACCTCTATAGTAGGATAGCTCTTTTCTTTCCTCATTGGGAAGCATCTTAATAACATCCCCTTTCGATTGATTTGCGAGAAAGGACTCAGATTTATATTCAGCTTTATCCAGAAAGATTTGGTCTTTATCAAAGACTTTTAATGACAGAGGAGTCTTACCTACATAACGACTATTTAAGTAGACATCTACACCTTCAGGTTCTGTTTGTATGTACAAGTCTTTCCCTTCAATGGAAGGTAAAGATAATTCAAGAGTGCCCTCTGGCATAGTGTTTATGGACATTGTCACATCACCTTCTGAAGCGTGAGCAGTAATAGTATAAGGAGGTGTTTGAAAGACAAACTCCCCCTCTCCCTGCCCAACATACTCATCATTAACAAAGATATTCATGTTCCTATTCTCAGTATGTATTTTTACAACTTTATCTTCTTGCCCCTGAACAAAAGCTAACAAAGGAGCAAATTCTACTTCCCCATCAACAAAATTTCCATCCTTGTTTTTAAGTATTCCTGATTGGCTAAATATAATTCCCTGCTTATTTTTTATATACACATTGTAATGAATCATATCCTGTACAAGCGATATCTCTCCATAGATAAAGGCTGTAAGCTTCTTATTTTCTATAACTGTACTAATGTTATTTTTCCAGTCTTTGACAGGAATAAGACCGTCCTCTGACCCTTCAGCAAATTCTAAAGGGAGAGTTGGTTCTATTATATATTCTTCCTCATCAATCTTCTGTATTTGCTCTTTAATTTCTATAATTTTATCATTCTGGGCACTTAAAGAATTTTCATTATCTTTAAATATAATCTGATCTCTTTCATCGATGGCCTTGTTTAATTTATGGATATATTCTGTCTTTTGTTCATTCTTATATTCCCGGATTAGTTGAGATCTCTCTTCTTTATTTAATGTATGATATCTCAATCCTGACACTAAAGACTTGATCAACAAAGGAATAGTATAGGAAGGATAAATCTCACTAACATTACCATTACTATCAAACTGGCCAATCCCCCAGGACCAATTATCCAATCCAATATTATTTTGACCAAATAACAATTGACTCAAAAATAACAAAACTACTACCAGTCTAGCGTGATAAGACATTATGAACAGCCCTGATTAATCGTTCATCTGTGAATGGTTTAACAATGAAGTCCATGGCTCCCCATTTTATAGCAGTGAGAATGTATTTTTCTTCACCAAGAGAGGAGCACATGATGACCTTTTGTGATTTATCTAGTTGCTTTAAGACTTGAAGACCATCCATCTTGGGCATGGTTATATCCAAGAGAACAAGATCAGGTTTCAACTGTCTAATCATATTCAAACCTTCAAGCCCATCAGAAGCTTCTCCGGCAATATGATAGCCAACCATTCGTAGGACTTCCTTTATCTTTTTACGAACAAAGGGTAAGTCATCGACTATAAGTATAGATTTGTGATGCTCTAGTTTGCTTGTGCCCATGTAAAACGCAAATATTCCTCAATAAATTGATCAATAGCTCCATCCATAACAGCCTGAACATTACCAGTCTCTGCTTTTGTTCGATGATCCTTAACCATATTGTAAGGATGAAAGACATAGCTACGAATTTGGTTCCCCCAGGATATATCTTTTTTCTCAGCAGCCTGCTTTTCCTGCTCCGCTTCTTGTATAGCTTTATAGTGCTCGTATAGTCTTGATTTTAACACCTTCATGGCTGTATCTCTATTTTTATGTTGAGATCGTTCATTCTGACATTGCACTACAATATTAGTAGGAAGGTGAGTAATACGAACCGCTGATTCCGTCTTATTAACATGCTGACCGCCTGCGCCTTGAGCACGATAAGTATCAACCCTTAAATCATCAGGATTAATGTCAATTTCGATATCATCATCCACCACAGGTGAAATATGCACAGAGGCGAAAGAGGTATGACGCCTGGCAGAAGAATCAAAAGGACTAATCCTGACTAAGCGATGGATTCCGCTTTCACATTTTAGATTACCAAAGGCATAATCTCCCTTTACCTGGATAGTGACGCTCTTTATCCCACCTTCAGCTTCTAACAGATCTAGTATATCAAATTTAAAGTTCTGGTTTTCACACCACCGGGAATACATACGGAATAACATGGATACCCAATCACAAGCTTCAGTACCACCAGCACCAGAGTGAATGGTAAGAAAAGCATCTCCATCATCATTAGGTTCTGAGAGTAATTCAAGTTTCTTTTGCTTATTATAACTTGTAAGTAGATGTTCAAAGTCTTTTTCTACTTCAGCTTGTATTTCAGAATCAGATTCCTCTTTTAACATTTCGATAATGTCTGTCAAATTTGACAAATTATCTTTGATATCCTGCCATGGTTCAATTCTATTTTTTAGTTTTCGAATGTCTTGAAGAACTTTTTCGGCTCTTTCCCTGTTGTCCCAAAAATCAGGAGCACCACTTTCGTCTTCCTTTTGTGCTATATCATGATAAATCGCATCCGGGTCAAAGATGCCTCCATGTATCTTCAATTTCTACTGTTAATTCATTAATTGACTTTTGTATCTCTTGTAAGTCCATCTTTCTATACCCTCATAATTTTTCGTTTCCATTTCTTCTGTGCTAGTTCTGTCACCACTAGCGTATCATCAATAGGATACTGATAAATACGAACTTGATCATAATAATCGGTACGCTTATCTATATCAAGCTTAAGGTGATTAAGACGTTTTTCATTCAAAGAACTCGATTCATAAACATCTCTCTGCACCATATCAAAGCCATACATTAATAATAGTTCATGTACATCTTTACGGCTATCATCGTTGCCTAAATCTAATATTACAGAAACGAACATAAAATTCCTTTTGTCTAATGTAAAGTAAACCGATTATTATTAAGTCATGAAATATAAATTTATTCTAGTAACCTTAATACTACTGCCTTTCATTCTCTACAGCCAGGATAATAAAGTATCTGCACCTTTTATAAGTAGACTTCAGATTCATTTGGACAGAGGATCTGCCATTATTACATGGAAGGACAGCCGAGACCTAATAGAGGGTAAATATAGGGTTTTACGAGCTGGACAGCCCATTAATAATAATAATTATCCAAGTGCCCAAGTTATGGGTGATGTAGAATTGGGAAAGGAAAAGTTCATTGATGATACAATTCAAGTAGCAGGAACATATTACTATGCTGTATTGGGAGTGACTACGGACGAGGAGATTATTAATACCTTTATACCCTATCGAAACACAACGGTTCTTCCTTTTGAGGTCACTGAAGCTGATTTAATGCGAGCTGCTTTAAGCAATATAACTATGTCAGCCTCAACTCAAAATGATAGAATAATTTTAAAAGTGAAGAATGTCCCTGACGGAGTAAATATATTATACTTCAGAAGTTCTACAATAATAGCTACAAAAGAAGATCTTCAGAAAGCTTATCAGATACAACCAAACAAACTAGGTTCACAGCAATATGCTGATGTACCTATACCTGGAATCCAATACTATTATGCCGTTATTGATGATAACAGCTTTCAAACGGACCAATATGAATTAGAATTAGGGCGTAATAGTACGAGAACTCCAGTTAAACTAGGTATAAAAGAACAAAAGATATCTACTAATAATCAGGAGATGCGTTCCTTGCCTTTACCCCAAATAAACTTATATGAAAGTATTGATTCTGATACGAAGTTAAATGACAGTCGATGGAGTCTACCTGAATGGAAAGACCTTTCTGAAGAATCTAAAGCCAATGTTAGAAGATATATGGCTCTTTATGATGGACTTGAAGAAGACAGATTAGAACTAAAACATCTTAAGAAATATGGACATAATGTATACGAGGACAATGTTAATCTGATGACCATCATTAATGGTCCTATAAGTAATGGAGATTTCACCCAAAGCAAAGATTTACTAAAAGCGTATTTAACTCTCAACTTAAATGATATGGAAAAAGCTTCAGGTCATTATTACTTGGGAATATCTTACTTATTCCTTGGAGATAGTAAAAATGCCTTATTAAATTTTCTTATAACTAAGGACTATTTTAAAGAAGAATCCACCTACTACATTGAATATATAATGAATAACTGGATTACCGATTCACCTTTTAACGACGAGTAACTTTAATATCTAAAGAGACATGCCAACTTTTACTTTTTAACAATGACAATGACCAATAAGGAAGATATTGGGAGTTCTGATAAATATTCCTCTCTCCTAATTCATCTTCTACCGGTAATTCAATTGACTTAACAGCGCTCTTAGGGGGTACAGAGAACTGAATAGATACAACCCCCTTAGACTGTTGGTCTTGAAAATTTAGTTCTTCGTGTTCTTTTTTAGGTAGCTCGCTTTCATCAATAAAAATCTTCTGACCATCAACTAGAGTAAAAATCTTATATTCACCTGTAAAATCGAGAAACGCTAAGTTTATCTCAGGGCAGAATTCAAAATGTAAATCCGTTGTGGACACATTTTCAATATAATAATCAACACCGACAGAACGACGTTTAAAATGATACTCCTTACGCACCTTAAGAGCATGACTCTTCCCTTTATATGTTAAAACGCCTCTTCTGGTTAAGGATATCATGTTTTTTTCTTTATCTAATTCAATCAAACGGTAGGCCCCATAAGCAAAATCTCCCATATCAAGCGCATCCCGCCATTCATTAACGGGAAGACCCATAGGATAAAAATGATCATGAAAAGCCTTACCTTTTATATTCTTTTCAAAAGCACTATAAGCTTGAAAGCTATTAAGAACATTCCAATTTAAAGGAAAATAATCCCATTGAAATAAAGCACCACCACTTTGATGAACATAAGCATTATAATCATACCCTTGATAGAGATACTCATCTCGCCCATCCATATCATAGTCCTTTACCAGTAGACTTGGCATAAAAATACCTTTCTCACGGGTAGTCTTTTCTGCTTCCAACAGACTGGCATAGACATCCCGTCTTATATGGGCATCAGCTACACCACCTAGTCGGCCCAGACAATAAGCCTGATGAAGTTGCCCTCGCCATAATAATTCACGGGCTGTCTTCTTACGCTGTTTATCACCTTTGATTTGTAATACCAGAGAATGAACAAAGACCATCTTTGAATAAATAAGTCGTACATCTTTATAGTAATTGACAAGGTTCTTAAAAGCCCCTTTGGCAATACTTCTATTTTTCATGTTGCCCCAATTATTATATTGGTCAATTGTTGTTGGAGAAAAATAATGAGTTGAATAAGCAACCTTGTCATTTCGAATCTCATTTTGAGGAGCCACTAGCTCCAATTCCTGACTATGCTCCCTAAAAAGAGACAATAATCTATCCAACCAAGGGATTCCACCTTGCTCAATAATCTTATTCTGGAGTTCTAAAGGATCGATAGCCAAGGCCATATAACGAGCGCCATCCTGTTGAAGGGCAATTAAATTACCAATAATTTCTTCAGGACTTAAGGCTGTAATCCCTCTTCCAGTTCTCCATAAAGGAAAAACTTTGATAGCTCGTCCCTGATCTTCTACATTATGAATCTGATAGGTCGATTTGGGAGAGATTCCAAGCTGTAATAGATCAGTGTCAGGTAAAAAAGTGTAAGTCATACCTGAACGATTTAGCATACTAGCCAAATTTTCATCCCACACCAATTCTGGGACCCAGAACCCCCTAAATCTTTTTCCAAAAGATTTACGTAGAAAAGTAGACATCATTTCAATCTGTCCTAATCTATCAGGACCGGGAATAATCGGAAGAAATGGCTCATGATATGCCCCACAAAGCATATCTATCTGCTTCGTCCTGAGCATCTCTCCAAGAACACTTCCATATTCAGGATGATGTTTCTCTATCCACTTAAGAGTACTTCCAGCCACATAGTGCACAGCTGGCAAATCGGTGTACCTATATAAGGTAGCTATAAAGTGTTTCAGTATATGCTGATAATAATGTTCCCAATCTTCACCAGAGTTCGACTTAGGTAGAGATGTATAGGTGACAAATACAATTTTCAATTTACTCATTTGATAACCAGAATTAAGATAGCAAACAAAAAATATTATAGCCTCATATCATAGTGAATGCTATAACATTTTATCTTATTGTGGGTATTAACCACGAAAAGACCAAAGACAAAGTACTAAATATTACAATTGCCAAAAACAATATTGGTAGTCCTTGTAAGATTGGCACAGGAGGTTCCAGTTCATATCTATCACGAATAGCAATGACTAACTTAACAGCCACCCACAATCCTAACATGAACAAAATAGCTCCTACCAAGGCCAGGACCAAAGCTATATCATATTGTGTCAAAAATAGCAAATACGCCGTAATTAGAGCAGAATCACCCCATTTATACGGTTCTGATGAAAAATATTCCTTAAGGGAAGCATCATAGAACCGAACTCCATACATCAAAGCCCATTTGCTAAAACCATATATAATTAAAATCACAGGAAAATCTAACACATCCAGTTCATAAGGAACTAAAACAAAGTGACTGATAGGCCAATAAACGAGAGTTAAACCAAGTAAGTGAAGAGTATTCCCGGTAATCTTCAAACCAAAATCTCTTCGTCCCTCCAGTATAAGAGGCAAATAATAAGTACTTAACCCATAATAAAATAAAGCGTTTCCAGCTAACAACACAAATAATAAATAACTCACAATCAAAACCTCTTCATTATGTTCTGGTCGATTTTTTCTGGTATTTTATTGAGAAGAGGAATAATAGCGCTCACCAACAATAATCCTTCTAAAACACCATCCTGAAAAGGGGAAAATATCCTAAGGAGAGCCACTATAATACCAGATAACACAGCATAAATACTTTTTGCTATCTGAGCATTAGGAGCAATAGTTATGTCAGGTAATAGATAGAAACAAGATAACCAGAAAAAACCGGTACTCATATGGAAGAGTATATCCCCGGAAAAATAACCTGTACTAAAAGGTAGACCACCAAGTAAAAAAACGACAAAAGCATAAGTCACTGCATAGAGAAAAGGAATTGTCCAGTCAATAATACCTCTAATAACTAAATAAGCCCCTCCCAATACGATAAAAAAGAGAGTTATCTCACCTAGGAACCCTGGAAATTGGCCCGTCAATAGGTCAATATACCCTTCCGGTAGTCTAATGGATAAAGGATCAAGAATGAAATGGTTGATTTGATTCGTAAAAAAACCATCCCATTCACTTTTAGGAAGACCTGCCTGATCCAAAATGGCCATAGGATGACCATTAGTTGCCTTTTTAATAGTCATCAAAGGATTAAGTGTGGACTCAATACCATTCATATTACGAGACATATGCCATTTATTGAATAAATCAGGCCAGGAAAATCTTACAAAGACATATCCCCAAACCACAGGATTCATCCAATGTCTTCCCACTCCCCCTAAAATGCTCTGGGTCAAAAACAACCCAATAAAAGAAGACAAGAAGGGAAAGACAACATTAGTAGAACCTGAAAAGAGAAATCCATTCAGCAAGCTATAAAAAACAACAGAGCGTATGTTTATTCTGTTTTTCATAGCAAAATGGCCTAATCCCTCCGCAGCTAATCCTCCTAAGAAGGAAAAGAAATAAATAAATAGGACATAAAATCCCTGTAAATACACAGCATAAACAAGAGCGGGAACTAAGCTAAGGGATAATTCGAAATAAAGAGACTTTGTCGTTATATTACTATGCAAGTAAGAACTAGGAGCAAAACTATGTTGTCGATGCATTAATGGTATCCTGGAATTTATTTATTAAAGGAATATGACTAGGGCAGACAAAATCACAAATTCCACAGAAAGAACATAAATCAAGCCCTTCATCAAAGGCAATTTCCGTTTTATCTGCATCTATTAACATAGATAAACGACTTGGATTAAGTCTACTTGGACAAGTACTAATACACCATCCACAATGAATACAGGAGTATTCCTCTCCTTTAGTACGATGCTTGTCTTCTAGTATAAACAAATTGTTAATATCTTTTGTGATAGGCATATCAAGATCCTTGATTTGAGCACCACGAAAAGGCCCTCCAACTAGAACTTGATCATTATTTTCTATAGAGACTCCACAATCTTCTAATATAGTCGATATTTTTGTTCCTATCCGCACTTTTAAGCAAACCGGTTCAGCATCAACAGAAGTTATACTAAGGTATTTTTCAACCATTGGCTTATTATTATTTATAATATCAAAAAGACTATGTAAAGAAAGAGTATCATAAGTGATAACATCCTCTTTATTAAGTCCGAGAACTTTAATCAAAAGGCTATCATCACCTTGAGGATATTGATTTCTCGTAGGGACAAAATTGATATCCAGTCCCAATCTCTGACAGCGATTTTTTATTCGGTTAAAATCTTTTTTGTCTTCACTTGTATAAGCCCAGACAAAACGAGCCTCTCCATAAACATTATGAAGAACATTTACAGTCGAGATGAGATCTTCCCATCGCGTTTGAAGAAGTACTTTTTCATTAAACTGATAGGGTTCTTTAGGAACAGAGTTAATAATCACACAGTTAATCTTTTTAGGATCTTCTGCTAATTTTTGACTCAAAGGATAACCTTCTGAATCAAGGGCGCCAAATTCTAGCACTTTATCCCGGAGCATTTGAATATTGTATTCCTGCTTTGGTTCTGGAGGAACATCCTTACCAAGACGATGAAATTCCCCACCAAGACTAATTAAAAATGCTTTTGTCTTAATACCTGACCATGTCTCATAAGGAATAACCCTCTCAATGCGACCTGGAACAGGGGAATGAATAGAGACGGAATTTATACCGTCTCCTTTAATCAATATCTGTTCTTCTTGTACAAAATCACCATATTCTACCAAAGCAGTACCTTCGGAGCCTTGATGTTGAACCCAGGGGATAAGAGCCAACTTTGGAAGTTGGCCATTCTTAACTTCTAATATTTGAACCTTTTTCATGGGGAATAACTCGACTCCCCCGGCGAAACTACGAGGTATGTTCATTCAATATCCTAAGAAAAAATCGTTATCTTTTTATTATTGTATCGATATAGCAGTATAAATGCTGAAATAATCAAAATCATATACCAGTATATCACATAGTACGAAACTTTAAAGGGGGATGCTTTAGCAAAACTCATCTGACTAACCTTCTCTAAAAATTGGAATTTACCCAACTTAGCCTTCGATAAATCCTCTTCCCAAGTCTGATCATGCAGGCTATGGGTATTAAAACCTTTCAATTTGACGGAATATTTTTTGTATTCTTCCACCAACATCGTTGCAGACATTTTTATTTGATCCACATCCTGATTTGCTAACACACGTTCTTCCACTCGCCCTTGAGAGAAGGAACATAACACAAGGGACACACTAGATAAAGCCATTAAAACAAATAAAGATCGAAAGGAATATTTCGAAGGAAGGATTTCTACTGGAACAAATATTTCATGCTCCCGTTTAATAAAATCTTTATAAGTCCTCAAAGTCATGATATAAGCAATCAAAGATACTCCTTCTATCAAGGTCCAAAGAATCACTAAAACTTTCGCCATAAATAAACTAGGAATAAACAAACAGGCGATGACTCCATAGACAACCTTGGACCATTTTTCTTCTTTATAGAAAACAATAGTCCATACAAGAGCTGATAGTAGAAATATAAAAGGGAAGAAGCCTAAATTAAAAATAAACGCTCCTTGTACAGCAAACCAAGGAACAAGATGAGGACGTTTTAACTTATATGAAGTAAAACCCAAAATGAAAATAAATAGAACATAGAATAAAATGAAAACAGCCGGTCCAGTTACAGGACTAAAGGCTTCAATATCACTCTCCCCAAAGGAAGTAACAAATTCATCATATAAAGTGGGATCAGTAAGTAAGACCAACAAACCATTTGAGGAATGAAAAAAGCTTTTAAGATCATCAAAGACGCTATCATAACGAGGATCATCTCTATACATATAATCATCCACATCTTTTAGTTTGACCTCTTTATTCTCCCAAAATGATATAAGAGGTATAGTTAAATTGTCCAAACTAATGATATTTTTCTTCAAATGATCTGATAAACCATCATATTGGTCCACAAAGTTATCACCTCTATAGTTGAATAGAAGCAAATCAGAGGTTATATTCTCGGGCCTATACCTTGCAAAAATTATAAAGGACAATATGGTACAAACCAGTAAAATAAGAGGCCAGAAGTACTTTGTCATGAAGTTATTAGAGGGAACAGAAAGCTACAGCAATAAAAAAGCCCAGGATTATACCAACAATAACCTCTGTTGCCTTATGCCCTTTTACCTCCTTAACAGGTAGATACTCAATATCTAATTGTTCCTGTAAATCTGCCCCTAATTTATTCATTGTTTTTGCTTGAACACCAGTAGCTTTTCTCACGCCTAGAGCATCTCTTATAGTCAAAATAGCATAAAACAGACTCAACAAAAAGACGGCTGACTCCGTGCCTTGCGTAATCCCAATGGAAGTGGTTAGACTAGTGACAGTGGAACTATGACTGGATGGCATCCCGCCTGTTCGCCATACTAATGTTATAAGAAGGTTTCTATCAAGCCGCCCTCTGGCTTTAAAGGCTTCGATGAGAGCTTTAATACCCTGGGCTATGAACCAACTAAATGTGGCACTTAAGAAAATAGGATGACTGACAACTCTGTACAGTCTGTCGATTGGAAAGTCGGCCATATTAATTAAGAATCCTTCCTTTATATTTTAAATAAAATACAGTATAAGGATTATCAACAGATTTTAACAGATCTGTAAAGAGTTTCAGGAGCTATTTTGCGTAGGGATAGATTTAAAAGCTACAAATTAACGGAAAATGAACAAGGCAAAAGGGTTGACAATATTGTAAAATCTTTACTGCCTCAACTCAAAAAAGGTGACATATACAAAGGGATACGTAAAAAAGATATTCTTATCAATGGTAGGAAAACAGAGGCCAACTATAATGTGATGACCGGAGATTCTCTTGATATATACCAAGGATATATTAAAAACCTCGATGAGATATCTCAAGAAGAAAATCATTTGACCTTCCATCTACCACCTATTGTTTATGAATCAGAAGATATTGTGGTCTATAATAAGATGGATAATCTAATAACACAAGGACCGGCCAGTCTTGAGAGTGAACACTATCAATATTTTATATCAAAAAAAATCGATAGGGTTAGCTTTAGACCAGGCCCCCTTCATCGACTTGATAAAAACACTTCAGGTCTTGTGTCTTACAGTCTTAGCTTAAAAGGAGCCAGAAGTTTTACAGAAGCTATCCAGGAAGGAAGAATTAAAAAGCTATACCTAGCAGTCTTAGAAGGCCATGTAGAGAACAAGATCCATTGCCAAGCACCACTGATACCAAACTCAATGAAAACCCTTGTGTTTGAACAAGCAAATGATAAAACAGTAGAGGCCGAAACTATTTACCATCCTCTCGAATATAGAGATGGTAAAACGACAGTAATCATTGAGTTACTAACAGGAAGAACTCACCAAATCAGAGCCCATGCCCAATACATTGGCTATCCAGTGGTGGGGGATTATAAGTATGGAACTAAGGATGAACATATGTACCTGCATAGTGCAGCCCTCTACCTTCCTACTCCTATAACCGAAGAAGGACAATGGATATGGGGACAACCACCGAAATACTACAACAAGTACATTTCTCTGGAAAACATAGAAAATCTTATCCTAAACTTCATCAAAAAGAATTATATTACACACTAGAGGACATATGAAAAAAATAAAGATAATGCACCATTTGTATTGGGTTCTCAAAGGAGTCAAAGTCTATGCCCTTGTAGGAAAAAGTGGAACAGGCAAGTCCTTTAGAGCCAAACTAGTAGCAGACAAATATCACATCAACTATATAATAGATGATGGTCTTTTTATTAAAGAGGATCGTATTCTGGCAGGTAAGACGGCCAAACAGGCAGACGGATACCTAACAGCTGTAAAAACAGCAATATTTGAAGATATTGAGCATAGAGAAAACGTCCTAAAAGCCCTGACAAAGGAAAATTTTAATAAGATATTACTTATAGGGACAAGTCGTAAGATGGTTAACAAGATAGCGGATAGACTCGAATTGCCCCATATATTCAAGTACATTCAGATAGAAGACATAGCCTCCAGATCAGAAATCGAACAAGCTCTCCATAGTAGAAATCAGGAACAGAAGCATGTGATTCCCGTTCCAGCTGTGGAAGTTGGAAAAGACTATTCCAGTATACTTGCAGATTCTGTTAAGATCTTCCTCAAAGGTGGAATCAACTTATTCCGCAAAAAGAAAAGTTTTAATAAAGCTGTAGTCAGACCTCAGTTCCATCAAAACAAAGGACGGGTGAGTATTAGTGAATCAGCTCTTAGTCAAATGATTCTACACTGTATTGATGAATTCAATGACACTCTTAAGGTATCCAAAGTGAGCATTAAAAACCGTAACGAAGGATACATGGTTCATCTCACCATAACGGTTCCCTTTGGCCAATCTCTTCCCAGTAGCCTACAAAAGCTTCAAAATTATATTATTGACAGCATTAGTCGTTATACTGGTATCCTAGTAGAAGAAGTGCATATAACAGTAGAGACAATCAAAGGTGGTATTAGAGATGATTAAAAAGCGGAGACTCCTTAGTGTATTGCTATTAGGTTTTATCTGTGTATTCTCCTATGCAGAATTAACAGAGACCACATCTGAACATTTTGTAATATATAGCGATAAGACCTTACCGGAAGTACAAATACTGGAAGAAAGCCTGGAAGACTTCTATCAATTAGTAGACGAATATTTAACCTTTCCTACAGAATCTAACCTGCTCCCGTATAGAGTTTATGATTTTTCAACAAAAGAAGAATTCCAACAGCACCTCCTGGAATCAAGCCTCCCCACCAATTATCAACCACCAATTTATCTTCATTTTGAAACCCCTAAATATAGACGATTATTAGGGGTTGACCTAGTTGAAAACTGGACACAAACAAAACAGCAATTAACTATACAACTAATTCGAGGTGCCTTTGGGACTCCCCCGTATTGGTTACAAGAAGGGTATAGCTTATTTTTTAGTGATACAAACTGGAATAATAAAATTAGCCAACCTCAAGCATCAGCCTGGTTACTGGAAGCAAAAAAAATAATAAAACAGGATAATCCATTCCAATATATAACCAATGAAGATGGATCGAAGGGCGTATCACGTGAGGCAAGAATCGCTAGTTGGGCGTGGGTCAACTTTTTAGTTCACTCTCCCAGCAACTTTGATAATAGACGAATATGGAATGCTTGGCATTTAGTAAACAAATCCTATGACAGGAATAAAAACACAGAAGCAGTAGCTCAACAATTATTCCTCCACAGTCGAAATGAACAAGAGTGGAATATAGCCATTAAAGAATTTTACAAAGGACAATTAAGCTTTTCAGAATCTCTAGGGCAGTTAATAGATTATATTAAGAACGATAAAAGCAAAGTTGTTGACAAAATAACTCTCATGGAAAACACCTATCCGGATATGGATTACCGATTTGATTACTACTGTGGTTTGTACTATTACCAGAACTCAGAATGGGAAAAATCAATAAAGTACTACAGACAAAGTATTAAAAAAGAAAGTCCAGCGGGCTTAAGTGAATATGGCTTGATCTTGGCTTTATACAAGAATAATCAAATCCCAGAAGCAAAAAGCCTCTGGGAATCAGCACTGATATTTTCTGAAGAAACATATAAAGCAAGCTTGAACAATTTAAACAAGCTATTTGAATAGCTAGCCCCTCTAAAGGGGCTTTTTTCTTTTAAGAGGACGAGTGGTGGGCCATTTATTCTTACGAAAATAATAACGCATGGCCCCTTCAATATCCTTATTGGCAGCAATAAGAGGACTTAAGCAATTCTTAGAAAACTTAAGAACATGATTAAATCTTTCCTTGCTGATTACTTGATCAAAATTTTCCTTATCCCACAAAGGTTTAAGTAAATAATAGATCATTCGACTCCTGCGATCTTCGCCTTCCCCGTGAACATGCTTATCCAGCTTCTCAAGAGAATTAAGAACTGTCTTTTTCCTGGATCCCTGATCCATAAACCTGGCAATCTCAGGAATAAAATACTTCAAAACACCGTATTCATAATAAGTAGCTATGATCCCTTTGGCCGAACCACAGCTGAGAACTTTGAATAGTTCTTCTGTTAAACGACTTACAGAGCAATTAGCTACATAAGAGGCATCCTTCTTTACACGTCTTTTGAGTCGGAAAGTCAGATCGAAGTTAATTGTTACCTTATACTTCAAGCATCTTAGAATACGTACAGGATCTTCAACAAAGATAGTTTTAAGAGGAATAACAGGTCTAATCTTACCTTTCTTAATATCCTTAAAGGCACCCAAATAATCGATGACATACTCATCTCTTGGACAGTAGTATAAGGTATTAAGAGTAAAATCCCGCCTTAAAGGATCTTCATCCAAAGTTCCATAGATGTTTTGTCCATCTCCCGACTCAGCACTCCTAAAGGTAGATACTTCCAAATATTTCTGATGTGAAAAATACACATGAACTAAACGAAAGCGTCGACCAATAATCCTAGAATTACGGAAGATTCTGCGAACACGTCTGGGGTTAGCATCAGTACAGATATCGAAGTCCTTAGGAGTTTTACCAACAAGGAGGTCACGAACAGCACCGCCCACGACATAAGCTTCGAATCCAGCTTCCCTTAACTTATGGGTCACCCATAAAGCATCAGGGTCAATCATGTCACGGGTTATCTTGTGTTCCTTTTGGGTATAAATCAGAGCTTGTTTCTTCAGCTTACCAGTCTCAGACTTAGTGTATCGTACTAACAAATGATTAACTCCAGTTACATCACATTAGAAAGATATAATTGTATCTGTACTTCGAATTAAGTCAAGGTGCAGTTGAATGTTCCCTTATTATGTTGCATAGTAGGTTGGTAAAAATTCATTAGAAGGAGCAGATCTGTGTCAATTATTGAGCCTAAGATTTTGAAAGGTTTTCGCGATTTTTTACCACAACAGGAGATGCAGCGCAAACATCTTATCCGCACCTTGGAAGATACCTTTGAAAGCTACGGATTTGTCCCCATTGATACACCGGTTCTAGAATATACGGAGGTTCTCTTAGGAAAAGGGTCAGGAGAAACAGACAAACAGCTATATCGATTCAATGATAACGGCGGAAGAGATGTGGCCATGAGATTTGATTTAACCGTACCCTTTGCCCGCTATACTGCCGCTAACAGGCATAACCTTTATATGCCTTTCAAACGCTATCATATAAATAAAGTATGGAGAGGTGAAAAATCTCAAAAAGGCCGTTATCGTGAGTTCTATCAATGTGATTTTGACATGGTAGGAGTGGATAATGCCTGTGCGGATTTTGAAATTCTTCAATTAATGAATAAATCCTTTCAAGTACTCCCTGTTGGGGACTATCAATTTCATTTATCACACAGGGGATTATTCAACCTGTTCCTGGAAAGAGAAGGATTAATTGATAATTCTGTTGGAATACTCAGAACAGTAGATAAACTGGCTAAAATTGGACGAGACAAGACGCTCGAACAACTCAAAGAATTTGCCTCTGAAGATAAAGCGAATAAAATACTGGATTTCATATCCCAGAAGGGTGAATTTATTCAAGTTCTGTCTCAATTAGAACTACTCTCAGGGGGATCTTCTGAAGCTAGTGAGCGATTAAGAGAGATATGGAAACTCATAGAATCCCAAGGATTAGCAGATAAATTTATTCTTGATCCTTCCATCACGAGAGGTCTGGACTACTACACAGGTATTGTGTATGAGACCTTCTTAACTGAAGCGCAGGATATCGGATCAGTGTGTTCCGGTGGTCGTTACAACAACCTGGCAGGATTATATACCAAAGAAGAATTACCAGGAGTAGGATCTTCTATAGGTCTGGATAGACTGTTAGCAGCCATGGAAGCCTTGAACAATGAGGAACAAAACTATGGCCCTCAAGTCATCATCTTCAATCAAGACAAAGAGCTCTACCCCTATTACTACCAATTAGCAGAAGATTTGCGTCAGGACGGATTTATGACGGAAGTCTATCCCTTAAGCAAAAAACTTCCTCAACAATTTAAGTTCGCTGAAGCTAAAGGTTTTACCTTTGGATTAATCGTTGGTCAAAACGAAAGAGCTGAAAACAGGTTAAACCTTAAGGATTTACGAAGTCGTGAGACAAAAGATCGCTTATCCTATGAAGAAGTGGTGGCTTACATCAAAGACAGAGTATAGACTTTAGCATATGAATCCACATGATTTACCAGTTTACAAAAGCCGTCAGAAAATTCTTGATTCTCTAAAAGAAAATCAAGTCATTATTGTTGAAAGTCCAACAGGGTCAGGTAAGACAACCCAACTTCCTATCATACTTCATGAAGCAGGGTATACAGATCGAGGAATGATTGGGGTAACACAACCCCGTCGTATAGCAGCTCTCTCAGTAAGTGAATACATAGCCAAACAGCTTCAAACAGATTTTCCTGGTTTTGTCGGCTATAAAATGCGGTTCGAAGATAAAACAAACCGGAACACACATATAAAGATTCTCACAGATGGAACTCTTCTTCAAGAAATCAAACATGATAGAAACCTGGAAGCCTATCAAGTTCTGATTATTGATGAAGCTCATGAGAGAAGCCTTAACATTGACTTCATACTGGGATTAGTAAAAGGTCTCCTCCCCTTTCGACCAGATTTAAAAATCATCATTAGTTCTGCAACATTGAAGACTGATGAATTTAGTCAATATTTCAACAAAGCCCCTGTTATCTCTATTGATACACCGACCTACCCAGTTGATGTCATATATAAACCCTTAAAAGAAAGGGGTTACTTTATGACAATCGAAGACAAGGTAGCAGAGATACTAGCAGAATTAGTAAAAAACAAAGAAGAAGGGGATGTACTGATTTTCCTATCAGGAGAAAAAATAATTAAGGATACAATGCAGAGACTATATGCAGAACCTTATCAAAAGACTCTCCACATCATCCCCCTTTATGGTCGTTTAGGAAAGGAAGCCCAGGAAAAAGCTTTTGAACCAACACCAAAAGGTAAAAGAAAAGTTGTTTTAGCTACCAATATTGCGGAAACCTCCATCACAATTGATGGAGTAACGATCGTCATAGATCCTGGTATGGCTAAAATTAATTATTACAACCCTAAAACCTTTACATCCACACTCATGGAGGAGCCCATCAGTAAGGCAAGCTCCAACCAGAGAAAAGGACGGGCAGGACGTACACAACCTGGTAAATGTTATCGTCTCTACACAGAAGATCAGTATGTAAAACGCCCCCTTTATACAAGGGAGGAGATATATAGAACGGACTTGTCAGAAGTTGTCCTACGAATGGCAGAAATCGGTATTAATGATTTTGAATCCTTTGATTTCATAAATCCTCCTGGCAGACAGGGTATAGCAGGAGCTGTACAGGTTCTCAAAATGCTGGATGCTCTTGATGATCATAATCATCTTACTGATATTGGTAAAATGATGGTCGACTTCCCCCTATTGCCACGCCAGAGCCGTATGATAGTGGAAGCCATCTATCGTTATCCCCGAGTGTTAAAACAGGTTATTATTGCTGCCGCTTTCCTAAGTACAAACTCCCCTTTTCTTCTTCCCCAAGGAGAGGAAATGGAAGCACGTCACGCCCATCATAGCTTTCGAGATCCTTTAGGAGACTTTGTGTCCTACCTTCATATGTTTAATAATTATAAGGAAACAAAGGACAAAGATAAGTTCTGTGAGAACTTCTATCTTGATAAGAAAACCATGGATGAACTGATTAATATATCAGGTCAGTTGGAAGAAATTATCAGTGAACGTTCTATACCAATTGAAGGTGGTGGTGATTATGCAGATTACCTTAAAGCCATTGCCAGAGGAAACTTGCAGTTTGTCTGTATCAAGACAGGACGGGGCATCTATAGAAGTATTGCTGCAGAACAAATTCAAATCCATCCAGGTTCGGTTATGTTCAAAGAATCTCCCCAGTTCCTCGTAGCAGGTGAGGTTGTTAAAACCAGTCGTGTTTTCGCACGTTCAGTGAGTCCCTTAGATAAATCATGGCTTAAAGAGGTATTACCTACCATAACAAAAGAACTTATAACACATAAGATAACAGGGGATATTCAAGACAATCGCCGGGGAAAATCCAAAGAGCGTCGAGAAGACTTCACCGATCAAACTCGTATAGAGGGTGTTGTCGTTCCTATTAAGAAAACTAAAAAGGGTCATAAAACCTTACAGCTTCACTGGGAACAGGTGAAAGCTGCCCTGGCTAAGAAAAAAATAAAAGAATTAAGTCATCTAAGAAGCTTACGTGCTGATTTATATGTGAATGGACATTTGATTTTTGAGAACATGAAATCAATGGAATTATTCGCCATTCTAAATCAGTATAATCCTGACAGAGCTATCATTGATCCAATATCAAAGCATAAGACCTATGTAATCAAGAATAAAGATAATACCCTTATTAGGGACTTATGGCAGGTTCTTAAGATTAATCCAGTCTCAAAAAAATCCAGAAAAATGGGATTTATAGGATTAGAAACAGACGGACAAGGAGTCTATTGGTTCCGGGTGTATCCTAAATTCTTTACAGCAGTTGATGTGAGCTTAGGTAGTATTGAATATTTAGCAGATGATCTGGATATCCAAGGTGAACATGATGATCTGATTAATTTGAACAAACTTTATAGACAATTAAACAATTTTATGAGTTTGTAGAATGAGATTTAGGAACTAAGAGTTCAGAATCTCCTAAAGCAGAACGCTTAACAAGTCCCCGAAGCATAAAACTATCAAGAGCAGAGGGGACACTTTCTTTAACGATTCCTAAGTTATGACAAACCCAATCTGTAAAAGCATCCACATTTATTCTCATTCCATTGTAAGTAGACACCCCTTTAGAGGAAGAATACTTTAACAAACCCTCATATATCTGTTTATTGGTATTAGTATTAAGGATTTGCTGTATGATTTTATTAGCTCCTCTTAATCGATCAGCTAATACTTTAATAATCTTGATACTAAAAGAGGGATTGGATTCTAGAAAACTAAAAAAGGCAGCTTCGTTTAAAACAAGAAGTTTAGTGGTCTCTTCTGCTCTAGCCATAGCGGATCTTTTCTTTTGCTCAATAAGAGCCATTTCTCCGAACATGTCTCCCTTATTTAAGGTTATGAGCTCTTTATAGGCATCAGCAGAAGTTTTTTTTAATATAGTTACAGAACCGCTAAGGATGATAAACATCTCTTTGCCTTCCTGTCCTTCATCAAAAACGATCTCATCTTTTTGATATTCACGACAGTTCTGAGCCAGAACATCCTTATTGACCTTCATTTACAAACTCCACAGTTCTAACAATTTTTCTCGCTCTATTGTCAGGATTTGAGTATCCATTAAGTCCTTTTGAAGGATAAATCTTAGTTTACCAGCTTGTTTCTTCTTATCCTTTTCCATGTAAGCAAGAAGCTCTTCCTTACTATAGGTTGTAGTAGTATCAAAGGAGTAAGCATCCAGTAGAGAATTAATACGTCCGGCATATTCTGGATTGGTGACCCCCATGCTAACTCCTACTTGCAGAGCTTGTCTCATCCCCCAGGCTACCCCCTCTCCGTGACTTAGAGCAGATAAACCGGAGAGACTCTCCAAAGCATGACCAAAAGTATGACCAAGATTAAGTTGAGCTCTAATGCCCCCCTCTTTGAGATCCTGGGTAACATAGTGTCCTTTTACTCTCAAACAACGAACAACAACCTGTTCCAGGAGATCTAAATCACGTTCCAGAATGTCTTCACGTTTATTTTCCAATAAATCCAACAATTCTCCATCACCTAACATGGCAGTCTTAATCACTTCAGCAAGGCCATTCTTGAATTCATGATCTGGTAGTGATAAGAGGAAATCAACACAAATAATAAGATTTTGAGCAGGATAAAAAGTCCCTACCAAGTTCTTATAAGTATGATAATCAATACCAGTCTTTCCACCAAAAGCAGCATCTACCATAGCTAATAGAGTTGTAGGTACTAAGGTTAATCCACAGCCACGCATATAGAGACTTGCAGCAAAAGCTGTCATGTCAGTGATGACACCGCCTCCAACACCCATGATAATAGAATCTCTAGTTAAACCTTTATTAAGGGCAATTTCGAGAATCTGATCTACACTCTGCCAATGCTTGGCAGGTTCTCCTGGAGGAAGTACTAAATCCACTCCACCAGAAATAAGGGAAGAAGTATTAGTATCTGCAATGATTAACTTAGGGAGTGTAAAATCAATTAACTCCCTTCTAGTTATGTTAATATCGGTTTTAAAATTGTTAAATTCAAAGGTAAGTGATGACATTAATTGAGTCTACTCATTATCAAAAGATTGAACAAGACTTTTTACAAAGGGATCAACAATGGAGTAAATTCTTTTATTCCCTTCCGTTATTGATGACACAATGTTCTTATCTTTGAGTACAGCCAAATGCTGGCTTATCACTGGTTGTGGTTGGTTCAAACACTGCCATAAATCACTAACACAAGAGGAGTTCCTCTCAATTAGACATAAAAGTTTAAGCCGTAGGGGGTGCCCACAAACCTTAAGCTTTTGTGCATATTTATCTAACATTTCTTCTGAGCAGCATTGTGCATCGTTATTGTTCATAAACTTCAAGATATCTACTTTTTGTCCTTTTATCAAGTTACTATATAGGAATTATTATGACATTATCCTATAATCCCTGTCATGAATTATTTTGATTGGGCCGCTGCTGCTAAATTCGATATAGATACTTTCCAAAACATCAGCGACCAGTTAACCAGTCTTGCCTATAACCCTAGTGCACAGTACAAATTAGGAAAGGAATCTTTAGCACGTTTAGAAGAAGCGCGCCAACTAATATCTCATGCCTTGAAGGCTCAAAAGGGACGTATTATCTTTACCTCTGGAGGTACAGAATCTAATAATATGGTTTTTCAATCTCTGCTAACCAAAGTTAGCCCGGGACGTGTCCTTATGTCTTCTATTGAACATCCCAGTGTCTATAACACTAAGCAATACCTATCAAAATCTGGTATACCTGTGGATATAATAAAACCTGACCACCGAGGTGTTATTACACCGGATATTCTTAAAAGCCATATAAAAGAAGATACTAAAGTGGTTTCTATTATGGCACTTCATAATGAGACAGGAGTCATACAACCCATTAAGGAATTAGTCCAAACGGTAAGGAATATGCCAAAGGGTAATAACATCCTCTTCCATACTGATGCTGTTCAAGTTTTAGGTAAAAGTGACATTGATTTAGCCGATTGGGGAGTAGATGCTGCTAGCTTTAGTGGTCATAAAGTGGGCGCTTTGAGGGGGATCGGTCTCCTATACCTTAAAAAAGATCTGGACATTCCCCAAAAGGGAGGAGGCCAGGAGGAAGGTTATCGCTCAGGGACAGAAAATGTGGTGGGAGCCTATCATCTAGCCCAAATTCTTAAAAAAGGAATATGGCAAAATAAAGTAGATTTAAGTCAATTCTACGAAGAACTGAGAAAACAACTAAGATGCCGCTCCCTTCCCGTGGAAAGAGGTGAATATACAGACCTGTTCTCCCCCTTTATCCTAAATGTTAGTTTTGATAAGATCCCCGGGGAAGTTCTTGTTCGGGTAATGGGAGATAAAGGGTATGCTCTAGCTTCTGGGTCAGCCTGTTCCAGTAAAAAGAAAGAAAAGACCAGAGCCATAGAAAGTATGGGAATTGAGAAGAATACAGCCTTTAATTCTATTAGAATATCTATAGGCTATGATACAACCCAAGAAGAACTGGATGAACTCCAGCAAGCATTAATTGAGGAAGTAGCATTCCTACAGTCCCAATTATAGAAGGAAAAAAATGGATACTTATTTATTGAAAATCGGAGAGTTGTCCCTTAAAGGACGTAATAAAAACTTTTTTGAGAAAACTCTTGTTAAAAATATCAAACGAAGCCTTAAAGAAGTGAATGCTTCAGTAGAACAAAGAAGTGGACGAGTCTATGTACGGACCAAAGATGTTCCCCGTGAATTTATGGAAGATAGATTAAGTAAAGTTTGTGGAATTGTTGGTTTTTCCCATGCCCAGGAAGTGGAAAAGGATATTGATAGCATCATTGCCGCAGGGATCACTAAAGCCCGGGAATATAGCGACAAACCTTTTACCTTCAAAGTAGAATCTCGACGAACAGACAAAAGCTTCCCTATGGGCAGTTACGATATAAGTAGAGAAGTCGGAGGAGCTATGGATGACGCCCTTCCTCATGCTATGGTAAGAATGAAAAATCCTGATTTTGTTCTCACAGTTGAAGTTCGGGAAAAAGCTTATGTCTATGGTAATCCTTTGAAAGCGCCTGGAGGTCTGCCAGTAGGAACATCCGGACGAGCTGTTCTTCTTTTGTCCGGGGGAATCGATAGTCCTGTTGCCGGATATCAAATGATACGTAGAGGTTTACGGATTGATGCAATTTACTTTACAACACCCCCCTACACTTCAGAAGAATCCACGCAAAAGGTAAAGGATTTAGCGGCTAAATTAGCCCCCTGGAATGGAGGTATCAATCTCTTCATAGTCCCCTTCACTCCTATTCAGTTACATATTAGAAAAAAGGCTCCTTTAAGTGAAACCACTCTTCATACGAGAGCAGCTATGACACAGATCGCCGAACGTTTAGCCATCAGTCGTGAAGCAGGAGCTCTTATAACGGGAGAAAGCTTGGGCCAAGTGGCTAGCCAGACTATTGAAAGTTTACGTTTCACTAATAGCGCTCCCAATCTTCCTATCCTTAGACCACTCATTGGTACCGATAAAGAAGAGATTATCAAAACCTCTAGATTTTTAGATGCTTATGATATTTCTATTCTCCCCTATGAAGATTGTTGTTCTCTCTTTAGTCCTTCTAACCCAGTCACTCGTCCTGTATTCCAGGAAATACGAACTCATTTCGATGCCTTAGAATTGGACCCTTTATATGATGAGGTTATGGACAAAATTGAAAGGGTGAACTTTAAAGGGTAAAAACCTTATTCAGGTAAAAGACAGAGCCAAGTAGGACCTGGTGATGGATTCTCCATGACTTTGTCATCAAATATAATACTGTTAGTATCAAGATACTGACAACAACAGTAGTGATAAAGCGTTTCAGCTGGGTCCGCTTGATCTGTCGATACATATTTATCTCTTCAATCTTAGACACAATATAAGAGGTAGAAGGATGTTCATATGCTTGCGTTCTTAAGATTCTCTTTAATCTATTTTTAATCTTCACTATTCTGCTGTCGCATAGACTATTAAGGGCAATGCCACAATAATAAGGAACATCATCCAATCCTTTCTCAATTTCATCAATCCCTTTGGCAGTGATTCGTATATAGCGATGATTATTATCCTTAGTATAAACACGTATGTATCCTTTAGATGACAAGTTTTCAAGAACATCTAAATAAGTTCTATCATAACAGACTGATCTATTTATCTGGATATAATATCTGTGAAGAGTAGATCCTTTTAATACTTTGGGCTTAGGTAAGGAATAAATCCAAATTACTTTTAATAACTTTAATTCTATTGTTTGTAATGTTTTCATAATGTCTTAAGTTTAAGTGGGAGTTAAAAGATTTGCCAGCTCTTGTATCACATTTTTGAGAAAAAACAAAAGTTCTTTAGATTATTTAGACTTTATTTATTTGTTTTACTGATGTGATCTTGTTTTTTTTCATTTCCTAAGGCTTAAAAGATCCCTTTTACTTACGGCAAAACGACGATTTTGGTTACTTAGTTTAGACCAAAGCTCGTAACCAAATGGTCAAAACCTAGTAGGCAAAACGATGAAACCTAGTAGGCAAAACGATGAAACCTAGTAAGCAAACGAGCAAAAC
Organism: Spirochaeta cellobiosiphila DSM 17781; assembly: GCF_000426705.1. Classification (NCBI taxonomy): domain Bacteria; kingdom Pseudomonadati; phylum Spirochaetota; class Spirochaetia; order Spirochaetales; family Spirochaetaceae; genus Spirochaeta; species Spirochaeta cellobiosiphila. The sequence continues at coordinate 197,958 of NZ_KE384554.1, forward strand.
CTAGTAAGCAAAATCGCTGTTTTCAGTGTTAGAAAGAGAGAGAGGTCAGAATCAGCAAGTAACAGAAAAATATTGTTAGTCTTGGTTCAACTATAATACAATAGGTACTACGTAATGAAAGGAAGGAAAAAGTGATAAAAATAGTAGAATGGAATGGTAGCAGAAAACAATTGCTATCCTTATTATGGATATTTTTGACTGTGAACTATATATACTGTGACGTATTTACCCTACATGATTCCCAATCCCTGCAAGAATTTCTAACAGGCGAATCGGGTGGAATGAAAATAACAGAGATGTTTCTCTTCTATTTTGCCCTGATCATGCAAATACCAATGATAATGATTTTATTATCACAAGTGCTTGTTTACCCAATAAATAAGTACTTAAACATAGTATCAGCGTTGATTACTGGTTCAATTCAAAGCTTTACCCTTTTTATGGGTGGTACACCTCATTATATATTTTTTAGTATAATAGAAATATTTACAGCAATTCTCATATTGGCTTTCGCCATCACCTGGAAAGTTAACTCTGCCCCTAAGAGCTAAGTATAATTTTACTATGATCTGATGATAGAAACAGAGATAATAATATAAGCTCCTATAATGAATAACCGATCTCTGATATTTTAGCAGAAATCGGTTTGTTCCCTTGAAATAAACTTACTGAATTATTTTATTATTAATCTGTCCTAGGCCGTCAGCAATAATATGAATGTCATCTCCAGGCCGTAGAAAGACAAAGGGATTCCACATATTTGTCTTTTTAAATATTACTCCTTCTGGTGTACCAGTAAGAAGGATTGTTCCAGAAGGAATCAGATTCTTGTTTTTCAATAAATACCAATATTCATTTTCCTTTTCAAACTTCCAATTCCCTCTTAAGAAAACTTCTTCAATGATTTTATCCGGTCCCCATATTAAATCTTGAGGCCTGGCCTTCTGTCTCAACTCCCCATTCAGATATAATTTTAACTCCAGTTCATTTATGAATTTTTTATACTCTTTGGGGATGATAAACAAATTCCCTGTTGGAAAGGCATTCTCTTTATTTTTCGCATCAGAATATCCTTGGATACCGTCAGCTAAAGAGTCATACTTACCAAGGAGTACATCAACATGTTTTTGCACAATAGGCTTTCTATCGGTAAAGTCATTAACCAATAGAAAGCCATAGTAATTTTGTCTCTGACTTTTGGGGGTAACATCATTTAACAGAACTATCCCCAGTTCTAGTTCATAATCTGGTAATGAATAATTTTTAGTATTTATCGTGGTATTGAAACTATCAGGTATTACTTTTTTGGGATATAAAAAAGGAGGTTCATCTTCATCAAGCTCTTTCAAGTGAGAGATATAATTATACCCAACAGCAATATTATTGTTTTCAAAATCCGCAGTCTTAATCAAGCGATTATCAGGTATACTTATTGGTACTAAATTCTGTTCAGATAATCTTATTATTCCATCATACCCATACTTATTAAAAAAGTTTATAGGATCAGCTGATACTTCAGAATCCAGAGAACTAATATTATATCCAGTAATAATATCATTTTGGTAAGTCTCAACAAGCATGAGTTGAATAGAGTCGTTATCTCTATACCTGGCAAAGCTTAGGGCTTTGTCTTTGGGATAAATCCTTATACTACCTAGATTGTTCTCATTAAAGATTTCATTAAACATTGGTCGAGATGTAACCAGAGACAAGGTAAGCATAACCATTACTGTAATTATAGCTATACTCATAATCACCAATCCGACTAGTTGAATAACTTTATTATTCATATATTCCTCCAAAAGATAAGAAGCTAATGGCTTCTTTAAGATTTCTGAAAGATAGATAGATGATATCAAAAAAAATATAGGAATTAAGAGCCATTTTTCTAAAACTGGCTCATATTCGCTAGATTTAAGATTTTGCTAAAGCGGTGGCGAGCTCGATTTTATTCGATACATTAGTTTTTTTATATATGTTGCTTATATGTGTTTTAACTGTTTCTTGAGATATTATGAGTTGCTCTGAAATTTCTCGATAACTTCTACCTTCTAAAATCAGATCAGCAATCTCTAACTCTCTTTTTGTTAATGAATAAATATTATCATGGTTAGAGTTATATGGAATTCTCTTCTCGGCCAGCTTTGGAAAATACACAAAATTACTGATAAATCTTAAAAAGAATAGGTTAACAAGTAAATAGAATAAAGGATAAAAGCCTAAACCAAACTGGAATTTTTTAATGGTTATTGGCAACAGGTCAACGATAAAGAAAGGGAAAAAAAACAATAAAAAATTAATAAACCTATTATACATAGATCGAACATTCTTCTTTGTAAAATTAACAACTATAGTTTTCAATATGAACGCTGATTTGTAAAGGATGATTGAGTGTATACCAATCTGCAAATATATAAATATGGATTTCATTTTATAATCCATTGTAATGACATCCATGGGAACCATAAGAAAAAGAGAAGATAAGAGTAATAGCGACCACCACTTTCTATTAAGTTTTTGGCCAGCAAAGGAATGGGCTGTCAGAAGAAAAAAATAGTTGAATAACCCCCATGTTATATTTGATAGAATTGAAGTAACTAATGATGATGATTCATCAATGTTCCAGAATTGAAGCCGTAGAATATCTAAAATCCGAATCAGGAAAACATTTAAAGACCAGAGTCCCATACAAACAGAATATAACAAAAGGTTTTTGTTCTTATATTTTTCAAAAAGAAAAAACGATAGAGCAAAACTACTAAAACCAATGGAGAAACATATTATAGAAATCAAAAGTATATATCCATTCATAGGTAATAAAATAACATCATGATCCAATATTTAAAATAACTATTAGCTATTGTTCGTTCTCAGGTATTGAATCCCGCGACCTTGATTATTTAGCTATAATACCATTAATATTTTCTTGTGAAGGCTTTGTACTATTTTCTATATTTAACAGCATGTATATCAACTCTATTCACTTCACTCTTGATAGTAATGCTCTATTTGAAGAATAAAAAATCTATAGTGTTATACATTCTATTATTCTTCAGTCCATTTACAATAGGCTCTATGATTTGGCTCCTTTCTACCTCGAATATTTTCTCCCCCGAACTCATAGAGACACTACATATCATAAATGGTTCTGTTGCTTTTATTACCGCACCATTAGCCTGTATAAAAATTGTTGGTTTTCAGATTAAGAAATCAAGCCGGAATTTGATGGTGTTTCTTATAATAGTTGCTTTATTTTCTTTAATTACAAATCTGTATATGACAAATACAGCAATAGTCACCATCACTTTGATTCTTCGTTTTTCAGGTCTGGTCTTTGTCTATTCGTTACTTTTGAAGAATAGAAAGTATATCAGGATAGATGAAATCAAAGTTTTCTATAACTCAATGCTCCTATCTGTATTAGTATTACTAGTAGTACTTTTTTGTGTAATAGCTGTAAGGTTCTATAATCAGGAAATCTACCAATCTATAAAAAGACTCCCTATGGATCAAATATTTGCTATTACCCTCTCCTCTCTTATATCACTCTTTCTTATACATTTCTTCTTTATCTCCGATACACAACCTAGATTTGAACGCAACCTTGATAGTTTTAAATTAACTCCCAGAGAAAAGGAAATTATTACTTTGATTCTCAATGGATACACAAGTAAGGAAGCCTCCCAGTTATTGAATATATCACAGCAAACAGTGAAGAATCATACTGCAAATGTTTATAGGAAATTGGAGATCAACTCAAAACTTGAACTTTTTCAATTGATTTTAGACTTCTAAACAGCGCTCCATAAGGAAGCAGTACTTATGTACTATTCCCCAAAAAACAAGTCTACAGATAAAAAGTCAATTAATTCATAAGGAGTAAAATATGAATAAAAAATTAATCGACTTTTTTAAGGTCATCTCTTACTATCTGGGCGCTCTCTCATTTTCTACAATAATTCTAATTCCCTATTTATTGATGAATGAAAGTAATAATGGAGGGAACTCTAAAGTTCTTCTTTTACTCGCAGCCTCAGGTGCTACCATTTCGGCATTTGCTACTATTTCCATATTTGACGGAAAATCAGGATTACTCAAATTATTGAAAAGAATAATCAAGATCAAATTTAAGTGGTATTGGTACGCAATATCAGTATTACTTATGCCAATAATTGTTAGTGTCTTATGGCTTATTGGCAGAAATATGAACATTCCTTTTGAGAATCCTCTTCAAAAACTACAAGGGCTTCTTTCGGTCTTCCTTATTTTGTCCATTCAAGCAGGCTTGGGAGAGGAGGTCGGTTGGCGGGGCCTAATGACTCCTACCTTAAACAGAAGACTACCCCTTATACCCTCTGCATTAATAACAGGAGTCTTGTGGGGATTCTGGCATACTCCCTTATTTTTTATAGAAGGAACTTTTCAATCGGAACTTTATAAGATTACAGGATTCTTATCCGGAATGGGATGGTATATTCTTTTTCTTTCAGCCTCATCTATCCTTTATTCATTTATAGTTAAAAAAAGTGGAGGAAGTATTATTGGGGCCATACTATTTCACGGAAGCTTAAATAGCGCAACATGGCTTGTAGGAGCAAATAATATATCTAGCTCATTGGCAGGCCTGAAAGCTCTAACCCTTGTTACAGTAGCTGTATCACTGGCTTTTTATGTGGTATTTAGAAAAGATGAATGCTGGAAACCTTCCCCTCAATAAAATGAGCCAAAAGAAAAGGACCGTCCACCAATAAGTAGGTTTTGATAGCAAGCATAGAACCCAACGAGGAATAATAATTGCTGCTGCTATCAAAACTTCATAACGACGGTTAATAAAAAGGCGCAGTATTTAAGACTTTCAGAAGTATCTTTCAATAGTATTACTCCAATAATAAATCTCCCGGCATCATCGAGATTATCCAAACTGATATCCTTATAGTCTTCAGGATCATAGGAATCTACCCCAGCTATTAAAGCTAAATCACTTTCTAAATCTTCATTTATATATTTCTTTATAGCATCATAAATCTTGATTTTATTATTTTCAAAGGCATTCAGGGCTTCTTCTATCAATTGATCTACACCTGTATCACTTGATAGTCCGAAACTAGATACCATATATCCCTTTAGTTCGGCTATGTCATTGACTTGTGTATACAAGCTCAGAATAAATCCTTCATCAGCCCCAGTCTCTACATCATCATAAATGGTATTTATAACTTTGGCCCTGTTTTCTACATTGTTCATCATAATTCATACTCCATTATACTTTACTACTTTAAATTCACAATGCTCAAAAAAAAAGAGGATAAAGCCTACCTGTCTTTTTTAATTTTATCGGACTCAAGATACACTGATACGCTTTTGCCATTTTTGTTTATCAATTTTGCAGTCATGTAGATTTTACATCTTCCTTACTATAAGACCTTATTTTTATCATATTCTTTATCCTTGATTTGAATGGAATCAATAACGTGCTTTAATACTAATCTAAATTGTTCCGGAGTCTCTTCTCTGCCATTTGCCATCCACTGAACAAGAAGGTTCCAAAATCCTCCTATACTATAATATAAGACATAGTTCACTTCTTCCTGCTTACCGTATTCTGGGATCCTGTCTTTTAGAGACTTATGTATCTGTGGTATTTTTATGTTCATTATATTTAATAATTCAAAAAGTAAATCTGATTCGTTTAATGAGTAAAAAAGATCAACATGGGTAAACCAAAAATTAAAGAAAATATTGGCTATATTCTCTACAGATAAATTAACTTCTTTTGTTAGCGCTAATGTATATTCATCAATAATTTGTGAAAGCCCATATTTAAGCAACTCATTTTTAGAGGAAAAATAACGATAGAATGTTCTACGGGAATAACCTGCTTTATATGCGATTTCTTCTACAGTAAGAATATCATATTGATTATCCAACATCAGTAAAAATAAAGAATCTTTGAAAGACGTTTTAATTTTCTTTTTTTCAAGCACCCTATCTTTCCTAACCTGACACAAGTATCAAGAGTTCTGCCCAGATATTCTCATTGATTAACAGAATCACTCCATCTAGTATGAACATTAAAGATGATATTTTCAACTCTACATAGGAAAGTATCAAACATGGCATTATATTAAGTTAAAATTGAGTTTTTGATATTTTATATTTAAAAGGAAGTGACTATGACTGAATTAGAAGATTTTGAATTAAAAATTATGTCCTCTAACAAGGAAGAAGAAGGGGAAGCCAAAACTATTTTAATGGCATCTAAAGATCTAAAAAACATACTATGGGACAAATACCAGGCATTATTAACTCTATTCTCTGATAAGAAAACTAAAACTGAAATCTTTAAAGGAATGAAAAAAATAGAAAAGATAGTTTACCCCTCTGCATTAAATACAATGTGGACAGGTATAGATTTCTCATCAGTAAGAGCGGAGATTCCCAGGTTATCAGATGATTTTTTTGATTATCCTTTTCTTCAGGATATATGGCGATTGGATTTATCAAATAAAAAAACTACTGAGATTTCAGACAAGATCTCTCAACTAAAGAATCTTAAAGAGGTTTTCTTCAATCATAATGATTCCTTACCTAAACATCTTTTTTCAATAAAATCACTAGAAACCCTAGTTAGTAGATTCAACAATATACAAACCATACCCGATGAAATTCAAAATCTAACATCTTTACAAGGATTGAATATAGCTGACAATCCAATAGAAGTGTTTCCGAAAGTTATATCTAACTTAACTAATCTAACTTGGCTAAATATCAAAAACACGAATATCACAGAAATACCAGAAGAAATTGGTAAACTCACAAAACTTGAACAACCTAATTTTGAAAACTGTAGAATCAAAAAGCTTCCCGAGTCCTTCTGGCAGCTAAGGGAATTCAGATATATGCTTTTTAGTTTTTCTAATTTAGAGGAAATCCCCGACAACCTTCCTGACTACCCTAGATTAGATAAATTTGATATCAGAGGAACAAATATCCCTCAAGACAGAATAGAGAAACTAATCGATCAATTTGGAGACAAGGTATCATATTAAGAAGATTTTTGTACTAGGTTATACACAGAAGACGTAAGCTTCTCTCTTTCCTGTAAATGTATGAAATTCCACAATTCATATTGTTTTACTCTCTTAGAAATGTAATCTAAAGCAGGCCGACTTAAGCTGGTTATCGACTCGCAATCGACATCCTCTTCAATTACAATCTCACAATACTCTAATTCTTTAGAAGGGATATCTTCTATTAGATCCATACACTCTCGTTCTAGAATAGCTATATTCTTTAGATAGTAAGCATGGGGATGATCAGCACCTATTAGGATCCTGCTAAGGGAATTTTTATGAATACTCCAATATATTTCATCATGAACATAAGGATATAAAATTAACTCATATTTTTCTTCTATTCCAAGCACCTGGTCATAAGTATTATACACTCCAGCATCATGATAATAGTGAATTTGATCTGATGTATAGACATAATCCAGACAACCGAATTGCTTAGTATAGCTCTGTTGGTCATTGCCCCATTTAAGGACAGGATATTCTTTTGGGTAAAACCTTCCAGCCTCTCTATTGATAAAGACAACAAATCTCATTCCTTCTAATAGAGGAATGTGTTTATACCAACTATGGACATTAGAAAGGTGATCAACAAATGCTAATATTTGCTTCGATGATATCATATCAAATACCTCTGTCTCTTTTTACCTTTTCAATGATAGCCGAAGTTGTTTTTAAGATTTTATATTTAGAGCCAATATGAAATGAAATTTCTGGAGTAAAAAAGAAAAAGGGCCTTCCCTCTTTAGGTACAACACGATAGGTTACGGGACTAATCATGATAGTTCTATCTATGCTTTCGATCTCATTCCAAGATAGAAATCGTTGCTTTTTGTATTCTACTATCATTAATGATTCTTTAGAGACTAGGACTACTTTTAGATATAGATAAAAAAGAATTTGTAGAATACCCAAAAGGACTATAAATACTAATGATCCTGTACTGGGTTCATGATACTTACCTAAGTAAAGATACTCCAATAATGGATTGCCAATAGCAAAAATAACATACAAGCCAGGGAGATACTTAATAAAATTACAAATTCCAATCCAATAATTCATCATAATTGATATTCTAATAAAATGAGATATTTGTATAGTAATAAGCACATTAAAAGTAAAGTGGTCTTAGCGCTAGGACCGGTAATTGTATTAATGCTACAATATTTTTATATGGAGAGACTTAATGAGACGTTTCGTTTTTACTGATGGCAAGTCAGATAAGTTTTGGGAAATTGAATTAAATAATACATCTTATACTGTTAGATATGGCCGAATGGGAACTAGTGGGTCTGAGAAGATTAAAGACTTTAAAAATGCAGAAAGAGCTAAAAAAGAGTATGAAAGGTCAATTAATTCCAAGGTAAATAAAGGGTATAGAGAGGAAGAAAATGTAATCACAACGGCTACAGCCAAAAATTCAGAATCAAAACCTTTAGGTTTATCACCAACACCAGAAACCAACCCTTTTAATTTAAGTGATTATTATTTGTCCTACCCATCATGGGTCCCCTATCCTTACAAGGAAATCCAGGATAATAAAAAATCAGATCTAGTCAAATTGATAGATAAAATAAAAAGGAAATCTTCAATATTGACACCAATGGATGAGGAACTGGTTAAAACGTTGAATATGCCACAATCATTATCTAAAGAAGAGTCTATTATATTAATCAAGGAAACTGGAAAACAGGGATATTATCGCTATTTTAATGACATTGATTTAACAAACAGAGACAGTGTACAAACATACATAGCAACGCTTCGTACCTTATCGACTATACAGGGAATAGCCCTGACCTGGATATTTGGATTCGATACTATTATTGATTGGTTATTCACTACTGGATCACAATGGTCTACTTCTATCTTAGAAGCCTTATCTAATGCAGTAAGTTATCTTATGCCTTATCAATCCAAAGATCGGCGTAAAGAACTGATGGCCAGAGCTCAAGAACTATATACTCTAATCATACAGAATAAATCCTACTTTCCTGGTTTGATATATGGAGTAAGTGCCTTCAAATTGAACAGTACACCTTTATGGGAAGCTTATGAACAATCAAATTTAGATTTAACGATCAATGATTTAGGAGAACTTGTCCGCTCTTTACCGAGTCAAGAATTGGTAATATCAAAATTAGAAGAAACAAAAGTTATGGCTGGAGAACTACGTGATTATACAGTAAAAATACCAAAATGGCTTTCTACTGCAGGTTTCGCTTGTATAGATAAAATTTGTGATAAGATTCAAAAAGAAACATATAAAGATTGGGCTAAGGAGCTTATTACTCCATTACTAAATATTGATCAACCAGAAATAGCCTATACTATGTTTACCCTAAGTGAATCATCCAAAGTCTCGGATCTAGCCTGGAATTGGATCAACACCCACCAAGGAACAGCTGCTACGGGATTGACAATTTATGTCTGTCAGAAAGAACAGAATATATCAAACGAGTCTTTATTAAATACAATAAGACTATTAGCACATAAAGGTTATCACGATGAAATAGAAAGGGTATTACAAAAACAAACAGAAGACATTAAGAAAAGAGTTAGAGACCTTACTCTTGATTATGATAACAAGCTACCACCAGAACTAACAGAAGAAACAACACCTCACTGGCTTTCAACAGAATTAAACCAATACAAAGAACTTAAAAGCTCTATTATTGATCCTTTCCTTCTACCTAAATTAGTAATTTCAGAAGGTTCATTAAGTCTAAAACAGGTCAGTCAACTATTACAATTCTTGAAAACTCAAAATATCTCATCTCCCGGATTATTTGTAGATAAAATCAAAACCAATATATCACAAAAGCAATTGGACAACTTTGTATGGTCCCTTTTCCAAATTTGGCTAAAAAGATCTGCACCATCCAAAGAAAAATGGATGATGCTTTCAGTTGGTATTCTGGGTGGAGATGATTTAGCACTTAGGCTGGAACCTCTTATTAGAACATGGCCAGGAGAATCACAACACCAAAGGGCTGTAACAGGCCTTAGAGTCTTAGAGGCTATCGGGTCAGATACCGCATTGATGGTTATTAATGGTATTGCAAGAAAGGTCAAATTCGCTGGTATAAAGAAAAATGCTGCTAAGGTTATCCAGTCAATTGCAAAAAAAAGAGGTTTAACAGCAGAAGCATTGGAAGATAGAATTATCCCCGATTGCGGTCTGGACAATAAGGGAACGAGGTTTTTTGATTATGGTAATAGAGGATTTACAGTATCCTTGGATAAGGATCTTAAACCAGTTGTAAAAAATGAAGAAGGTAAAGCACTGGCAAACTTACCAAAGCCAAACAAAAAAGATGATCAGGAAAAAGCTAAGGAAGCACTAGCGAATTGGAAGCTTATAAAAAAGCAAATTAAAGACACAGCAAAGATTCAAGCTACGAGACTAGAACAAGCTATGGTTATAGGACGTAAATGGACTGTAGATGAGTTTGTTCGTTTTTTCATTAAACATCCGTTAATGCGCCACATTAGTACAAGAATACTCTGGAAGGCTATCAATACAAATGACAAAACGGATCAATTATTCCGTATTACAGAGGAACTGGAAATAACTAATGAAGAAGATGATGTAATTACATTAGATTCGTTCAACCAGATAATTCTAATTCATCCTCTTGAAATGACAAAAGAGGAAAAACAATCTTGGGGTCAAATATTTAGTGATTATGAGATCATTCCCCCCTTTAATCAAATTGGGCGACAAGTATATTTACTGGAAGACTCTGAAAAAGAACTTCTGAGGATAGAACGCTATAAGGATATTAAATTACCGGCCCCTACACTAGTTTTTGGACTTGAAAAAGCAGGATGGATACGAGGTGTAGGTTTAGATGCAGGAAGTTTTGATGAACATTCAAGGTATTTTCCTTCCTCTAATATTACTGTAATAGCTACTTATGATGGAGCTGTTGGTATGGGGTATATCGAAGCAGAGGAAAAAGTTAACTTCAACTATATTTACTTTGTTAAAGGACAGAGAGAGCCTGATGGTTATTATGAATCGGATAAGAAAAAGAAAGATCTATTAAGCTTAAATGAAGTCCCTCCAATGATAATAAGTGAAGTCATTAGTGATATTTCACTCTTAACATTAAAAGCAGAGTAAAGGATAGATTATGAAAACAGAAGACTTTCAACGCCCTTCAGCGGAACTACTCTATAAAAAGGAACTTGATCAATTATATGAACTAGATCGAAATAATCCTAAACCAGAAGGGTGGCTTTTATCTCCCCAAGGAGTATGTGATTTTATACTTGGGAACCGTAAATATAAGATTGAACCTAAATTTGTTGGATCGCGTAGTTTCATAGAGTGCTGCATTGTAGCTATGGCAACCAATCGTGGACTCATGTTGATTGGAGAACCAGGTACAGCTAAAAGTTATTTAAGTGAACTAATATGTGCTGCAATCAGTGGGGATTCAACCTTAACCATCCAGGGCAGTGCGGGAACCACTGATGATCAAATAAAATACTCATGGAATTATGCTTTATTATTAGCAGAGGGACCTAGTGAAAAAGCACTAGTACCCGCCCCTTTGTATAGAGGAATAAAAGAAGGAAAAATTGTAAGATTCGAAGAAATCACCCGCTGTCCTCAAGAAATCCAGGATAGCCTCCTTTCAGTATTAAGTGATAGAGTTCTTTCTATTCCAGAATTACCCACAGGATCAAATACGCTCTATGCAAAGAAAGGTTTTAATATCATAGGAACGGCCAATATCCGGGACAAAGGAGTGAATGAAATGAGCTCCGCTTTAAAAAGACGATTTAACTTTGAAACGGTTCACCCTGTAAGAGATATCAAACAGGAAATGGAATTAGTACAACGGGAAACAAATAAAATGTTAGCCAATTCAGGAATCAGTGTTGTTATTCCACCAGACAAAACAGAGATACTTGTCACCCTATTTCACGAATTAAGAAATGGTAAAACAATTGAAGGAGGAGCCTTAGAACCTCTTAGTACTGTGATGAGTTTAGCTGAAGCTGTATCTGTTAATTATGCGGCAGGGTTACATGCATATTATTATAATAACGGCAAAGTAGAAGCAGAACATTTCGTATCAAATCTCTTAGGATCTGCAATAAAAGATTCTAAAGAAGATCAGAAGAAAATGGGACATTATTTTCATCATATAGTAGGAAAGCGCAATAAAACCTGGAAAGAATTTTATCAAGCGAGACATAATCTAGGACTATCATGAAAGACATTACTTTCATACCACTTCGCCACCATAGTCCAGCATGTGCTCTGGCATTACATAAATTATGTGCTTCAAAAAAATTCTCAGCCATACTTATCGAAGGACCTTCAGACTTTAACAAGCGCTTATGGGAACTGTATCTACCACATGAACTGCCACTAGCTATCTTTAGTTATTTTAAAACTGATGATAATCAAAGTTTGGGAGCTTACTACCCTTTCTGTGAATATAGTCCAGAATGGCAAGCCTTACTCATAGCCAAACAACAACAAGCTCATATACAGTTTATTGATCTACCTTGGTATGACATCTACCAGCTAGAAAAAAAGGCAGAAGAAGGTAATAACCTATACAATGACAGTCGTCTCAAAAGTAGTCAGTACATTGATCTATTATGTCACAAGTTTGGTGTAAATAATTTTGATGATCTATGGGATGAATTATTTGAATCAGATATAGAAATTGAGCCTATTGATTTTTTTAATCGTATAGATGTGTTCTGTCAAAATGCCAGAGAACTATCTGAGGTCACATCAGTAGATAAAGAAAGAGAGCGATTTATGGCTCACAAAATTCTAAGTCTCAGAGCGGAAATTTCCGGACCTATTCTGGTTCTAACTGGTGGTTATCACAGCTCTGCACTCAAAATAATTGTTGAAGAAGAGACCCCAGGAACTTCTATCACATCGAAGAAAGGAAATATCAGAACAGACACAGCCCTCATACCTTACTCCTATGAACGTTTAGATAAACTTAAAGGTTATCAGTCGGGTATGGCTGGACCTGGTTTTTATCAAGATTATTGGGAACAATGTTTTGCTAACAAAGATTATAATCATAAAAAAATCCTAATGGCTATTATAGAAGCTTTACGTCGTCAAAAACAGATAGCTAGTACAGCTGATGCCATAGCAGCTGAGAATGCCTGTCGGATTCTCGCGAATTTACGAGGACATAAAATAGTACAACGACGGGATATTTATGACGGATTAAAATCGGTTTTGATTAAGGATGAGATAAGCCGTAGTGGCTATCATCCCTTATTAGAAGTTATTGAACAAGTTTACCGAGGGGACAAACGGGGAGTTCTGGCTAAAGGAACTCCTCTACCACCCCTCGTAAAAGAGATTGAACAACAATTGCATCAATGGGAATTGTATCCTGATCAATTAAAAAAGGAAGTTACTCTTAATTATAATAGCCAGGAAGACCTTAGGAAAAGTCGATTATTACATAGTTTAAATCTCCTTAATATAAAAGGTTTTACTAAGTTACAAGGTCCAGATTTTATAGAACAAACCAATTTGGCCCTAATGGAAGAGAGGTGGCTTTTAGTAAGCACTGTGAACTTTCATAGTGATCTGATAGAAGCTTCTCGTTTTGGAGGTAGCCTAGATGAGGCGATTGAAAATTATTTATCCAATGCTATTGAAGAAGAAAATAAAGCTTCCTCCCTTGCCATACTCATGATTCAAGTTGCTTTAGCATTACCGGAATACAAAGGCCGTAAGTTATTTGGCAAGTTAGAAACAGCTATCAATGGGTCTAGTGATTTTTTAGATTTGGCTAAAGCATTAAAGCACCTATTATTTTTATTTCTGTTTGATAGACATATGAATTATAGAATTGATAGTCAGGGGAATTCCCAAGCTGGGAAACTTCTCTATAACAGTTGGGATCATCTAATGTCACTTTTAGAAATAACAGGAGTCCCTCAATCTAATGTTACGGATTATCTCAATGCTCTTGACTTAATGCTACAAGCTTATCTACGTATGCCCATATGTCCAGAATATGCCCGTCAAAGTTTTGTCGATACTTTAAGAATTTTTGCTCAACAACAGGGTCAATTATCCATCTTAAAAGGGGCCGTTCAAGGAAGTCTATGGTATCTGGATGAGATTAATGAATCAGACATTTTATTAGATCTTAAATTTTTTAGTGATCCCAATAATATAGGTGATTATATAGAAGGTTTATTTGTTTCTGCCAGAGAACTAGTCCAAAGAAATATGAGCTTTATTAACACATTAGATTCATACATTACTGGTTATTCCGATGAAGAGTTTTTAGAGGCTTTACCAGCTTTAAAACTTGCTTTTACTCATTTTGCTCCCAGAGAAAAACACTATCTGGCAGAATTGCTTTCCCACAATGTGCAGGAGCTATCCTTATTGATGGATCACAATATTCCTGAGGAAGTCATTCTCTCAGGTAAGGAATTAGATAATAAGGTAAGTCATTTACTCACCCTATATGGAATAGGAGATTAACTTAGATGTCAGATGATAGATTAATACGTTGGCGTTTAATATTGGGGTCATTGTCTAATGATAATTTTAAGAATCTATCCTTATCACAAGAACAACAGGCTCAAGATGAGGCCCTTGAGTTTTTGTATGGTAAAGAATATGGACAAGAAAGAAATATCCGGATAGGAAAACAGGGAGGATTAGGAACTTCCCAATTATCTGTTCCTCAGTGGATTAACAGGATTCATGAATTATTTCCTAAGAAAGTTATTGACCGTTTAGAGAAAGACGCCTTAGAAAGATACAGATTAGATGAAATTGTAACAAATCCTAATATCTTAAAAAGAGCAGAACCATCAATGACCCTTCTAAAAGCAATATTACAGACAAAGCATCTGATGAATCATGAAGTTCTTAATATGGCTAGAGACATAGCTCGTAAAGTGATTCAAGAATTAATGGAACAATTCAAAACAGAAATAGAATCCAGTTTTTGGGGAACCCTTAATAAACGACGTAGAAGCTTAAAAAGAAATGCAGCCAATTTTGATCCCCACTCCACAATTATGAATAATCTCAAAAACTATAATAATGATCTCAAAAAGCTTATTATTAAGCAACCATACTTTTATTCAAGAAAACGAAATTATGCTCAAAAGTGGCAGATGATCATTCTAGTAGATCAATCTGGTAGTATGACGGATAGCATCATTTATTCCGCTGTCTGTGCTTCTATTTTTTATAAACTTCCTTTGTTAAAGACTCATCTGGTTTTATTTGATACTAACATAGTTGATCTGACAGAATATTGTGAAGATCCCATGGAAACCCTAATGAAAGTACAATTAGGAGGTGGTACGGATATTGCGCTGGCTGTGCAATACGGAATGGAATTAATTGAAAACCCCAGAAGATGTATCTTTATGATTATATCTGATTTTTATGAAGGCCCTAACGAATATAGACTACTTCAATTAGCATACCAATTAATCGATAGCCAAGTTTCTCTCCTAGGATTAGCGGCACTTAATAACCATTCAGAACCTGTTTACAACCATCAACTCACCCAGCAATTAGTGAACATCGGAGCTCATATTGGAGCTATGACTCCTGGAGAATTAGCCCATTGGGTTTCTGAAAAAATGGGATTATCATGATGAGATTAGATCTATTACGTATTGGTGAAGATGATTTAGCTGTTTATACAAATAAGGGAACAGTCAATAAAGCGAAAAAAGAATATGAAACAAAAAAAGTAAGTGTTGATATAAGTGAAACAGAAAAAGGGGATATAAAATTAGTATGGTCAGATAATGTGACTACACAATTTAATCATGATCAAACCTTTGAACAAGGTATCTGTACCTGCCCTGCTTCCGGTATCTGCCGTCACATGGTTAGAAGTATATTCTTCTTAAAAAATACTATTGATAGTGAAGAAAGCAGTTGGAATCCTGGGGAATTTACTGATGAAGAACTTAAAGCGGAGTTTGGAGAGAAACTATATAATCAGGCTTTAAAGGAATATGAAGAAGGAGTCCTTCTGGAGCTTATCCCGGGAATAAAGCCAAGGGTCATTTTTTACAATCATGGATTAACTTTACGTTTTTTAGTAAAGGGTGATCTTCGCTATTTTCAGAGCCTCTCCAATGATCAAAGACTTAATCAGAAATGCGTTTGTATTGCCGTTTGGGCTTTTCGCTTAGGGAGTAAAAACGGGGGATTCTATTCAACCAATAAAACGATCAAGAATATTCCTTTTGATACTATAGACGCTATTGATGAATTGTTTTTAGAATTATTGACCCATGGACTGACCAAAATATCTCCCTACTTCTTAATGGAATTAGAAAAATACAAAAATCTTTTGATTCAATATAATTGGTTATGGCCAGCTGAAAATCTTGTAAATATCTATAAGGCTATTAATAAATATTCCTCAGTAGATAGTCAGTTTCATCCCACGACAATACTAATGGAATGGGGAGAATGGGATATTCGCAAAGAAGCTGCTTTACATTATACAAAGGAAGTTCCACCAGAATTTATTCTTGGGGGAAGTTATAATTATGAAACATCACTAAGCAAGACAAGTCTTATAGGATTAGGAGTGATCCCTGTTGAAACGATAGAAGGTTCTTATTTAAGAATATTTTATTATAACGTTACCTCTGGTGATATACTTCATTTTGATCGTTTATTTAGAGAGCTTCCACAAGAATATAGTTATTCTTCATTATCCCAGCGAATAGCCTTTAAAGGCATAAGTTTTAAACAAGCTGGGACTTCTGCTCTCATTCTATCCAAGGCGAAAAAAGTTCCGGGAAACAGAATTAAACCAGGTACGGAATTATCTGTACTGCCCTTAGATTTCCAATGGTCAACTATAAGAGATACTATATTGATATCTGATTTTAAAAATTTTGAAGTACGTATAAATCATTATCCTCCTAAGGCATTACAGCCGCATGGAGATATAATGAATTTTTATATCATCCAGGTTAATAAAATCAGTGATGTTTTATTTGATATTGTTAATCAACAAGTAAAAGCATTTGCCTATGACAAAAATGGGGAAAAGATTGATATATTCTTCCCTTATATTAATCAGGCGAAGAAAGGTGTAGAAGGTTTGCTATCTCTCTTAGGATCAACTGATATATCTATTGAAATGATCAGTGGAATTATAGGATATAAGAGTTCCCGGATGAACCTACAGATCGTAGCCATCATTTATAAAGAAAATGGGAAAAGGAAATCTTTCCAGCCCTGGATTGATGATTATTATACATCCTCCCATTTTATAGATATTAATGTTTTATCTTCACAACATAGGACAAATCCTATTCAAAACTTCTTAGATGATATTTTATATGAAATGGGTGAACTCCT
Organism: Spirochaeta cellobiosiphila DSM 17781; assembly: GCF_000426705.1. Taxonomy (NCBI): domain Bacteria; kingdom Pseudomonadati; phylum Spirochaetota; class Spirochaetia; order Spirochaetales; family Spirochaetaceae; genus Spirochaeta; species Spirochaeta cellobiosiphila. The sequence goes on from NZ_KE384554.1 coordinate 215,406, forward strand.
ATTATTGGGGTTTTCTTTCCAAAAAATAAATGTATCAGAGATATGGGAAAGTTTAAGTCAAAGAGCCCAAGCTTTGGGAATGTCTGAATTTAAAAAACTTCTCGAGACCTTTGCGAAGCAGTGGAGAGAGGAAGAAGTTCATCTCAAAAAGGACTATAAGAAACTATATGCTTTACAAAAAAAAATACTTCATCGCCTTATCTTCTCTATAGAGAACGTTTAAGGGTTATACTACCTTTCTATCATATTGTTAATAAGCTCTCTATTGCTTAAGAAAACAATAGAGAGTAGGAGCATGGAAAGGTTTCACCAGTTTGAAGAAATTGGATTCCCTCTTTTTTCTCAAAATCGGAAGAGTCCCCTTCACTAGAATCTACACCAAACCATGGTTCCAGGCATAGATAAGGAGCTTTTTTACCTGGAACAGTCCATATACCAAAATCAGGGAAACCAGCAAAATCCATCTGTACAGAATGGGATGATTTGTCACTTTTGAGAATAACAGAATCTGATTCTAAACCCGAAAAAATAATAGCTCCCCTATCAAATAATCTATAATCAAGATCGATCCTATCACTATTATCAAGAAGAAGTTCTTTCTCTCCTGTTAGGAATTCATTCTTATAACGTCGTGCTATCTTTTCCCTTCGATTGAACTGGACATAATAGTCTTCAAACTTAAGACCAGAATCTAAGGGACAGATAAAACCGGGATGGGCTCCTATTGAGAAGGGTAAAATTCCCTTACCCTTATTCTCTACGAGATAATCAACCCTTAACCTATTATGATCCAAACTATATTTGATATAGAGGGCAAAAGAGAAAGGGTACTGAGATTTTATGCTTTCCCTATCTGTAAGGGATAAAAGACAATGGTCATCACTCTGTTCTACCAATTCAAATGAGCTTTTCCTGGCAAAACCATGATTACCCAAAAGGATTTTTTTACCTTTATAGTCCCAACCACCTTCAGGACAGGCCCCTATTACAGGAAATAACTGTGGCGATTGCCCCACCCAATAGTCTGAATCGCCTTGCCAAAGATATTCCTTTTCATTGTATTTAATGTGTGTCAGTTCTGCTCCATTTGGATTAATACTAATGGACAGAACTGAATTCTTTAATTCTATCATAACCTGATATTACAATTTCCCTTAGTTCAATGCAACATTACTAATAATCACTATCAATATGCTAAAGAAAGGAAAAAGGAAAATGAAATGGTTCTCTTCTTGGTATTCTTGTCGATACTATTTATTATTAACCCTTTTTGTTACATCAAAAGCTATACTGAGACTTAAATGTAATCGAGTGTTTAACAGGGGCTAAGTAGGCCTCACTACTAGGATCATCTGTAGTATTCAAGATCCCCGTATACCCTATACTTACAATCAAACTGCCACTTTTCTGCCATATTACTTCAGGGATTAGGTACAAAGCTCCAGAATCTAGTGAAAAGAGTAAGGTCATATCGGTTTGTATATTATAGCTGTAAAATGGTTGGGATAGATAAGCCATACCATAATACTGTGAATAATATCCAGGGTTGTAATAACTCCAATATTCATTGGCCTTTAGGGGATCATTTTTAATAGTTAATAAAATATTATCCCGTTCCTCTTCACTGAATCCTTCCTGATGAGAATAGTATTCAATGATAAAAGATGTTTCCCAAGGAAACACATATTCGATTCCTAATAAAGAATTAACTTTACTCTCTTCAGAATTGCTAAAATGAATAGCGTATTCCCCATATACACCAACTCCCATCATATCAATCTGACTACCTATTCCCATTTGAGTTGTGTTTTGGTCTAAAAATCCTGTTAACTTAACATCAAATACAGGTAGAGACAGACTTAATTCGCTCCCCCCTTTTAGTTCATCATAGTTAGTACCATGTTCCAAGACAGTATCATCAAATAGAAAATAGAATTTCAGGTTGGTAAGTTCATACGGAAATAATTGAAAGGTTAAGGAATCAACTCCCTTTAACTCTGATAGAGGAGATGTTGGATCTTTAGTTGTATTAGCAAAATCAATGGGATTCCACCCATATCCATATCCCGTCAATAAAGATTGTCTACCTAATCGAACTAATAATGATTGATTTATTGTCCAATTGACATTAGCCCGCATGAGATCAATACTGTAAACATTATCACCTTTGTCATTAACAAATAAGTAGGTATTTGACAAATCCGTTCCAGAATTGCCATCATATGCAGCAGCCACTAAACCAGCTCCAATAGGATATTGATTGAGACCAAACCAGAGCTCAAGATGGCCATTATCATCTCCAGCTGACATTTTCCAAGTCATGCTATTACTAAGATTAATATCCTTTAGAGAGGCAATATTATCTGGATTTATAGCTGTGTCATAGTTGTCTTGCCTGACATACCCAATAATAAGAGCTGTATAATCACCATAATAGCTCAATTGAGGAAAAGCAAAAGTACTAATAATTAATAAAAGAAGAAAACTAAAATATACTTTCATTTTGTATATATGAAGGGGAAAACATCTGGGATTTCACTTTAGGGGAATTAAATTCTATGGACTCTGTAGTAATAGTTGTTATAGAATTTTTCACATGACTCTCCATGGTGATAATATAAGGATATTCCTTTTGATCAATTGATCGATAATCATTCAAAGTCATCGTTTTAATAAGCGCACCAGCCTCATAATAATCAAGTTGAATATAATGAAAATCTTTTTCACTTATATAGGCAAGAATTTTATCATAGGAAGAAGACTTTTCATTCTTAGGAAACATTTCAATCAAATAACAGTTTTGTTTGTTAATTTTCTTTTCCCCTGCTAACCTAACTCTATATTTAGAACTAATTCCGGCATTATCATCCCCCATATCGTTGTAGGAAAAATCGCTTCCTCCAGCTGAATTTTTCTTAGCAGAAGATGATAATTTACGAACCCGTCCTGTGGAGGAAAAACGAACCCATAAATTATCCTCAATCATCAAATAAGCAGTTCCCTTCATGCGTGGAGGACCTAGATAAACGGTTAGACTATGATATTGTCCATTAATATCCATGGAATAACCTTCCATTCTTTGTAGGGGTAAGGTGTTTCCATTCCTCACAATCTGGATAGTGCTTAAAGACCATACTTGTGGTCCCTTTATATTGTCATCTGCTTTCTGAACTATAACTTGTGCGCTTTGTGAATAGATCGTTAAAGACATTGTTAGAAAAATAAAAATGAATGTGGACCTCATTAGGACCCCCATGGATATAAATTAAATTTATTCCGGTCTACAACCAGATTCAAGAAAGCAGGATAAAAAATAATGGAGAAAAGAAAAGCAAAGGTCATAGCCACTGATAATAGAATTCCGGTACTATGCATGGCCTGCATAACGGAAGGAATAAAAGAGGCAAAAGCAATAATAGTTGTAAGACTTGTTAACATAACTGCCGTACCTGTTTTAGCAATGACTCGTTCTATTTGGCCTTTTCCTTCTAATAAATAGCGATGACTGATATGCACTGAATCATCTATTCCTATTCCAATAAGCAGGGGAACTGCTATAATGTTAACAAAATCAAATCTCATTCCTGTCCATCCCATAAATCCAAACAATGCAATAAATGATAGGCATAGGGGAATCATAGTGAAAATAACTATTTTCAGATTCCGAAAATCAATCAAAAGAATTAAAAATATCGCAATTAAAGCAGTCATAGAAGCTTTGAGACCGTCTGACTCTGCCATAATAGTCAATTGATCAGATGCCATGATCATGCCTGTTCCTTTATCTGTTATAGAAGAAACCTGAGTTAGAAATATTTGTCGAAAGTCCCCTTCCCAAGGATTTTGAGTAGGTATGATGGACATAAGGTAAGAGTTGTTTTTTTGTGAGTAGTATCCTTTACCATATAAAGGAGGAAGTTCATTCTGATCATAAGCTTCGATAGAAGACATATTGATTAATTTTTCCTTCAACAATGATGAAAAGGTATACTGAAATTGACGAAGCATAGATTCATCAAAATCTGACTTATTCAATTGATCAATTATACGTGCCAAGGCACTTTCTCTCTCTTTTATCCCCTCCTTGTTATACCCAGTCATTTGATTCAAAGTTAGTGACATTTTTTTCATATTACCTAGATAAGACATATCTGATAATTCAATTAGGTTCATTTCTAATCTTATTAGTTCATCTTTTAACAAAGATAAGTTAACATTTCTAGTTACCTCTAAATTCATTGCATTCTGTTTAAATTGAACGACACCAGGAATTCGATTTTGCCATTCTTCTTCAGTAAGAAGAAGAGGAGCCAAAGATTCTACTTGTTTAACGGAATCTAGTTTCTTGATTTGTTTCTCTAAATCTTTTAGTTCATGTATATTTTGTGTTAAAACAAATAGACCGTCTGCCCCCATACCAAATTCATCAACTAAAACATCCTGCATTTTTACAGATTCTAGGTCCTTTGCTTCCATATTAAGGAGATTCTTTTCAATCTTAACATCACCAATTTTTATGGCTAAAAAAGCAGAAAAAGATAACATTAAAATAATAAAAAAGGTAGGATGTTTTACAATCCTTGATCCAAGATATTCACCAAAATCTGAAGGAATAAAAAACTTTGTAAAGAACTTATAAGTCTTTGATGGTTTCTTCCTTTTCAAAGTAGAAGCAAGCCCGATTAACGGAGGTAGAAAAATAAGCATAGCAAGTAATTCAAAAAGAATTCCTAATCCTGCCACCATTCCCAACTCTCTCATTAGCTCAGTATCAGCCACCATCATAGAAAAAAAGGCTATGGCTGTTGTTAAAGCACCGGTCAAGATTCCCGACCCTGTTGTAGCGAAAGCTTTTTCCATGGCTGATAAATAATCCAATCCATTATCACGTTCTTGAGTATAAGAAGTAAGAAGGTGTATAGAATAGTCAATTCCCAATCCAACCAATGCGACCATATACATAGCAGTCATTATATTTAGTCGATGAATTAAGAATCCTGTCATTCCAATAGACCAATATATTCCTATTAACAAAGGAACCCCAGTTATCAGGGGTGTGGAACACATTTTAAAAACGAATACCATAATGAGAAGAATAAGAAAGAAGGCAAGCAACATAGAGATTCCTAATCCTTGTTGACTAGTTATCATCTCATCTCGCGCAATGGTGGTTAAACCTGTACAATAAGCTTTTAAACCATTTCGAGCTGCAATTAGTTTAGCTCCTTCTTCTATGGTATTTACTCCTGGAACCAGAATAGAAAAATCCTCCATAGTAAAGGTTGGTTCAATCTGAATAATAGCCATTCTATTGTCTTTACTAAGATAATAAGAGGGACCAAACAGGAAATCATCGAAAGATTGACTAATACTATCTCTTGAGTTTAGTTGTCCATCAAAAGATTGGACCATCAAATTTATTAGAGAATTCAGACCCTCAAACTGGCCAACAGCCTCGGACTCATCATCCTTAAGTTTCTGATCATTCCCAGAATATTCTCTTTCAAAGTCATTGTTTAATCCATACAAGAAGGAGGCAAGATCGACGCTTTTAAATATACGAAACAGACGTTCCCTGTCTTCTAATTCATTTATAATAAGACTGTGTGATTTGAAGAAATCCCTATTTATATGCCCATATACGGCCTTTATATAAGGTTTGTAGCGCTGTTGATTGAACTCCTGTTCCACCTCTAATATGGTCGCTTCTATTTTCTTTCTAGCTACATCCTGATTCTTAAGGGTACGCCCATCAATGACAATGGTGATTCCAGAAGCTAAAGGATAGTCACCCATTATCTGTTTTAGATCCTTAACTTGTGTTGATTGACCTGGCATTATAGAAAAGAAAGTCATCTCCATTGTCAGGTGTATGACACCCCATGACATAAAGACACTGATTATAGCCCCAAAGAGCAAAGTCTTAATCCAATGAGTAGCTCCCCAGCGCCCCCACTTGCCTAGGAGTTTTTCTCTAATGGTAGAATGTACCATTTACCTACCCTTCCTACACCTGATTACATAAATGTGTTCCTGTTTATTAATCTATCTTTTGTATTCTTCATTCTTAAAGTAACCTTTTATTTAATGTTAAAAGATATAAATAAGGATTACAAGAAATTTGATTTAGCATTTGAATGACAGTAGACCACATGTAATGGTCTACTTACATATCTGATGATAAGAATAATATAGTTGGGTTTATTGAGAACCTTTTGAATCTATGATTTGAACAAGATCAGGTTTGGTATCCTCACCTGATCTCTTTACCAAATCAGAGAATATACTTAAAGGGATTTTCCATTGGATTCTATGATTTTATTGTACCAATATCCAGAGTCCTTAATAGTTCTTTTTTGAGTCCCATAGTCTACATGGATAAGACCGAATCGTTCCCCATATCCATCATTCCATTCAAAATTATCCATAATGGACCAGGTTAAATAACCTAGTACTGGCACACCTCGATCTATAGCTTTTTTGAGTTCTCTCAAGTACCTTTGCATGTAATCAATTCTATTGGGATCATGGACTTTTCCATCAAGGGAAACCCAGTCAGACAGGGACAGTCCATTTTCTGTAATTAGTATAGGTAAGTGATATCTGTTATAGAGGAAAATAGGCATATACTGGAGGATACGAGGAGTAACCTCCCATTTGAATGCTGTACGGTCATATCCAATTTTTGGATCCACGATAACGGGCATCCCTTTATTATCAGCTCTAACACATGCACCGGTATAGAAATTACAGCCCAGAAAATCTAAAGATTGATTAATGATAGCTAAATCCTCAGGGTTGTTGATTTCTTGCGGAAAATCACTCCCATAAGCCTCTATACCATCTTCAGGATAATGACCAAGTAGAAGAGGATCTAGCCACCAGGTAGTAGCCCACAGATTACGACTGTCCGCTGTAAACGCTTTTTCTTGAGCCGCTAACTGATCATCAGGATTATCAGAGTACGGATAAAAAGCTGATGGATTGGGAGCAATACCAACCTGAACATTCTGCTTTGCATATTGTCGTATTCTTTGTACACCTAATCCGTGTGCTTTCAAGATGCTATGGATTAAGTAAAAGGCTTCCTTTGGACTAACCCTTAATTTAGGGGCACATTTACCATCCACATGCCCTACTATTATATGACATTGAGGTTCATTCAAAGTCATCCAATATTTGACACGATCAGAGAAAGCCTCTACAGCAACCTGCACATAGTCAGCAAAGATACGAGGCATATCAGGATGGCTCCAGCCCCCAATCTCTTGGAGTTTTTGAGGGAAATCCCAATGAAACAATGTTATATATGGCTCAATTCCTGCGGCTAAAAGTTCATCGATCAGATTATTATAAAAATCAATACCTTTTTGATTTACTGCGCCTTGACCATCAGGAATGATACGAGTCCAGCTTAGGGAAAATCGGTAAGCTTTGATACCGATTTTTTTCATTAGAGCCACATCCTCTCTGTAACGATGATAATGATCACAAGCGATATTACCGTTATCATTATTTTTAATATTAGAGATTCCTGTTATGGGATCTGGATGAGTATCATTTGTATGCACATCCCAGATAGAAAGGCCCTTCCCGTCTTCAAAGGATGCTCCTTCTATTTGATAAGCCGCTGAAGCAGCGCCCCAGACAAAGTTATTTGGAAATTTCATATGATTAACCTTTAACAGCACCAATAATGATGCCCTTGACAAAATATTTCTGGAAGAAAGGATAGACAACAAGGATGGGGAGGACACCCATCACGGCAACAGCCATTCTTATTGATGTCGATGGTAGAGTCATTGAAGAGGCACCTGCAGAGGATGCTTTCTTAACCATTTCAATGTTTTTAAGCATTTTTGTTAATAAAACCTGGATACTGTAATATTGATCCTTACTAATGTAATAAAGGCCATTAAGCCAATCATTCCAATAGGTCAATCCTACTAGTAAACATACAGTTATCATTATAGGAGTAGACATGGGTATTACTATTCTTGTCAGTATGGTGAATTCTTTTGCACCATCCATTCGTGCCGATTCTATCACCTCTTCAGGTAAGTTTGAGGAAAAATAAGTTCGCATCATTATTATATTAAAAGCATTTAACAATAGATTTGGTAATATCAATGCCCAGATAGTATTCTTAATATGAAGCATCTGAGTCCACATTATATAACTGGGAACTAAACCTCCATTAAACAGCATAGTAAAGAATACAAAAAAAGCAAAAAAATTGCGTCCCGGAAGATTCTTACGAGATAAGGGATAAGCAAATAATGTAGTTAGAACCAGGCTCAATAAAGTCCCTAATACTGTTACAAGTGTTGATATAATATAGCCCCTTAGGATAGCCTTGGATCCAATAAAGAGATACTTATAGGCACTTAAATCAAGATGACTAGGCCAAAATGTATATCCCCTAATAACAAGACTTTGTTCCGAACTAAGGGAGGAACTAATTAATAATAAAAAGGGCAGAACACAGATAGCACATAATATTAACATTACTATGTGTAAAAGGGTCTGATAAAATCTATCTGTCGTAACCATCTTAATCTCCTAAAATAGAGCGTTCTCTTTGCTGACTTTACGGACAATAAAGTTAGCAGTAAGAACCAAAATAAAACCTACTACTGATTGATAAAAACCAGCGGCAGATACCATACCAATATTATTTAACTGGGTAAGGCCTCTGTAGACATAAGTATCTATAGTATTTGTTACATCAATTAAGGCACCACTATTCATAGGTACTTGATAAAATAGTCCAAAGTCGGAATAAAATATCCGACCTATGGCCATTAAAGTGAGAATAATAATGGTTGGTTTTAAACTTGGTAAAGTTATATGAATAATTTGTTTCCATTTATTAGCCCCGTCTATTTCTGCAGCCTCATAATATCCCTTATCTATACCAACCAAAGTGGCAAAATAAATAATACAATTAAAGCCAATGCTCTTCCATAAATACACGAGTACCAGAATAAAAGGCCAATATTGGGGATTAGAATACCATGAAATACCTTCACGGTTTAAAGCCGATAGTATCGTCTTATTAATATAACCAAATTGTGAATTCAGAAACCCATAAACCACATAACTGACCACTACCATGGAGATAAGGTAGGGAATAAGAATTAGAGTTTGGTAAGCTTTTTTTGCTTTATCATTTCGAATCTCATTTAAAAGTATAGCTATGGTTATCGCTAGTATCGTACCCAATAGGATGAATACAACATTATATAACAAGGTATTTCGAGTAATGGTAAGGGCGTCCTTTGTTTTAAACAAGAATTCAAAGTTACTGAATCCTATAAACTTACTACGGAACATACCTAGCTTATAATCGTATTTTTTAAAGGCGAGTATGATACCCGCCATAGGAATATAGTTATTCACAAAAATATAGATAATGCCTGGTACCATCATCAAATAAAGGGGGAGAAACATTTTTAATTTGTGCTGTTTATGACTAGTCATATCAGTACTCCTTCCTTTTCACATATTGTTTCTTATTGTTTTGATAACCAGTCATTTAATTGTTTTTGCTTCTCTAAAATAATAGTATCAATACCAGCAGTTTTTAGTTCTGCATTGAATTTAGGTATAGTAGTGTCTGGATTCAAACAACCTGTGACAAGTCCGGCTTCATATTTAGCAATAACATTGTTACAAGCGGTAACTTCATTAAGTACCTTTTCATTATTCCAAACAAAACCTTTAGCAGGAGAAGAATGAGCAGATTTATTAAATTCCCCAAGTTTGTTCCAAACTTCAGGATCATCACCTTTCCATACATAGGTTATTTGCTCATTAGGCCAGGCCCAGCCTACTACAGAATAACCAGTATTTGAGGCATTAATACCATCGGCATAGTCAATTATACCTTGTTCCTTATCAGTAAACTTCCAGTGAACACCTTCAAGTCCATTAATTAGTAGATTTGCTATATCAGAATTGTTATACATCAATTCAAGTACTTCCATAGCCTTTTGAGGATTAGTACTATTGTTTGCAATACACCATGAGGCATTGACCATTGAGGTTGTTGAATGAGGTTCATAAAGTTTTGCTATCACAATATCTTTACCACATTTTCTGCTCTCTTCAGCTTCCATTCCTGCCTTAAAAGGAGTAAAAGTTCCAAAACCTATTCCAGAGCTAATAAAAATATCATAGCCTTCAGTCGTGTTAACCCCATCTGGCATCATGTATCCTTCTTGAGCCCATTTGTAAATGTATGAAGCATATTCTTTAAAGGAATCTGTATTATATAAATTGACAACTGTTGTATCATCGACAAGGCAATTTTCAAGAACTCCTAAACTATCCCCAAGCACATCTGCTGACCAGGCTGGCCTATTCATAGTTCCTGTATTAGGTACGACTGGATACATATCAGGATAAGCTTTTTTTATTTTAGCAAAATATTTATCAAGATCAGCATAAGTTAGGTATTGGCTATAATCGATACCTACTTCATCTGCTATTTCTTTGACCATTAGGAAACCTCTTCCTTGAGCCTTATCCTTATTCATAGGAATACCATAGATACGACCATTAATGGTAACGCATCGCCAGTCATCAGAAGAAATACTTTTGTTTGTGTTAGGTGCATATTGCTGAAGAAGATCAGTCATATCTACAATCTGATTACTGGAAGCCATAGAAGAAAGAGATACTTCCCAGGGAAAAGCATAAAAGAGATCCAGTTTTTCTCCAGATACCAAAGCTAAATTTAACTGTTCAACTGTAACATTACGAATAACCTCAACCTTACATCCAATAAGGGATTCTGTTATCTTACTCACCTCTTTAGATATCTGTTCGCAATCCTCAGTAGAAGCATTATAGGGAGCATAAATAGTAACCACATAATCTTCAGAGTCTTTATTTGAAGCTTCGTTCTTCTGTTGACAACCAAATAATACTAGTGTTGCCAATAAAATCGTAACTCCTAAAAACACTTTTTTCCGTAACATGAAAAACTCCTTTCTGTGTTTGATAATGATTTTGTATCACCTTGATAAAGCCTTCTCTACCGAAAAAGTTAGTTTAGGATAACAATATTATGACATTCCTAGAAAGAACTATGAATCAATAATAAAAATATGACATAACAATAGCATTTTTGTTACTTTTCATTATAAGGAAGAAACAATTCGACATGAGCACCACCTTGATTCAGAAAGATGATACGGGCTCTATCTTGATACAGAAGTTGCAACCTCTTACAGACATTCCGTATTCCCACATGCTCTTGGAAAGAATTCTTTTCTTTTTTCTCAGAGTTTAGCCAGTCCAGAATCTTTAGATCAAAACCAGGACCATTATCAGTAATAGAAATATTAATTACATCATCAGAAGGATTAGGAAGGTATATAACTTTTATAGACAAAGTTAATGGATGATTAGGTTCAAGAGCATATTTTAAAGAATTCTCAATAAAGGTAAGAACTGTCATTGTGGGGATTTGAAATGTTTTTAAAAAATCCGGAATCTTAGTTTCAAGAATTATCTGAGCATCATCAGTCTTATTTTTTAGTTCAATGAATTTTCGTACACTATCAATTTCATCATCCAATGCTGTAGTCAATTCCTTATTTTTAAAAACACTTCGTAAATATTGAGACAAGGAAATGATCATTTCCTGTAGTTTTTTATATTCCTGCTGCTGAGCCATTCCATAGAATATTTTTAAACAGTTAAGAAAGAAGTGGGGTCGTATCTGAATGTATAAACGCTCTAATTCAGCTTGTTGATTTTGCAATGTTCGTTCATATTGATCAATTTTCAACTCTTTAAGTTCAACGAGCATCTCATTAAACAAAGACCCAACAGCTTTAAATTCACTAACTTTTTTTGGTATCTGTAATTGCTTATTTACTTGTCCATCTTTTATATCCTTCATGGTATTATTAAGAATATTAAGAGGGGATAATATTAGGGAATTAAGCAAATTAAATATAATAAGAATAAGTATAATAAATATCAAGGTAGAGACTAATAGGATGAACTGAAACCAGGTCATACTTTTAAGAAGTCCTTCATAAAACTGGTAACTAACTAAGTACAATCTCATATATGGAGAATAACTAGCCACAAAGAGATAATTGTGCTTTGATTTTAATAAAGAATATTCCTTATCATAGTCTATTTTATTTAGAATAATATTATCCTGTAATAATTGCTTTCTTCCCTTTAGGACTGTTTTATTTGGTAAGGAAAAGAAAATCTGTTCTTTAGGGGAAGTGATAGTATTACTTTTTGAAAGCAATAAATCAAAATCAATAAAACTGACACAGTAGGTATTATTCAAACCTAAAATGCGCAATAGATAACTTTTATTACCCAAATAAACAACTTCCCAGTGTTGTGGATCATAACAATCGTCCTCTATCTGTTTCATTATATATTGATTTAACAATTTCTTTTGTTCTAGTCCTAACCCTTCCCTATATATATGCCTTGCCATGTTATTAGTTTTGGAAACAATATAGAAACCCCGAATAATGGGATTAATATTAATAATATCTTTATATTTTTGAATGATACTGTAGCAATTAAGGTGAGCTTCTAATTCAGTTTCTTTAAATTTTAGTTGCCTAAAGTTATTATTATTAGCTACAAGATTAATCATAAACTTTTCATTATTCTTTAATAGATCTTCAAGACTATTTCTATAATACTCAACTCTACCTTTAGTATTTTGGGCAATTCGAGAATTAACATTTTTAATGGTATAAAGATTATAAAAAAGGAAGAACAAAGTAAAAGGTAAAAAAAAGATCAAAAGAATAGAAATTATTAATTGTTTTAACGGGGTGCTTTTCAAGGGGAGATACTCCTATTACAAATATAGTAACATATTTTTAACTGAAAGAACTTGTCATATTGTCAAATAGGGTTATCATAAGCAAATGGTAACTCTCGTTGTTGATGATCAAATTAGTGTAGTGAGTGGAATATTCTGTGGAGTGAATTGGTCCAGAATTGGGATCCACAAAGTCTACAAGGCCTTAAATGCTCTTGAAGCCAGGGCTATTATATGTAAAACAAAAATTGATATTCTTCTCTGTGATATCGAGATGCCCAAAGAATCAGGATTGGATCTATACAGATGGATTCTTGAGCAACACTTAGATATTACTTGCATTCTTCTAACAGCCCATGCTGATTTTTTATATGCTCAAAAGGCTTTAAAGTTGAATGTATTCGATTATCTCCTACAACCAGCTCCTTATGAAGAAATCGAAGAAGTCCTATCAAGGGCTGTAAAAAGAAGAATCTCTTCAGAACAGGCAAATTTCATTAAGAACTATGGTCAAATGATATATAATGATAAAGACAAATTGATAGATGCTCTATTCCAAAACTTTTTAGCAAACACGATGACAAGTTCTATTGATATTCTAGAAGACCTTCATAAATTAGGATATGAACTCAAGAAAGATTTGTCCCTATATACAGGCCTAATAACCCATTTCCTCAAAGAACCTGTCCTTAATAATATAAAAGAAAAAATTCGGTCTGTATGGGAAGGATTTGATCTTATTTCCATATTCTTTTCAAATTCTCCTGATGAATTATTCTTTATCTTTTATTCAAAAGGAACTGATTCAATAGATTCAAAAAGTCTCTCTCACATTATTCATTGTATATATGACCTTTTGAAAGAAATAAGTAATGACATTTCAGTCTATTGGAATGGCCCATTTAACTTTGACTCATTCCATTCTGCAATAGATGTATTGAAAACTCTTAAAGCAAATAATATTGCTAATCTTAAGGGTATATTTGAAAAAGATACCTTACAAAAAGCTGCTCCTCTTCCTCCCTTTGAGCCCAATTGGCTATACTGGAATCAGGCTTTGGAAGAAGGGTATCCCGAAACTATTCTTAATGAAATTAGAGATTTTCTGGAGAAACTACCCTCCAATGAAGTTGGAGCAATGGCACTAAAGAATTTCCATAATGATTTTATTCAATTTATATCTGTGAATCTTTCACAACAAGGTAGATCATTAAAAGAAGTATATCCTCAAGACAATATGATTGAAGCCCTTGAAGCTTATCGCTCAATACAGGCAATGATAGATTTTGCGGAAAATTGCTGTTTATACTTGGCTCACAAAACTAAAGAACCTAATGACAAGAATTGTATAAAGGTTATTGAGGATTATATTCACCGCAATATATCAGAAGATATTCGAAGAGATGATATAGCCGAATATGTCGGAAAAAATCCTTCCTATCTATCGAGACTGTTCAAAAGAGAAACAGGAATTAACTTAAAGGAATATATCATAAAGGAAAAAATGGAGACAGCTCAAAAACTATTACAATCTACCAGTTTAACTATAAGTATGATTGCCATGAAAGTTGGGTATAGTAATTTTTCCTTATTTACACATAACTATAAGAAGATAACCGGGCATCTACCTTCAGAAGAAAACAAGAAAATTGTAGGCCTTTAATTAGGTCTTTTCCTTCTAGCCATAATACGCTACAAGAAATTGAGAATCAGCTCTAACGCTCACTAAATCTCTGACAGTTCTGTTCTTCGAATTAATTATAGCCTACAAGTGTAGCTTGTCCCTACATTAACTCTAAATATTGATATATAAACTATTATAAAAGGATGAGTTTTCCAGCCAACATAATGTGATACAAATATATCACCACTAAAATGGTAAATCCAAGACGAGAGAAAGAAACAATGGGGAGAGAAGGATTCGAACCTTCGAAGCCGAAGCAACAGATTTACAGTCTGCCCCCTTTGACCGCTCGGGAACCTCCCCATGTTACTATGAAAGCCGACAATCGGATTCGAACCGATGACCCCGAGATTACAAGTCACGTGCTCTGGCCAGCTGAGCTATGTCGGCGCATCAAATAACTGACGAAGCGAACTTTAGCACAACCTTCTAAAGAATGTCCATAGGATTTTGAAAATCATTTTGTTTTTTCTAATTACACCGACGTTACGTGCTATTCTGGAATATGGAAAACGTCTTCTGATACTTAATTTATTAACTGTTGAGCCTTTTAAAACAAGCTTTGATAACAGAATGAAGAGTATTCTTATTTACTCATAACTGGTTCCACAGAATGTGCTTATGAAGATTTTGAGATAATCCCCTATTCAGAAGGATGTAATATACAAGTTTATTTTGATGACCTCCAGATGATAATTTACAGAATGGATAATAGTAATTACTATACCTCCATAACAGAAACGGAATTCGCAAAAATGATCTACTTTTCCACAAATGGCTACACTTTTACAACAATAATGTATGATTTTGCAGCCTCAGTGAGCTTTAGAGAATTCCTCAGTGAGCTTTAGAGAATTCCTCAGTGAGCTTTAGAGAATTCCTCAGTGAGCTTTAGAGAATTCCTCAGT